>NZ_JACCSU010000012.1 GCF_013812825.1 Sphingomonas sp. | reverse complement strand
GAGTGCGGGCGCTGGCCGCGATGCTCGCCGATGCCGGTGGAGTCGCGCCGCGCCGGGCGATGCTGGCGCCGATCGCCGCGCTCGATCCGGTCGACCGGCGAGCGCTGCACAAGCTGCGCGTGCGCCTGGGACCGCTGGACCTGTTCGTTCCGGCGCTCCTGAAGCCCGCCGTGCAGCGCTGGCGGGCGGCGCTCGGTGCGGTGCGGTCCGGCCTGCCGATGCCGGAACTGCCGGCAGCCGAGGCGGCGATGCTCGGATCGAACGCCGATCCGCGCGGAGCGGCGCTGGCCTATCGGCGGATCGGCCGCCAATGGCTTCGGATCGATCTCGCCGACCGGCTCGCAAGCCACGCCCACAAGGTGAAGTCGGCGGGCGGCAAGGACCCGGTCGACGCCGAGCTGGCGCGGTCGGTCGGGCTCGACGAGGACTCCATCGCCAAGCTGATGACCGAGATTGGCTTCGCCCGGGCCGGCGACGCGTGGCGCTGGCGCGGCCGGCGGGCACGACGCCCCGACGCCGCCGGCAAGCGCGCGCCCAACGCCTTTGCAGCGCTCGCCGACCTCAAGCGCTGAACCCTTGTCCGACTAGCGGAAATATGAGGATCGACCGCTACCTCCACTGCATCCGGCTGGTGAAAAGCCGCACCCTGGCCCAGGCGCTGGTCGATGCCGGCCATGTCCGCATCGACGGCAAGCGGGTCGCCAAGGCCAGCGAGCCGGTGCGCATCGGAAGCACCATTGCGCTCCCTCTGCGCGACCGAGTCCGGGTGCTCAGGGTGATCGCTCTGCCGGCGCGCCGCGGCCCGGCCGGCGAAGCGCGCGAATGCTATCGGGAGCTCGAGGAACCTCCGGGCGTTGACGCGCCGCGCGCCGGAGCATAGCGGGGCGGCTACAGGGAGCGCGAGTAGCCAATGACCTATGTCGTCACCGACGCCTGTATCCGCTGCAAATATATGGATTGCGTCGAGGTCTGCCCGGTCGACTGCTTCTACGAAGGCGAGAACATGCTCGTCATCAACCCCAACGAGTGCATCGACTGCGGCGTCTGCGAGCCCGAGTGCCCGGCCGAGGCGATCCTTCCCGACACCGAAGGCGGGGTCGAGAAATGGGTCGAGCTCAACACGACTTTCTCCGCGCAATGGCCGAACATCACGCGCAAGAAGGACAGCCCGGCCGACGCCGATGAGCACAAGGGCGAAGAGGGCAAGTACGACAAATATTTCACGCCGGACCCGGGCGAGGGAGACTGACGCTTAAGGCAGCAGACGCGGTTTAGCGGCGGATCGTGAAGGTGTAGCTCAGGCCCAGTCCGCCGGACAGCTGGTTGCGCGAGCCGAATTCGCGAATGATCGGCGATTTGGCGGCATCACCCACCAGCCGCTCGTAGCGGGCAAACCCGAACAGCCCGAACTGCGGACTGAACTGGTAGGATAGCCCGCTGGTGAGCGCGACGGCATGGAGGCCGCCGTCGGGCCGGTACAGCGGCAGCCCCGTTGCTGCGGCCGCCGGGGCGTCCACTCCAAAGAAAGCGCGCTGGTAGCGGCCATCGGAGAGCAGCAGCCGCGGTCCGACCGAGAACACGTAGCGGTCGGCGTCGCGAACGATGTAATCGGCGCCGACGGCGCTGACGAGACCTTTGTGGCCGCCGATGCCCTTGAGGATCTCACCTCTCAAGCGAAAGGAATCGCTGGCGTAGAACTCGGCGAAGGCGCCAGCCTCGATGGTCGTCGGCACCTTGCCGACCGGCGCGCCGACGTCGGAATTCTTTCGGCTGCTCTCGATATTCGCCGCAGGTCCGGCCGCGAATTTTTTCCCGGAGATGAGCCGAATGCCGAAGCTGTCGTCGGGTGCTTCGAAGCGAAACGGGTTCGACCCGCGGGCAATGTCGAGATCCCACAGCGGAGCCACCTCGGTGTCCTCGGCTCCCTTGAACTCCGGCCGCAGCTGAGCTCCGAGCCCGACCCGGACGCGATAGTCGTCGCCGTCTTGCGCCCGGGCAGGGTTCGAGGCGACTACGACAGCGGCGCCGGCGATGAGCAGCAGCTTCATGACCGTGCCGTAACTGCTGTCGCTGGACTTAGTTGCAGGCCGCTGCCGCTTCGCTCAGCGGAGGCGGGGCATCAGCGCCTCGATGACTGCGTCCGCGGCCTCTTCCGGACTCATCCGCGCCGTCTCGATGTGCACCTCCGGCTGCTCGGGCGGCTCGTAGGGGCTGTCGATGCCGGTGAAATTGGCGAGCTCGCCGGCGCGCGCCTTGGCGTAGAGGCCCTTGGAATCGCGCCGCTCGGCCTCGGCCAGCGGAGTGTCGACGAAAATTTCGATGAACTCGCCCTCCGGGATCATCTTGCGGGCCATCTCGCGCTCGGCCCGGAACGGCGAGATGAACGCGGTCAGCACGATGAGGCCCGCGTCGGCCATCAGCCGGGCGACCTCGCCGACTCGGCGGATGTTTTCGATCCGGTCGGCGTCCGTGAAACCGAGGTCGCGGTTGAGCCCGTGGCGGAGATTGTCGCCGTCGAGCAGGAAAGTGTGCTTGCCCAGCGCGACCAGTTTCTTCTCGACGAGATTGGCGATGGTCGACTTGCCGGCGCCCGACAGGCCGGTGAACCACAGCACTGCGGGCTTCTGGCCCTTGATCCTGGCGTGGGTGTCGCGGTCGACGTCGAGGTGCTGGCGGTGGATGTTGAGCGCTCGCCGGAGCGCGAAGTGGATCATCCCGGCGGCAACCGTGGCGTTGGTCAGCTTGTCGATCAGGATGAAGCCGCCGAGCGCCCGGTTCGGATTGGAAGCGGGTACCGAATAGCTCTCGAAGACGATGTCGCGGTCGGTCGCGACTTCCGCCACCCCGATCGCGTTCAGGGCCAGGGTCGGCGCCGCGAGATGCTCGAGGCTGTTGACGTTGATCTCGTATTTCGGCTGCTGGACGGTCGCGGTCACCGTCTGGGTGCCGAGCTTCAGCCAATAGCCGCGGCCGGGGAGCAGATCGTCCTCGCCCATCCAGACGATCGTGACCTCGAACTGGTCCGCGGCTTCAGGCGGATTTTCGGCGGCCGCGATCACGTCGCCCCGCGAACAGTCGACCGCGTCGGCCAGAGTCACCGTCACCGACTGGCCGGCGACCGCTTCGTCCAGATCGCCGTCGAGCGTGACGACGCGTTCGATTCGGCTGCGCCGGCCCGACGGCAGGATCCGAACCTCGGTTCCAGGACCGATCCGTCCCGACGCGATCTGGCCGGCAAAGCCGCGGAAGTTCTGGTCCGGCCGGCTGACCCACTGCACCGGCAGGCGCAGCGGCTTGGCGGCATCGTCGGCCGCGCCGAGGGCAACCGTGTCGAGATGGTCGAGCAGGCTGGGGCCACCGTACCAGGGCGTTGCCTGGCTCGGAGCCATCACATTGTCGCCGTTGAGTCCCGAGACGGGGATCGCGACCCAATCGGCGATGCCGATGCTGTCGGCGAACAATCGGTAGTCGGCGCAAATCGCGTCGAACGCCGCCTGGTCGTAGTCGACCAGGTCCATCTTGGTGACCGCGAGGACCAAGCGGCGGATGCCGAGCAGGTGGGCGAGAAAACTATGCCGCCGGGTCTGGGTCAGAACGCCCTTGCGCGCGTCGACGACCAGCACCGCCAGGTCGGCGGTCGAGGCGCCGGTCACCATGTTGCGAGTGTACTGCTCGTGCCCCGGAGTGTCGGCGACGATGAACCTGCGCCTGGAGCTCGCGAAGTAGCGGTAGGCGACGTCGATGGTGATGCCCTGCTCGCGCTCGGCCGAAAGGCCGTCGACCAGCAAGGCGAAATCGATCGCGTCGCCCTGGGTGCCGACCTTCCTGCTGTCGGCTTCGAGGCTGGCCAGCTGGTCGTCGAAAATCTGCCGGCTGTCGTAGAGCAGGCGGCCGATCAGCGTCGATTTGCCGTCATCGACGCTGCCGCAGGTGATGAAGCGCAACATCTCCATCCGGTCCTGGGCGCGCAGCCATTCGGCGACATCGGACGCGGGGCGGTTCAAAAATACCCCTCCTGCTTTTTCTTCTCCATGCTGGCGGCGCCGCAATCCCGGTCGATCGCGCGTCCCTGGCGTTCGGATGTGCTGGTCACCAGCATCTCGGCGATGATGTCCTCGACGCTCGCGGCATCGCTCTCGATCGCGCCCGACAGCGGATAGCAGCCGAGCGTGCGGAAACGGACCTTGCGCAACTGCGGCTGCTCGCCGTCCAGCGGCAAGCGCTCGTCATCGACCAAGAGGATCAGCCCGTCGCGGACGACCGTCGGCCGCTCGGCGGCGAAATAGAGCGGGACCACGTCGATCCCCTCGCGAAGGATATATTGCCAGACGTCGAGCTCGGTCCAGTGGGACAGCGGGAACACCCGGAGGCTCTCGCCCTTGTTCTTGCGGACATTGTACAGCGACCACAGCTCGGGCCGCTGGCGCTTGGGATCCCAGCGGTGGTTGGCGGTCCGGAAGCTGAAGATGCGCTCCTTGGCGCGGCTCTTCTCCTCGTCGCGGCGGGCGCCGCCGAACGCCGCGTCGAAGCCGTGCTCGTCGAGCGCCTGCTTGAGCCCTTCCGTCTTCCACAAGTCGGTATGCAGCGGGCCGTGGTCGAACGGGTTGATCCCGCGCCGCTCGGCTTCCGGGTTCTTGTGGACGATCAGCCGGACTCCGGGTTCTGACGCGACCTTGTCGCGAAACGCGTACATGTCCCGGAACTTCCAGCCGGTGTCGACGTGCAGCAGTGGGAACGGCAGCGGGCCCGGAAAGAACGCCTTTTGCGCCAGGCGCAGCATCGCGGCCGAATCCTTGCCCATCGAGTAGAGCATCACCGGCCGCTCCGCCTCGGCGACGGTTTCGCGCAGGATATGGATGCTCTCGGCCTCGAGCCGGTCGAGATGGGTCAGCGAACGCATGGCCACCCTGATGCCGCTCCTTGCGCCTGGAAGGAAGAGGTGAGCGCGCGGCAGTTCACTCGATAGTCAGCTTGGCGGCCCCATTCCCGCCCCGAACACCGATATTGGAGAACTAGCTTGCCCCATCCATTCCGCCACACCGTGGCGCCGCTGATGCTGGTCGCCCTCGCGTCGGCAGCGAGCGCTCAAACGACCGCCGGGCAGTCGCAGGCCCCTAGTCGAGCCCAGGTCGCGCAGGGGCTGGATCAACGGTTCAAGGCGCTCGATACCAACGGCGACGGCACCATCACCAAGGCCGAGATGGACGCCGCCGAAGCTCGCGCCCGGCAACAGGCCGCGGCGCGCATCGCCAAGCGCGCGGAAGAAGGTTTCGCCAAGCTCGACACCGACAAGAACGGCCAGCTGAGCCTTGCCGAGTTCAAGGCGTCGATCCCGCCCGTGCAAGCTGGGGCCGCCGCCGCGGTTCTGCAGCGGCTCGACGCCAACAAGGACGGCAAGATCACCCGCCAAGAGTTCGGAGCGCCGACGCTGGCGACGTTCGACCGCCTCGACACCAACAAGGACGGCAAGATCAGCGCCCAGGAGCGCAGCGCCCGGCGGAGTTCGGCCCGGACCAGCCGATAAAAGCCGCCTAAGGCGCTGGCGCGGCGCCCAACGAGCGCCTAACAGGCTCCCATCCCCGGGGAACCGCGCGAGCGGTTGAGAGGCGGCCGTCCGGGCCGCGACCCGTTGAACCTGATCCCGTTGACGCGGGCGTAGGGAGGGAGCGCGGCGACGCCATCCCTCCGTCTGAGGAGATGAGCGATGGCCGATGCACCTGCGCGAACGGAACTAAAAGTTACCACCGGCCCGATCCGCGGCTCGCGCAAGATTCACCTCGGCGAGCGAGCGAATCTTGGCCGGGGCGTGGCGATGCGGGCCGTCGACCTCGAGCCCACGTCGGGCGAGCCGCCGGTGATCCTCTACGACACCAGCGGTCCCTACACCGATCCGGCTGAGCGCATCGACATCCTGGCCGGGCTGCCCGAGCTTCGCCGCGACTGGATCCGCGGCCGCGGCGACGTCGAGGAGATCGACCAGCGCGAGGTCCGCCCAGAGGACAATGGCCAGCTCGGCCCCGACCGAAGCGGCGGAGTTGCCCCCTTCCCGTCCGTGCGCAAGCGCGTAGTGCGCGCCCGCTCCGGCCAAAACGTCACCCAGATGCACTACGCCAAGCGAGGGATCATCACTCCAGAAATGGAGTACGTCGCCGAGCGGGAAAACTTGGGTCGAAGTATCACTTCGACCCAGACACGCGACGGCCAAAGCTTCGGCGCCGCCATCCCCGATCTGGTCACTCCCGAGTTCGTCCGCGACGAGGTCTCGCGCGGCCGGGCGATCATCCCCGCCAACATCAACCACCCCGAAACCGAGCCGATGGCGATCGGCCGCAACTTCCTGGTCAAGGTCAACGCCAACATCGGCAACAGCGCCGTGGCTTCGGACGTCGCGGCCGAGGTCGACAAGATGGTGTGGGCGATCCGCTGGGGCGCCGACACGGTGATGGACCTGTCGACCGGCCGCAACATCCACGACACCCGCGAATGGATCATCCGCAACTCGCCCGTGCCGATCGGCACGGTGCCGATCTACCAGGCGCTCGAGAAGGTCGGCGGGGTGGCCGAGGAGCTGAGCTGGGAAATCTACCGCGACACGCTGATCGAGCAGGCCGAGCAGGGCGTCGACTATTTCACCATCCACGCCGGGGTGCGGCTGCCCTACGTGCCGATGACCGCCGACCGGGTGACAGGAATTGTCAGCCGCGGCGGCTCGATCATGGCCAAATGGTGCCTCGCCCATCACCGGGAGTCGTTCCTCTACGAACGGTTCGACGAGATCTGCGAGATCATGAAGGCCTATGACATCGCCTTCTCACTCGGCGACGGCCTGCGCCCCGGCTCCATCGCCGACGCCAACGACCAAGCCCAGTTCGCCGAGCTCTACACGCTGGGCGAGCTGACCAAGAAGGCATGGGAGCACGACGTCCAGGTGATGATCGAGGGCCCCGGCCACGTGCCGATGCACAAGATCAAGGAGAATATGGACAAGCAGCTGGCCGTGTGCGGCGAAGCGCCGTTCTACACGCTGGGTCCGCTGACCACCGACATCGCGCCGGGTTACGACCATATCACCAGCGGCATCGGAGCGGCGATGATCGGCTGGTTCGGCACCGCGATGCTTTGCTACGTGACCCCCAAGGAGCATCTCGGCCTCCCCGACCGCGACGACGTCAAGGTCGGAGTCGTCACGTATAAATTGGCCGCCCACGCCGCAGACCTCGCCAAGGGCCATCCGGCGGCGAAGCTGCGCGACGACGCCCTGAGCCGCGCGCGCTTCGACTTCCGCTGGCGCGACCAGTTCAACCTGTCGCTCGATCCCGACACCGCCGAGCAGTTCCACGACCAGACGCTGCCCGCCGAAGGCGCCAAGACCGCCCACTTCTGCAGCATGTGCGGCCCAAAATTCTGCTCGATGAAGATCAGCCAGGAAGTGAGAGACTTCGCGAAGGCCAACCCCCACCCGTTCGTCCCGAGCAAAGGGGAGGGGCCCTCGGAAGCCGAAATGGCCGGAGCCGAGATGTCCAATCAGGACATCGACGCGGGCTTTGCTCAAATGAGCAAGCGCTACCGCGACGGCGGGGATTTATACGTTCCCGCAGGGGAGTAGCTCGAAACCCGCTGCGCCTCTTCAATGTCAAGGAATCGCATTCTTCGACCGGATCGAAGAAAGGTGACATTGACCACCGATTCACCGGCGGGCCGACGCAATCCCTCCCTTGGTGCCCACCGGCGACGATGCCCTCATCCAGATTGCGGTGACAGTGTGCTCAACAATGATAGCCCAAAGCCTTGTATCGGCTCCCCTTCGGGCCCACCCTGCGCCGGTAAGAACGGGGGCAAGCCGTGCAAGACCTGAAAACTGAAGCCATCGCCCTTGGGCGCGACGAGCGACTGCGCGCGATTCTCCTGCATATCTGCGACACGACCGGCATGGGGTTCGCGGCGGTGGCGCGGGTGACCGAGCGGCGCTGGATCGCCTGCCTGTGCGAGGACCGGATCGGGTTCGGGCTCGATCCGGGCGGTGAGCTCAAGATCCACGAGACGATCTGCGACGAGATCCGAGACAGCGGCGAGGCGATCGTGTTCGACGATGCGAGCGACGACATCAAATGGTCGCGGCACCCGGTCCCGGTCATTTACGGCTTCAAGAGTTATTGCGCGTTCCCGGTCTACCTCGAGGACGGCAGCTTCTTCGGCACGCTGTGCGCGATCGACCCGGCGCCCCGCCACGTGACCGACGAGGCCATCGTCGCCATGTTCACCAGCTATGCGCGGGAAGTCGGCGCAATCCTGTCGCGGGCCCTCGCCCAGGCCCCGGCCGAACAATAAGGGGCGGCTCACTTCCTCTGCCTCACGGCCCTACGGCCGGCCCAACCGCACCAATGCCTCATCCAGCGCCTGCAGGAAGCGCGAGCGGTCCGCCTTGGCGAACGGCGCCGGGCCGCCGGTCACGCCGGCCCCGGCGCGCAAATCGGCCATGATCGCCCGCGTGGCGATCGCGCTGCCGATGCTCGCGCTGGTGAACGGCTTGCCGGTGGGGCCGAGGACCGTCGCTCCGGCCTTGAGGCAGCGGTCGGCCAGCAGGATGTCGCCGGTGATCACCACCGTCCGCGCGTCCGACTGCTCGACGATCCAGTCGTCGGCGGCATCAAATGCGTCGCCGACCAGCACCCGCTCGACCAGCGGATGATCGGGCACGCGGATCCGCGAGTTGCTGACCACCTTGACCGGCACGGCGCGGCGGAAAGCGACCTTGTAGATTTCTTCTTTCACCGGACAGGCGTCGGCGTCGACCAGGATCCGGACCTCGCTCATCGCAGCCCTCTAGCGCGGTCACTTTTCGCTGTCCTATTTGGAATTCGCCTGCTCCACGCTGACGGGTGCACGGTCACCACCTTTCCCGACACCCACGTCCCCTTGCGAGCGACTCACGCGCGTGCAGTGCGATTTTGCGACTTTCCGCGGCCGTTCGGAGGCCGGCGCTCGCCGTTCCTCGGCGAGCCGTGCTCCAGGCGCTCCGAAGCTCGCAACCCCGGCGGCGCCCCTTCGTTGGTTGAGTGAAGGCGCGGTTTTTTCCGCGTCCTTGCGCGACGCCGCGCCTCTCGAGCGCCGATCCGCGCACCCATTCGCACATTAAAAAGGAGGCATCGTACGATGACCACTACCACCCAGACGCGCCCCCCCGCCCCTGATGTCGTCGACAAGAACGAGACTCATCAGATGATCGCGTCCGACAAGGTCGAAGGCACGCAGGTTTTCGACCGCAATGGAGAGAAGCTCGGCACCGTCCGCAAGGTGATGATCGGCAAGTTGGACGGCCAGGTTCGCTATGTCGTCATGAGCTGCGGCGGCCTGTTCGGATTTGGCGAGGACAGTTTCCCGCTGCCGTGGGACGGACTCGACTATGACACCAAGCTCGGCGGCTTCAAGCTGAAGGGCGTCACCAAGGAGGATTTCCAGCGCGACAAGGCGCCCAGCCACGGCCGCGACGAGCAGCCGAACTGGTCGGAGGATTATGACCGGAAGCTCCGGCTCTACTATATCCGCACCGCCTGAACGGCGAGCGGTCGGACCGGCGCGACCGCCGGTCACGGGAGGGCGGCCCACCGGCCGCCCTTTCTTCGCCCCGCTCGCGCGCACCGGCGCGCATGAGTGCGGCTTTGCGACTGATCGGGACCCCTTCGACACCTCGGCCTGGGCCTCTCGCGTGCGCGCACATGAAAAGGGGCGCCCGCTTCTCGCGAGCGCCCCGTACCAGCGCGTGCTCTCCGCTGGATTACGTGCCGTTGGCGAGGTTCGCGTCTGCGTCGTTGGTCGTAAGGTCGTTGACCACTGCGTTCTCGGTCGAATTCATGCCATCGGCCGCGTTGACCGTCGTGTTCATGTCCATTCCGGCGTTCATGTCCATGCCCGCGTTCATGTCGGTCAGATTCGCGTCCATGTTGGCGGCGTTGTTCTCCTCGCCTCCGCCGGCGCAGGCGGCGAGCCCGGCGATTCCGGCGGCGATCGCGAGCGACTTGATGATGTTCATCCTGTTTTCCCCTGGTTGGTGAAGCCGCCACTAAGCGCTCGGGCGGCCAAATCGGTTCCTCGGCTGAATCAACCCTGCTGAGGGACCCGCTTGATCGATTAGCCCTTCCACCCCCACGGCAGCGGCGGCGGGGGCACCGGCCGGGTGAGGTCGAACTCGGCCCGGAAATGGCGCTCGGCGGGCCCGGCCGGCCGGCGCAGCTCGTAGGCGTACGTGCGGTCCGTGACCTCGACCGCCCAGACGTTGGTCACCGACCGATCGAGCTTGTTCGCGCGGAACAGGGCAATCGATTCCGCGTCGACCGGGAATTCCTGCCGGCTCGCCGTGCCCGGCCCTGCGGTATCGCCGCCGTACATCGTCACCGCGTCGGGGGCGCCGTCCTTATGCCGGTGGTCGTGCTTGAGCCTGAGGCCGCTCGAGGTGCGCGAAATGATCCAGGTTCGCGAGCGGTCCTCGCCGACGTGGAACGGGATTCGCACCTCGTTCGGGGCGCAGCGCGCGACGTGCATCACCAGCGGCTTGCCGGCCATGTCGGCATCGGCGGGATCGCTCGTCACCAGCCGCCCGGCGAACGCCTTGCCGCACAGCGCCGCGAGGCGGGCCATGAACTGCTCCTGCGGATGAGCCGGGCGGTGAGGCTGGGGCAAGGTCGAGCAGCCGGCCGCCACCGATGCGCCGAGCGCCAGCGCTCCGGCCCGCCGCGAAACGCGCATTCCCGCGCCCTCAGCCTTTGAAATTGTCGAGGCCGCGGACGACTCCTTCCTTGGTCGAAGGGTTGGACGCGTTCTGCTTCTTGCCCTTGTCCGCCTTGGGCTTGCGGATTTCCTTGCTCGATCGTTTCTGGCCCTTGGCCATGGTCGCTCTCCCGGCTCGGTGCGCCCGATGGCGCTCCCTATCGGCGGCTATAAACGCGAAACGGGCGCCTGTCTTGCCGACAGGGCGCCCGCCCCGATGATCACCGGTGAACCGATCAGTAGCCGGTGTTGCCGGCGGCGTTGTTGGCGGCCGCGTCGGCGTTGGCGCCGTCCGTCATGTTGGCGTCATTGCCGAGGTTGACGTCCATTTCGTTGGCGGCATTGGCGTCCATGGTGTCGAAATTGTCCGCCGGCATGACGAGATTGGCGTCCATATTGTCCGCGTTCTCCTCGGCAGCGCCGCCGCAAGCCGCGAGCGCCGAAAGGCCGATGGCGACGCCGAGCGTGGTGATGATCTTCATGACATTTCCCCTGTTGTGAAAACTGCCGCTACTTAGCGCACAGGCGAACGAAATGGTTCCGATTGCGTAACGGCGGCAGCCGTCGAATTCGCGCAGTTCGGTCAGCGCCGAGTTGCGCTCGGCACTCCGGCGCGTGCCGTCCGGGCGAACCGGCGGCCGACCGCGTTAACTATCGTTTCTTCAGCCCCTTCACCGCGGCGAGCGTCTTTTTAACGTGTCCGGACCAATCGAGCTTCGAGTGGACGAAGGCAATTCGGCCGTTGCGGTCGATCACGTAGCTGGTCCGGTTGGACATCGTCGTCAGCTTGCCGACCACCGGCATCGCCACGTCATAGGCGTTGACGGTCGCCGCGGTCGCCGTGGCCACCGGGAAGGCGTTGCGGCACTCCTCGACCGAAAAGCGCTTCAGGGTGGGCAGGTCGTCGGCGGACATGCCGATCACCCGCGCGCCGGCCTTGCGGAACTCGTCGCTGGCCTCGCTGAACGCGCGGGCCTCCAGCGTGCAGCCCTTGGTGAACGCCTTGGGGAAGAAATAGAGGACCACCGGGCCTTTGCGCAGCTCGCGCTTCAGGTTCAGCTGGAACGGCTTGCCGGCCATCGCCCCGGTGGTGACGAAATTCGGGGCCTTGGCGCCGACCGGGAGGGCGGCCGCGGCCGGGCTCGCCGCCGTGATTGCCCCAGCCAGGCCGAGCAGCAGCTTGCGCATTGTCCATCCTTTACGAGTCTTTTCGCCATCGCGGGGATTGCTCGCCACGGGAGCTTGCGTAACTGCCCCCGAACGCCTCCACTGTCCAGCCGGCGCAACCGCCGTCGCCGCCGCGGGTTGGTTGGCGAACGCAAGGAACAAGGGAGCCGCGATGCGCACTTCCATTTTGCTGGTGACCGCGCTGCTGGCCGCCGGCTGCTCCCGACAAGAAGGGCCGGAGGAGAACATCGGCCGTCCCGATGCCGGCGAGAATGTCGCCGCCGTCGATGCCGGCACTCCGGCCGCCACCGATCCCGCCGCCCCGGGTTCGCCTGGCTGGGACCTGCAGTCGAGCGGCGAGGGCGTGGCCCTGGCGCTGCTGTCGGCGTCGGGAAGCACCGCGATCCGGCTGTTCTGCCCGGCCCGAAAGAATGAAATCCTGGTCAACGTCCCCTCGTTCCGGCCGATCGGCAGCGAGGAGCGGCTGTCGTTCGGGAGCGGCGGCGAGGCGGCGGCGCTGGTCGCCGATCCACGCGGCGACTCCCAGCGCGGGGGAGTGAGCGGCCGCGGCGCCGTTCCGGGCAAGCTCATGGCGCTGGTCTCCGGACCGGTCGCGGCAAGCTACGGAGCGCAGTCCAGCGGGCCGCATCCGGCTCCGCCGAGCAATCTGGCGCGCGCGTTCGTGGGCGCGTGCGCGCAAGGCAAGGCTAAACCCGCACCGCAGCCCCCGCCGCAGCCGGCCAGCGCCTGCTTGACCCAGGACGGCAAGCCGGTCCCCGCCAACCGCATCCGGGCGATCGGCACCGAGCCGTTCTGGGGCGCTCGAATCGAGGGGCGCTGCGTCACCTACTCGCACCCCGAGGACCAGAAGGGCACCCGCGTGTGGACTCGATTCAGCGGAACGACGACCAACGGCAGCTGGGTGGGGGCGCTCGGCGGCTCGCCGTTCGTGCTTCGCACCCGGCCGCGGCCGGGGTGCTCGGACGGGATGTCGGACAATCGCTATCCGATCGCGGTCACTCTGACCGTCGGCGGGGAGCAGCGGAGCGGTTGCGCGCTGCCGCTTTAGGGGTTCGAGCTGGAGGGCGGTCGCGAAGAATGAGGAAAATGGGGCTGGCCGGTCCGGCGCTCTAGCGGTCGGAAGCGAGCCAGCCGGTCAGCACGTAGAGCAGGATCATCACCGGTCCGGTGACCAGGGTGGCGACGACCAGGCCGAGGCGGATGACGAGGGCATCGATGCCGGTCCAGTCGGCGAACCCGGCGGCGACTCCCATCACCTTGCCCTGCTCGCGGTTGAGAAGAAAACGCTGGTTCATTGGAAACTCTTTCTTTGGAAGACTTGGCAACCGGCCCTTAGGCGATCGGAAGCGCGCTGGTCGCCGAGCTGACGAACACGAGCGAAGTGATGATGGCGGCGGCGAAAGCAGCGGCGGTCTGGCGGATCGAATTGGTCATTGGAAACTTCCCTTTTTTGTCGTGCGGACCCGGGATCGGGTCCACGCCAACAACATTGCAGGAAGCGTGCCAAATGCAAAAAGTGCTGTGTTTTCAATAGACGCCGCAGCGGCCGGGTAGAATTTACCGGTCTATCGCGCCACGGCTTGGTGAAATTTCCTACCCGTTGACGACGACCCCGCCATTCGGGTGAAGCGTCTGGCCGGTCATGTAGCTCGAGTCCTCGCAGGCGAGGAACAGGAAGGACGGGGCCACTTCGTTCGGCTGCCCGGCCCGGCCCATCGGCGTATCCTTGCCGAATTCGGGGATCTTCTCCTTCGGCTGGCCGCCGAACGGATTGAGCGGCGTCCAGATCGGGCCGGGAGCGACGGCGTTCACGCGGATGCCGTCCTCGACGAGAGCCTGCGACAGCGAGCGGGTGAAAGCCGTGATCGCCCCCTTGGTCGCGCTATAATCCAGCAGCAGCTCGGAGCCCTTGTACATGGTCACCGATGTGCAGTTGATGATCGCAGCGCCTTCCTTGAGATGCGGGCGGGCCGCCTGGGTCAGATAGAACATCGAGAAGATATTGGTCTGGAAGGTCCGACGCAGCTGCTCTTCGCTGATGTCGCGGATGTCCTTCTCCCAATGCTGCTCGCCGGCGTTGTTGACGAGGATGTCGAGCCGGCCGAGTTGCTGAACGGTCTGGGCGACCGCGCGCTCGCAGAAGCTCTTGTCGCCGAGGTCGCCGGCGATCGCGATCGCCTTGCGGCCTTCCTTCTCGACGATCTGCTTGGTCTTCTCGGCGTCGTCGTGCTCGCACAGATAGAGGATGGCGATGTCGGCGCCCTCGCGCGCGAACAGGGCCGCGACCGCCCGGCCGATGCCGCTGTCGGCGCCGGTGATCAGCGCGACCTTGCCTTTCAGGCGATCCGACCCGTCGTACCGCGGCTCCCAGTCGGGCTTGGGTTCCAGCTCGCTCTCGTGACCGGGCTGCTCGTCTTCATGGATCATCGGTTCGATGACGTCGGGCATCGTCTTACTCCTTGGCGGCGATCCCCGCCCCTTCCTCGCCGAAGGCCTCGATCGCCGACTGGTCCTGGTCCTCCTCCTCGGGCGCCTTTTCGACCGGCGTGGTGCCGTCCTTGCCCAGCGTGAAGGAGGTCCGGTTGCCGTCGGCGGGATCGTCGGACATCTGGTTCTTCTGGTTCGCCGCCCTTTGCGGCGCGTCGTCGAGATGGTGGTTCTGGTTCTTGCTCATGGGATCGCTCCTCGCGAAGAAAACCGACCGCTCCGTCGCCGGTTCCGACGGCCGATCATCCCGCCGATCCCAGCGCTTCGCGAATTGCCGTTTGCCCGCGGCCCTGCACGTTCCTACCTTTGGCGGATGCGGGACGCGGCGGCATTGACGGAGCGGGGGAGCGGGGGCTTGCCGGTGCTGCTGCGCTTCCTGCCGATGCTGTGGCCGAAAGGCGAGACCGAGCTCAAGGCGCGGGTCATCGCCGCCGTGCTGCTGGTCCTCGCTGGCAAGGCGGCAGTCCTGCTGATGCCGTTCGCCTACAAGGCGATCATCGACCGAATGTCGGCAGGAGCCGTCGCGTTCGGAGTCGTTGCCGGGCTGGTCGTCGCCTACAGCGTCGCGCGCTTCGCCGGAGTGCTCGCCGACAACCTTCGCAACGCATTGTTCGAAAAGGTCGGGCAGCGCGCCGCCCGCAAGCTCGCCGGCCGCGTATTCCGCCACGTCCACGATCTGTCGCTGCGCTTCCACCTCGAGCGGCGCACCGGAAGCCTGACCAAGATCGTCGAGCGCGGCACCAAGAGCATCGACATGATGCTCTATTTCCTGCTGTTCAACATCGCCCCGACGGTGATCGAGCTGGCGGCCATCTGCGTCATCTTCTTCGTCAAGTTCGGCCCCGGCCTGGTCGCCGCGACGCTGGCCATGGTCGCGGTCTACATCGTCTTCACGAGGCTGGTCACCGACTGGCGAGCGCGCGTCCAGCGCGAGATGAACGAGGTCGACAACCGGGCGATCGGCCGGGCGGTCGACTCGCTGCTGAATTACGAGACGGTCAAATATTTCGGCGCCGAGGAGCGCGAGGCCGGGCGCTACGACCAGGCGATCGGCGCCTACGCCGAGGCGGCGGTCAAGAACGAGACGTCGCTCGCCTGGCTCAACATCGGCCAGTCGCTGATCACCAATCTGATGATGGCCGGGGCGATGATCTTCACGGTCTGGGGCTGGAGCCAGGGCCGCTTCACTCCGGGCGACGTGGTGCTGGTCAATGCGCTTCTGATGCAGCTGTTTCGGCCGCTGGACATGCTCGGGTGGGTCTACCGCTCGATCCGCCAGGGGCTGATCGACATGGAGGCGATGTTCGAGCTGATGGACACTCCGGCCGAGGTCGTCGACCAGCCCGGAGCGCCGCCGCTTCAGGTCACGCGCGGCCACGTCCGGTTCGAGAAGGTGCGCTTCGGCTACGAGCCGGGGCGCGAGATCCTGAAGGGCCTCGACCTCGATGTCCCGCCGGGCAGGACGGTGGCGGTGGTCGGCCCGTCGGGCGCCGGCAAGTCGACGCTCGCGAGGCTGCTCTACCGGTTCTACGACCCGACCGCCGGGCGCATCACGATCGACGGGCAGGACATCGCGCGGGTTGAGCAATCGAGCCTTCGGGCGGCGATCGGCATCGTCCCCCAGGACACGGTGCTGTTCAACGACACCATCGAGTACAATATCGCCTACGGCCGCGACGGCGCCGGACGGGCGGAGGTCGACGAGGCGGCTCGCGGAGCGGCGATCGACGGTTTCATCGCCGCCCTTCCCGACGGCTATGAATCGATGGTCGGCGAGCGCGGCCTCAAGCTGTCGGGCGGCGAGAAGCAGCGCGTCGCGATCGCCCGCACGCTGGTCAAGGACCCGCCGATCCTGGTGCTCGACGAGGCGACATCCGCGCTCGACAGCCGCACCGAGCAGGCGATCCAGGACACCCTCGACCGGGTCGCTCAAAGCCGCACCACGATCGTCATCGCCCACCGCCTGTCGACGGTCGTCGGCGCCGACCAGATCGTCGTCCTCGATGACGGCCGGGTCGCCGAGCGCGGCACCCACGACAAGCTGCTCGAGGCGAACGGGCTCTACGCCGAATTGTGGTACCGCCAGGCGGCCGAGCGCGTCGTCGAGGAAGCCGCGGAGGCCGCCGAATGAGCCGGGACGCGAGCGAAATCCTCAGCCGAGTGTTCGGCTTTGCCGAGTTTCGCGGAGTGCAGAGCCAAGTGGTCGAGCGGGTGATGGCCGGACGGCCGACGCTGGCGGTGATGCCGACCGGGGCCGGCAAGTCGCTGTGCTACCAGCTGCCGGCGCTCGCGAGGGACGGCACCGCGCTGGTCATCTCGCCGCTGATCGCTCTGATGCACGACCAGATCCGCTCGGCCGACACGATGGGCATCCGGGCCGCGTCGCTGACGTCGGCCGATGACGACCGCGAGCGGACTGAGCAGCGGTTTCGTTCGGGCGAGCTCGACCTGCTCTATGTCGCGCCCGAGCGGGCGACGACCGAAGGCTTTGCCCGGCTGCTCGAGGGCGTGCCGCTGGCGCTGATCGCGATCGACGAGGCGCATTGCGTCAGCGAATGGGGCCACGACTTCCGGCCCGACTACCGTCTGCTGAGGCCGCTGCTCGACCGGCGGCCGGACGTGCCTCGGCTGGCGCTGACCGCGACCGCCGACGCGCGCACCCGCGGCGACATCCTCGCCCAGCTCGGAATTCCCGAGGACGGGTTGGTGATCGCCGGCTTCGACCGGCCCAACATCCGCTATTTTGTCCAGCCGCGCGACGGCATCGGCGGCCAGCTCAAGCAATTGCTCGGCGATCAGCCGGGGCCGGGGATCGTCTATTCGCCGAGCCGCGACAAGGCCGAGCGGCTGGCCGAACAGCTCGCTGCGACCGGCCGTCGGGCGCTGCCCTACCATGCCGGCCTCGACCCCGGGGTCCGGGCCCGCAACCAGGCGGCGTTCGTGCGCTCCGAAGACATGGTGATGGTGGCGACGGTCGCCTTCGGGATGGGCATCGACAAGCCCGACGTCCGGTTCGTCGCCCACGCGGCGATCCCCAAGTCGATCGAGGCGTTCTACCAGGAGACCGGCCGCGCCGGGCGCGACGGCGAGCCGGCCGAGGCCTGGCTGTTCTGGTCGGCCGAGGATTTCGCGCTCGCCCGGCGGCGGATCGAGCAGGACGTCGAACCGGAGCGGCGGCCGGCCGAGCGCGAGCGGCTGAACGCGCTGGCCGCGTTCGTCGAGGCCGCGTCGTGCCGGCGAGCGATCCTGCTCCGCCATTTCGGCGAGCAGCCGCCGCAAGCCTGCGGCAATTGCGACAATTGCCTGTGGCCCCCGGCGACCATCGACGCGACCGAGGTCGCCCGCAAACTGCTGTCGGCGGCGTTCCGCACCGAGATGCGCTTCGGAGTCGCCCATCTTGCCGACGTGCTGGCCGGCAACGACAGCGAGAAGGTGCGCGGCTTCGGCCACCACCGATTGTCGGTGTTCGGGATCGCCTCGCCGGACGAGCAGGCGCTGGTGCGACCGGTCGCGCGCGCCTTGATCGCCCGCGATGCGCTTCGAGCCGACGCTTATGGCGGGCTGTCGTTCGGGCCCGCGGCCAAGCCGATCCTCAAGGGCGAGGAGGCATTGACCATCGCGGTGCCGCCGCCCAGGCGCAAGCGCTCGCGCCGGCGCGTCGAGGGCCCGGCCGATCCGATGTTCGAGGCGCTGCGCGCCGTCCGCCGCGACCTCGCCGCCGCGGCCGGGGTTCCACCCTATGTCGTGTTCCACGATTCGACCCTGCGCGGGATCGCCGATGAGCGGCCGCGCACCCTTGCCGACCTGTCGCGAATCCAGGGCGTGGGCGAGGCCAAGCTGGTGCGCTATGGAGAGGCGATGCTCGCCGCGGTCGCGGCCCAGGAGGAGGCTCAGAATGTTGCGCCAGCTTGACGACAAGACGCTGGTGAGCGGGCAGATCAGGCCCGACGACGTCCCCGAGCTTCGCAGCCAGGGCGTCACCATGATCGTCAACAATCGGCCCGACTGCGAAGACCCGGGCCAGCCGCTCGGCGCCGAAATCGAGGCGGCGGCCAAGGCAGCGGGGATCGAGTACCGCCACGTTCCGATCGTTCGCGGCATCGGGCCGGCCGACGTCGATGCGGTCCGCGAAGCCATCCGCGACTGCGGCGAAGGCAAGCTCCTGCTCTATTGCCGGGCCGGCAACCGCTCGACCCTGGCCTGGGCGGTCGCCCGGGCCGAGGACGGAGTTTCG
This sequence comes from Sphingomonas sp., assembly GCF_013812825.1. Classification (GTDB taxonomy): domain Bacteria; phylum Pseudomonadota; class Alphaproteobacteria; order Sphingomonadales; family Sphingomonadaceae; genus Sphingomicrobium. The sequence goes on along the minus strand of NZ_JACCSU010000012.1, from coordinate 19,445 downwards.
CGCGACGAGCTCGACCGGATCGCCGCCAAGGTCGGTGTCGACCTCTGCGCGGTCGCGCACCTGCTCTAGAGCAGCCCTTCCTCGACGAGCAGCCGGGCCGCCTCGTCAAACTGCTCTTCGAGCACCATCAGCCGGATCGGCATGATCGAGCCGAGCCCGATGTTGTTCATGCCCTCGTCGAACAGAATCGCCTCGAAACCCTCGGCCTCGAGCAGCAGCCGGGCGAGGTCGGCCTCGACCTTGGTCTGGAATCGGGCGAGCTCGACCAGCGCCATTACCTCAACGCTCCTACCACGGGACCACGTCGCCCGCGGCCGCCTCCGCCGGTCGCGGCGCCCGGCCGAGGGTCGCGTTGCGGTGCGGAAAGCGGCCGAACCGTTCGATGATCTCGTGGTGCTTCCTCGCGTAGCCGAGCAGATCGTCGTCGCCGAGCGCGGTGAACAAGGCGAGCGAGCGGCGCTGGTCGGCGAGGGCCTCGCTGTGCTGGAACGGCATGTAGAGAAACGAACGTTCGCGCGGCTCGAGCTGGTCGTCGAAGCCGCGACCGACCGCGGCCCGGGCGATGGCCAGCGCCAGATGATCGGTCGCGAACTGCTCGGAATGGCCGCGGAACAGGTGGCGCGGGAACTGGTCGAACAGGATGACGGCGGCGAGCGCGCTCAGCGGATCATCGAGGAAGCTTGCGACCGGGAGCTCGCGCTTGATCGCCCAGAGCTTGAGGAAGCGGCGGCGGATCGCCTCGTCGAGCTCGGGATCGGCCTTCCACCAGCGCTCGGGCTCGAGCCCGAACCAGAACCGCAGGAGCTCGCCGCGCCATTCGCTTCCTTCCTTCGTCATTGCGAGGAGCCGAGGGCGACGCGGCAATCCACCTGGATTGCTTCGCTACGCTCGCAAAGACGGGATGGGGCGCTCAAGCCGCCGTGCCGCCGACCGTCAGCCCGTCGATCAGAAGCGTCGGTTGCCCGACTCCGGCGGGCACCGTCTGGCCGCCCTTGCCGCAAATACCGACGCCCTCGTCGAGCGCGAAGTCGCTGCCGACGCCCTTGACCCTGGTCAGCACGGTCGGCCCGTCGCCGATCAGAGTCGCGCCCTTGATCGGGGCGCCGATGCGGCCGTTCTCGATCTTGTACGCCTCGGTGCAGGAGAAGACGAACTTGCCGTTGGTGATGTCGACCTGGCCGCCGCCGAAGCTCTTCGCGTAGATGCCGTTTGGAACGCGCTCGATCAGCTCGGCCGGGTCGTCGCTGCCGCCGAGCATGAAGGTGTTGGTCATCCGCGGCATCGGCGCGTGGGCAAAGCTTTCGCGCCGCCCGTTGCCGGTCGGCTCCATGCCCATCAGCCGGGCGTTCAGCCGGTCCTGAAGATAACCTTTGAGGATGCCGTCCTCGATCAGCACGGTGCGGCCGGTCGGAGTGCCCTCGTCGTCGATGGTCAGCGAGCCCCGGCGATCGGGGATCGAACCCTCGTCGATCACCGTCACTCCGGGCGCCGCGACGCGCTGCCCGATTCGGCCCGAGAAAGCCGACGTGCCCTTGCGGTTGAAGTCGCCTTCAAGCCCGTGGCCGATCGCTTCGTGGAGCAGCACTCCGGCCCAGCCCGAGCCGAGCACAACCGGCATCTCGCCGGCCGGAGCGGCAACCGATTCCAGGTTCACGAGCGCCTGCGCCAAAGCGATGTCGATCACCCGGTTCCACTGCGCGGGATCGAACAGAGCGCCGTAGAGATAGCGCCCGCCGAGCCCGTGATAGCCGGTCTCGCGGCGGGCGCCGTCCTGCGCGACGATCTGGACGTTGAGGCGCACCATCGGCCGGACGTCGGAGGCGACGAAGCCGTCGGCGCGAACGATTTCGATGACGCTCCAGCTGCCCGCGATCGACACGCTGACCTGCGCGACCCGCGGGTCCCGGGCGCGCGCCGCGGCGTCGATCTGCTGGCACAAAGCGACCTTCTGAGCGAACGGGATCGCCGACAGCGGATCGTCGGGGCCGTACATCGACTGGTTGGTCCGGCGCGGCGGCGGCGCCGAAGCGGCGCTCGCCGGGTCGAGCAATCGCATGGTCGCCGCGGCGCGTTCGATCGCCGCCGAGCTGATCTCGTTGGCGTGGGCAAAGGCGGTCGTCTCGCCGGCCACTCCGCGAAGCCCGAAGCCCGACGACGTGTGATAGTCGGCGGTCTTCAGCCGGCCGTCGTCGAAGCCGAACGCCTCGCTGGCGCTGTACTGAAGGTAGAGCTCGCCGTCGTCGCAGCCCGACAGGTGCCGCGCGGCATGGCTCCTGGCCTCGTCCGGATCGAGCATTCCCTCGCGGTACAGGAAGCGGCGCGGATCGCCGGCGGTCATGGCTGCTGGTCCGCGGGCCCGCCTTCGAGCACGAAGCGGCGGTCGCAATAGCCGCACTCGACGAAGCCGGTCTCGGGCTCGATTCGAAGGAACACCCGGGGGTGACCGAGCGCGGCGGGAATTTCGCCCGAGCCGTCGCAGGCGACCTGAACGGTCTTCACTCGGATGGTCTCGGGCGGCGGGATCGGCATCGCGCCGCCCTAGCAACCGCTCCTGCCCGCTTCAATGACGACCCGCTTCACGAACGGGCGTAGGGCTTACGGATACTGGATTTCGACGGTGAATGTGCCCAGGTACAGGCCCTCGACCTGGTTGGCGTTGACGAACAGCGTCCCGCCGACCTTGAACTCGAAAGCCTCCTGGGCGGCGACCGTCCGCCGCGCATTCCCGGACATGGTCCAGTTGGAGACGGTCATGGTTTCGGTGCCGTTGACGCGGGTGACCGTAATCGGATCGCGCGGGATCCGGATGATCACCACCGCCCTGATCGGCGAAACCGCCTCGAACAGCGCCGCATAGGGCGTTCCGCCGGCGTGCAGGACTCCGCCCGTGGTGGTCATCGTGTCGGTGTTCGGATTGACGATCGCGGTGCCCGCAGTGGTCACCGAGAGGCTGGCGAAATTGAGATCCTCGAGCTTGCGCACGGTTGCCGGCGGAGTGATCCGGACGGTGCTCCTCGCGTCCTTGTCGGGCGCCACCGGCGCGGCCTGCGCGAGCGTCGGCGCAACGAGCGCCGCGAGGCCCACGAGGAGGCCGCGGAAGTGGAAAACACCGGTCATCGGCCCGCGCGATAGGCCGTTAAGTTCAAGATCAATCTAGCGAAGAGGGTAAAACACGCGTTTACTTGTCGCTCGCGGGGCCGGTGCCTATGCCCTCGCAAATGAGTGCAGCCGAGCCCTCCATCCGCATCGAATCGCTGTCGAAAACCTATGCCGGCGGCAAGCTGGCGCTCGACGATGTCAGCTTCGACGTGCCGCGCGGGCAGATCTTCGGACTGCTCGGGCCCAACGGCGCCGGCAAGTCGACTCTAATCAACATCCTTGCCGGGCTGGTAACCAAGAGCGAAGGCCGGGTGACGATCTGGGGCTTCGACATCGACCAGCACCCGCGCAACGCCAAGCGCTCGATCGGCATCGTCCCGCAGGAGATCCTGTTCGACCCGTTCTTCTCGCCCCGCGAGGCGCTCGAGATCCAGGCCGGGCTGTACGGAATCCCGCCGTCGCAGCGGCGGACCGCCGACCTGCTCGCGGCGATGCATTTGACCGACAAGGCGGACGCCTATGCGCGCACTCTGTCGGGCGGAATGAAGCGGCGGCTGCTGGTCGCCAAGGCGATGGTCCATTCGCCGCCGATCCTGGTGCTCGACGAGCCGACCGCCGGGGTCGACATCGAGCTTCGCAAGGAGCTGTGGAATTACGTCAGCTCGCTCAACCGCCAGGGCGTGACGGTCGTGCTGACCACCCATTATCTCGAGGAAGCCGAACAATTGTGCGACCGGATCGCAATCATCCACCGCGGCAAGGTGGTCGCCAACGAGCCGACCCGCGAGCTGATCGCCAAGGCGCAGGAGAAATCCGTCGTCGTCACCTTCGATCACGACATCGCCGCGGTCCCGACCGCTCCGTGCTTCGAGAATATCGCCCTGGTCGACGAGCGGACGCTCGAGATCACCTACCGCAAGGACCAGGTCAACGCCGGCGAAGTGCTCGCGGCGCTGGCCACGGACGGGCTGGCCATCGTCGACGTCTCAACCAAGGATCCGGACCTCGAGGACGTGTTCCTGAGCCTGGTCGGGAAGGGCGTCGAGTGACGCCGACCCGCTCGCCGTTCGGTCGCGGCCGATGAGCAGCTTCGATGTCCTTGTCGTCGGGTCGGGCGCGGCGGGGCTGACCGCGGCGCTCAACCTTGCCGGCACGCACAAGGTCGCGGTGATCGCCAAGGGCGCGCTCGGCGAGGGAGCGACCGGCTGGGCGCAGGGCGGGATCGCCGCGGTGCTCGAGGAAGGCGACAGCTTCGAGGCGCACGTCCGCGACACGATGATCGCCGGCGCCGGGCTCAACGACGAGAAGGTCGTCGAGCATGTCGTCGGAGCCGCCCCCGAAGCCATCGAGCGGCTCGCTCGGCTGGGGGTTCCGTTCGCCGCCGGCTCGGGCGGCGAGCGCTGGCATCTGAGCCGCGAGGGCGGCCACAGCCACCGCCGAATCGTCCATGTCGCCGACGCCACCGGATCGGCGGTTCAGCAGGCGCTCGAGACCGCCGCGGCGAGGCACCCGAACATCCGGCTGGTCCCGGACATGGTGGCGATCGACCTGGTCGCCGGCCGCCACGCGACGAACTTCTCGACCAGCGGCGCGATCCACGGGCTCTACGCCTACAATCGCAAGACAAAGCGCGTCGAGACGCTGGCCGCCCGGGCGACCATCCTTGCCACCGGCGGAGCCGGCCGCGCCTACCTCTATTCGACCGCCCCGCGCGGCGCGACCGGCGACGGAATCGCCATGGCGTGGCGCGCCGGCTGCCGAGTGTCGAACATGGAGTTCATGCAGTTCCACCCGACCTGCCTGTACAATCTTGCAGTCAAGAACTTCCTGATCACCGAGGCGCTTCGCGGCGAGGGCGCGCAGCTCAAGCTCCCGCCCGGGGTCAAGGGCGGCGGGACACGCTTCATGGAGCGGTTCGACGAGCGCGCCGAGCTCGCCCCGAGGGACATCGTCGCGCGCGCCATCGACCATGAGATCAAGCGGCTCGGGCTCGACTATGTCCACCTCGACATCTCGCACCGTGACGCCGATTTCGTCCGGGCGCATTTCCCCAATATCTACGAACGCCTGCTCGGCCTCGGCATCGACATGACCGCCGAGCCGATCCCGGTGGTCCCGGCGCAGCATTATACGTGCGGCGGCGTGGTCGTGGACCTCGACGGGCGGACCGACGCGCCCGGCCTCTATGCCGCCGGCGAAGTCACCGAGTCGGGGCTCCACGGGGCCAATCGGCTGGCTTCGAACAGCCTGCTCGAATGCCTGGTGTTCGGCGAGGCCGCGGCGCGGCACATCGCCGCCAGCTGGGGCGAGCTCCCCGAGCCGCCGCAGATCCGCCCGTGGGACGAAAGCCGGGTGACCGCCAGCGACGAGGAGGTGGTGATCCAGCAGATCTGGGGCGAGATCCGGCGCTTCATGTGGAACTTCGTCGGCATCGTCCGGACCACCAAGCGGCTGGAACGGGCGAAGCGCCGGATCGACATGCTGCGCCAGGAGGTCGGCGAATATTACCGCAACTTCCGGGTAACTCCCGACCTCATCGAGCTCAGGAACCTGCTCGAGGTCGCCGACCTCATCGTCCGCTCGGCGCTGTCGCGGCAGGAGAGCCGCGGGCTCCACTACACGCTCGATTATCCGCAGATGGCGGCCCAAGCGAAGGACACGGTGCTGGTGCCGTGAGCGGGTCGGACGGACACTTCATCTCTAATACATGTTAAGACTTGCACGGGGCATTCGGGTTCGGCCACGCCGGCGGACGCTTTTTTTCCAAACAAGAAGGTAGTTCATAAGTGCAACGACCGACGAGCGTGTTCGCGATCCGGCCGAACTCCGCCGTTTTGGCAGCGGCAGCTTCGCTCCTTTCCGCCTCCGCAGCCGCTTCCCCCGCACCCAATCCGATGCAGTTCTTCGAAGGGCGCACGGTGGGATCTGGAACAGTGCGGATCCTGCTCGGCAAGCCGTTCCGCACCCGCAGTGTCGGGCAGGGCCGCTTCCAGCCCGACGGCAGCATGCTGTTCGTCCAGCAGGTCGAGGAACAGGGCAAGCCGCCGCGCGAGCGCCGCTGGAGCGTCCGGAAGATCGGCCCCCGCCGTTATTCCGGCGCCATGTCCGAAGCCCTCGGACCAGTGGCGATCGACGAAATTCGCGGCCGCTTCCGTTTCCGCTTCCGGATGAAAGGCAAACTGTCCGCCGAGCAATGGCTGATCCCGCTCCCCGGCGGGACCACGGCGCGCAACACGCTGACGATCCGCAAGCTCGGAGTGAAGGTCGGAAGCGGCGAAGGGATGCTCCGCAAGATCGCCGGCCGCTAAGCCGGCCCGGATTTGCTGAATGGCCGCGATGGCCCTCGATTGTCCGCCGAGCCGGAGCCTGGGCGCTAGTTCTTCTTGCGGGGATCGTCGGCCGGGTTGATGTAATCGATCCCCCACGGACCGGTGCTGTTGATCTGAATGACGGTTTCCTCGTCGGCGTGCGCGTAATGCGCCATGCCCGGGTCGAAAGCGAAGAAGCTGCCGGCCGCGAGGCGCTGCGCCTTGGCCTTGTCGGCTGTCTCCCCCATGCCGACGTTGAACGCGCCGGAAACGACGGTGACGATCTCCGGCTTGGGATGGGTGTGCGGGGCAATGCTGTAGCCCGCCGGCATCTTGAGCCGCAGGACGAACAGGCCTTCCTTGGCCGGGTCGCCGTGCAGCACGGCGGCTTGCGCGCCGGCCGGCAGCGAGGGCGGCCCGGCGCCCCAGCTGACCTGGTCCGCAGCGACAATCTTGTGCACCGGCGCGGCGCCCGAAGCGGCGGCCGAATCGGCCGGAGCGGCGGCCGAACTGGCCGGCGGGCTCGACTGCGGCTGATTGACCTCGGCCGTGGTATCGGCCCGGTCGCACGCCCACGCCGCCAGCGCGGCCACCGCGATGAACGCGATCTTGTTGATCATCTTCTTGTCACTCCTGTTGAAAACTGGTGCTTGCGAGCGGTCCGACCGACCCGTTACGACAGCGTGGCGGACCTCCGCAATGCATTCGGAGCCGGACCTGGCTAGCGCAGCTTGCTGATCTTGAGCTTGTCCGCCCGGGCCCGGACCTGGACCGATTCCTCGCTTCGAGTCAGCGCCTTGGCGATCGAACGCAGCGACATGCCCTTGCCGGCGAGCAGATGGAGTTTCTGGATTTCGTCCTGCCGCCACGGCTGCCGGTGGCGTTCGAAGCGTTCGGTCATGGCCTGCCTCCTGCACGCGGCTGGAATCGCGCGCTCACCCTGCTAAACCCCGCCGCTCATGCCCGACGCGCAAAACCACCTCTATCTCGTCGACGGGTCGAGCTACATCTTCCGCGCCTATCACCGCCTGCCGCCGCTGACCAACCGGAAGGGCATGAACGTCGGCGCGGTCTACGGCTACACGACCATGCTGTGGAAGCTCGCCGACGGGCTCAACAAGGCGGATGGCCCGACCCACATGGCGGTCATCCTCGATGCTTCGGAGTCGACTTTCCGCAACCAGATGTACGCCGGCTACAAAGCCCAGCGTCCGCCGCCGCCCGAAGATCTGGTCCCGCAATTCCCGCTGATCCGGACCGCGACCAAGGCCTTTTCGATTCCGTGCATCGAGGAGGAGGGGCTGGAGGCCGACGACATCATCGCCTGCTATGTGACCGCGGCCAGGAACGCCGGCTGGCGGACGACCATCGTCAGCTCCGACAAGGACCTGATGCAGCTGATCGAGGACGGCTCGGTCGACATGCTCGACACGATGAACGACCGGCGGATCGACCGCAACGCGGTGCTCGAGAAGTTCGGCGTGCCGCCCGAGAAGGTCGGCGACGTCCTCGCGCTGATGGGCGACAGCGTCGACAATGTCCCGGGAGTCCCCGGCATCGGACCGAAGACCGCCTCGCAGCTGATCCAGACGTTCGGCGACCTCGAGACGGTGCTCGCCAGCACCGACCAGATCACCAAGCCGAAGTTGAAGCAGAATCTGATCGAGCATGCCGAGGCGGCCAGGCTGTCGCGCGAGCTGGTCCGGCTGGTGTGCGACGCCAAACTGCCCGAGCCGCTCGAGGATCTGGCGCTGACCGGCATCCCGCCCCAGCCCTTGAAGGAATTCCTCGAGGACCAGGGCTTCAAGACCCTGCTCGCCCGGATGATCAGCGGCCGCGGCGGCATCGGCGCAAGCAGCAGCGGCGGCGGAATCAATGACGTCATGGCGGCGGTCGCCGCGCCTGCTCCAGCGGCCGCGCCAACGGCCGAGGCGATCGCGGTCGACCGCTCGGCCTACGAAACGGTGACCGACGAAGCCTCGCTCGACCGCTGGATCGAAGAGGCGCGCGGATACGGTCTTGTCGCCGTCGATACGGAGACCGACTGCATCGACTGCGTGATCGCCAGGCTCGCCGGGATCAGCCTCGCGACCGCCCCCAACCGCGCCTGCTACATCCCGGTCGGGCACAGCGGCGCCGACCTCTATTCGGATGCTCCGCACCAGCTCGACCAGGGTCTCGTGCTGGCCAGATTGAAGCCGCTGCTCGAGGACCCGGCGGTGCTCAAGATCGGCCACAATTTCAAATATGACTGGGTGGTGTTCGACAAGGAGGGGATCGACGTCGCTCCGTTCGACGACACGATGCTGATGAGCTTCGACCTCGACGCGGGCCGCCACGGCCACGGCATGGACGAGCTTGCCAAGCTGCACTTCGACCACGAGTGCATCCCGTTCAAGACCGTATGCGGGGTCGGCGCCAAGCAGATCACCTTCGACAAGGTGCCGCTGCCGCAGGCGACTCAATATGCGGCCGAGGACGCCGACATCACCTTGCGGCTGTGGCAGCGCCTCAAGCCGCGGATCGCCGCCGAAGGCTCGACCCAGGTCTACCAGCGGGTCGACCGGCCGCTGGTGCCGGTGATCGGGCGGATGGAGCGCCGCGGAGTCAAGGTCGACCGCGACTATCTCGCCAAATTGTCGGGCGAATTCTCCAAGGAGATTTCGGCGCTCGAGGAGCGGATCTACGAAGCGGCATGCGGGCCGTTCACCATCGGCTCGACGCAGCAACTGGGCCATGTGCTCTACGAGCGGCTCGGCCTGAAGGGCGGGCGCAAGGGAAAGAGCGGCGCTTATTCGACCGACGTCAACGAGCTCGAACGGCTTGCGGCCGAGGGCGTCGATTGCGCCCGGCTGGTGCTCGACTGGCGCCAGCTGACCAAGCTCAAGTCGACCTACACCGACGCGCTCCAGGCGCAGATCAATCCCGAGACCGGGCGAGTCCACACCAGCTTCAGCCTCGCGGTCGCCCAGACCGGCCGGCTCGCATCGACCGACCCCAACTTGCAGAACATCCCGATTCGGACCGACATCGGCCGCAAGATCCGCGACGCCTTCGTCGCCGAGCCCGGCCACCAGCTGATGAGCGCCGACTACAGCCAGATCGAGCTTCGGCTGGCCGCGCACATGGCCGACGTGCCGCCGCTGAAGGAGGCGTTCGCGAGCGGTGCCGACATCCACAACCTGACCGCCGAGGAATTGTTCGGATCGGCCGACCGCGAGAACCGCAACAAGGCCAAGACGATCAACTTCGCGATCCTCTACGGGGTCTCGTCGTGGGGGCTCGCCGGCCGGCTGGGAGTCAGCCGCGAGGAAGGCCAGGCGATCATCGACCGCTATTTCGAGCGCTTCCCGGGCATCCGCAACTACATCGCCCAGACCCTGACCTTCGCCCGCGAGAACGGCTTCACCAGGACGCTGTTCGGCCGCAAGACGCATTTCCCCAACATCTCGAGCCGCCAGCAGAATTTGCGCCAGGGCAGCGAGCGGGCGGCGATCAACGCGCCGATCCAGGGGACCAGCGCCGACCTGATCAAGCGGGCGATGGCGCGGATGGACTCGGCGCTTGGCGCGGCCGGGCTCGAGGGCGTGCGGATGATGCTCCAGGTCCACGACGAACTGGTGTTCGAGGTCCCCGACGGCCGCGAGGAGGAAGCGGCGCAAGTCATCAAGACCGTCATGGGCAGCGCGGCCGAGCCGGGACAAAAGCTCGACGTGCCGCTGGACGTCGAGGTCGGCTGGGGCCGCCACTGGGGCGCCGCGCATTGAACGGGCGCCGCGCATTGACCGGACGCCGCGCATTGAACGGGGCCGCGCTTTGAAGTGGACCGGGCATTGAAGGGGCGGCGCCCCGCGGGGAAGCCCGACCCCCAGCCGCTGCCGCCGTCGGCGGACCTGGCGGCGCTCGCCCGCGGCGGCCGGATCAACTTCTTCGGCTTCGTTCTTCGGCTCGCGGCCCGGCTGCCGTTCCTGCTCATCGCCGGCCGGCTGTACGGCGCCGAGGCGCTCGGCCGCTTTGCCTATGCGGTGCTGATCGTCGAGTTCGCGGCGCAGCTGGCGACCCTGGGGTTGAAGCGCGGCCTCGCCCAGCAGCTCGCCCACACCGACAAGCCGCACGTCTGCATCGTCTGGGACGCCCTGCTGGTCGCGGCCATCGGGTCGGTGATCGGCATGGCCCTGCTGTTCGCCTTTCCGCAGGCGATGTTCCCCAACAGCGAGATCTACGGGATGGAGTGGCTTCTGCCCACCGCGGTGATCGCGTTCGCCTGGTCCGACGTCATGCTCGCCGCGCTCGCCTATCGCCATGACGTCGGGGCGACGGTGCGCGCCCGGGCGGTGGTCGAGCCGTGGACGATCAGCGTCGCCGCGCTCGGGCTATGGTTCGTGTCGCCGCGCGACGGGCTGCTGTTCGCCTATGCGCTGTCGATGCTCGCCGCGCTGATCGCCTCGGCGATTCCGTTCCTCAAGAGCTACGGAGTGCCGCACGGCTGGAGCCCCGACCCAGCGACCCTGTGGTACATGGCCCGGCGCAACCTGCCGGTCGCCGCGGCCGACGCGGTCGAATGGGGATCGCGCCGGGTCGACATCGCCATCCTCGGCCTGTTCGTCAGCCCGGCGGTGGTCGGCATTTATTATGTCGCCCAGAATATCGCCTCGCTTCCGTCCAAGCTGAAGACCAGCTTCGACCCGATCCTCGGGCCGGTCATCTCGCGCAATATCGCCGCGGGGAACAATGAGGCGGTCGCCAACCAGGTCCGCCAGGTCGGCTTCTGGGTGATCGCGGCCCAAAGCGCGGTCGCCCTGGCGCTGGCGATCCCCGGCGAAGGCGTGCTCGGGCTGGTCGGCCCGGCGTTCGTCGCCGGCACCGCCGCGCTGGCCATCCTGCTGTTCGCCGAAGTGGTGGCGGCGACGGCGACGGTCAGCGAATCGGCGCTGATCTACATCGCCCGCAAGCGCAACATGGCATTGAGCCTGGCGATGATCGTCATCCAGGTGCTTCTGTCGGTCGCGCTCATCCTGCTGTTCCGGCGCCTCGAATGGCCGGAAATCTGGCAGGCGATCGGCCCGGCGCTCGGCTTGTTCATCGCGCTCGGGATGGCGGCCATCGCCAAGGCCCGGCTGCTGTCGCACTTGCTCAAGGCGCCGGTCTCCGGCTGGCGGTGGGAGCTGCTGTGGGCGGCGGTGGCCGCCGCGGTCGCCGGGCAACTGGCGATCCTGCTTCCCGAATGGCTCGAACTCAGCGTCGGAATCCCGGCGATCCTGATCGCGTTCGGTGCGGTGCTGTGGTGGCGCGGCTTCACCGCCGAAGACCGCGAGCTGTTCCGGATGAAGAAGAGCGACATCGAGGACCTGAGCCTGCCCGACCCGAGCACCGGCGGCGACGCGCCCCGGTGAGTGTCCGCCTTCGACCCATTGCCGGACGTCCCGGCCGTGGCGTCAGCCGATCAGCCGATCAGTTCCTGGATGCTCCGTGTCGAGATTCCTCGAGGAGCTCTTCGCGCTCCCCGGCCGCTTGGGGCTCCCGCTCCAGGACGAAAACCCAAACGTGACCTTTGCGCTTGACGGCGTCCACGTGGAGAATGTCGGCGAGCCTGTATTTGCCCTTGCCCCACTCGAACACAAGGTACGGGAAAAACATCGGATGAACGCCGAACGGATCCATTTCGCTCGCTCCCGCGGGCGAGTGCTGCATCGTTTGTTCGATGTAGATTCGGCCTTTGGGAGCTAGCTGATCGGCCCAGATGTCGAGGGCCTTGCGCGGATTGAACGCGTGGTCGAGCGAGTTGGTGTAGATGAAGTCCCACTTGCCCGCCCACTCGGAGCGCGGTTCCTGGAAGTCGTGAACGACCATGTTCTCGAATTGCTCTGCAGTCTCGGAAATGTCGGTTCCAAGGACGGGGCAATCGAGCGCATCGGCGAACCACCGTACCTCGAAACCATTGCGGGCGCCGTGGCAAAGCCCCCGTCCGGCGATCTTGTTCGAGCGAATGTCGGCGGCGATCGCGGCAAGCGTGTCGCGATCGGCCCAGACCGAGTCGATCTTGGCGCGGTTCCACTTGATCTGTTCGCGCCGGTACTCGTCGTAACCACCCGAGTAGGCGTGCTGGTAGAGCAGCAGGTCGTGGTGTCTGGGTACAAGCTTCAATCGCAGCGGCCTGAGCGCCTTGTTCACGAGTGACCGAAGCATTAGCGGCAGAACTCGAGATCGCGGACCGAGGCCCTGTTGCAGGGCTGGATGAGGAAGTTGCAAGTGGGCTTCAGCATTGAAGCACCACTGGACGCAGTCCCGAGTCCATCGACAGCGGCAATACGCGGACGGTTCACTGCGAGTGACGAACGGTCAGGCTAAGCCCTGACCTTCTTTGAGCCTTCTAACCGTCCGTGCGTGGCGCCGACTAACCGGCACATGTGCCCCACTGGCCATCACCAGATGCTGCGAGTCTCCGCTGCTCACGTAAGCGCTTATTCGATCCCGGCGACACAATGCGGAGCGGTGTACCCGCACGAATTCCTGCGCAGGCAAGCGCTCCTCGAGGGCTCGCAGGGGCCGGCGGAGCATTCCGCTCCCGTGAAGATGATGCACCTTCGCATAGTTTCCGTCCGCCTCGATCCATTCGATGTCCGAAACCGGCAGCTGCAGCCAGCGGGTGCCCTGTTGAACCCACAGGAGCTCCAGCGGATCTTCCGCGGTTTCGCCGTTCTGATCGGCGTTGGACGATGCGGCGCTCGGCAGGCGGCCGGACTTCCACAGAAGGTAAGCCAGCAGCCAGGCTCCGAAATAGCCCGCCCACACAAGCACCCATCGGGTGCTCTCCGAAATCGCTGCAACATCGCCCGCGACACCGTCCAGATACTCGACCGCAAGGCGCACTGGCAGCATCAAGGCGGCGGCGAGCAATACCCAGCTGGTCACCCGGAAGATCAGCCGACCACCGCTACCACTGCTGTGCGCGAGAATGCTCAGGGAAGCCCAATAGACGCAGGCTCCCGCACCGGTGGCGATCAGCCGCCTGATGCTCAGGACATCCATTTGGTCGGCCGAGATCAACTCCGCGCGGAAGGAAAAGGTCAGATAGGTGAAGAGCCAGAACAGCAGGACAGGAATCGCGAAACTGCCATGGCCAGCTTGCTCGCTGTCCGGTCTGCCGGGAGAGGAGAAACTCGGTAGCATGGCGCTCGGACCATATAGCGCGGCCCGCTCATCAGGGAAGACATCCCGCGCCGAGCGGCCTGCGGCGGCGTAGGTCCGCCTGGCCGCCCATTGCCGACATGCAGGCAGCATTGGGGCAGCGCTCCGAGGTGGCGGCCCGCCCCCGGCTCGTCGTTAAACCGCCGCCGGGAGCCCGATCAGTGCGCGGCCTCGGGCTGGGGCGAGCGTTCGTTTTCGCCGACCAGCTCGTCGAACAGCGACCGGTAGTGGATCATCGCCTGGCGAAGGTCTTCGGTCCCGGCCTCGCCGCGCTCGTGCCGCACCGCGACCTCGTGCCCGGCGCGGTAATGCTCGACCACCTTGGGATGATCGACCGAGATGTCGCCGGCGCGCTGGTCGAAGTCGCCGACCGGATAGCCGCGGGCGCTCATCACTTCGGCGAGCAGGGCATCGGCATAGGCAACGGCTCGTGCCGGATCGTCGACGAATTTTGCCTGGACGTCGGTCCAGCGCTCGACGAACTGCTGCCGGGCGGCCGGTTCGAGGGGCACGATATCGAGCTTGGACACTCGCTTCTCGCGCTTGGCGAGCTCGGCCTCCGCCTTGCTGCGGCTGCCTTTCTCCTCGAGCTCGTGGTCGTACTCGGGGCCGAAGCGGGACTTCAGATGCTGCGAGCGGCGGCGCTGGAGCAGCAGCACGCCGGCGATGACTGCCACCGCCACGACTGCCAACAGAATGAGCATGGTCTGGTCCATCGTTGAATTCCTCGCCGGCTGGAGTTGGGGTCGAGGGGAAAACGAACGAGACGCCCGCAAGGTGCAAAGGCGCGTTTTCAGGGCTGCTCCAAATTCGGCCGAGGGCTAGTGCCGGAAGTGGCGCATGCCGGTGAACAGCATCGCCAGGCCCGCATCGTCGGCGGCGGCGATGACTTCGTCGTCGCGGATCGAGCCGCCGGGCTGGATCACCGCGGTCGCACCGGCTTGGGCGGCCGCCAGCAGCCCGTCGGCGAACGGGAAGAACGCATCCGAGGCGACCGCCGAGCCGACGGTGCGCGGCTCGCGCCATCCGTTCGTCTGCGCGGCTTCGATGGCTTTGGCCGCCGCGATCCGGGCGCTGTCGCGGCGGTTCATCTGGCCGGCGCCGATGCCGGCCGTCGCTCCGTCCTTGGCGTAGACGATGGCGTTGGACTTGACGTGCTTGGCGACGGTCCAGGCGAACAGGCAGTCGGCGATTTCCTGCGGCGTCGGCTCGCGCCTGGTCACGCACTTCAAATCGTCCCGAGTGGTTCGGCCCTTGTCGCGATCCTGGACCAGGAGACCGCCGGCGATCACCGCCAGCGACTGGCCGCCGCGGCCGGGGTCGGGCAGCTCGCCGGTCAGCAGCAGGCGCAAATTCTTTTTCTTCGCGAAGACAGCGCGGGCGTCGGCGTCGGCGTCCGGAGCGACGACGACCTCGGTGAAGATCGCCGCAATGGCTTCGGCGGTGGCGCCATCGAGCGCGCGGTTGGCCGCGACGATCCCGCCGAACGCCGAGACGCTGTCGCAGGCGAGCGCATCGCGCCAGGCGCCGGCCAGCGTTTCGCCGCTCGCGACTCCGCACGGATTGGCGTGCTTGACGATGACGATGGTCGGCGGCCCGTCGCGAAACTCGGCCACGAGGTCCAGCGCGGCGCTGGCGTCGTTGAGATTGTTGTAGCTGAGCTCCTTGCCCTGGATCTGCTCGGCCTGGGCGATGCCGCGCGCGTGCGGTCCGACCGGCAGATAGAGTGCCGCCTGCTGGTGCGGGTTCTCGCCGTAGCGAAGCGGCATCTTGAGCTTGTTCGACAAGGTCCAGGTCGCGGGCCAGCGCTCGCACTGGTCGGCGAAGGCGAACCATTGCGAGATCATCGAATCGTAGGTCGCGGTCAGCGCGTAGGCCTTTGCGGCGAGGCGCTTGCGAAGCTCCAGCGACGTCGCGCCGTCATTGCCGTCGAGCTCGGCGAGCAGCGCGCCGTAATCGCCGGGATCCGTGACGATGGCGACAAACGCGTGGTTCTTGGCCGCCGAGCGGACCATCGACGGCCCGCCGATGTCGATGTTCTCGATGATCTCGTCGCGCGCCGCGCCGCGCATCACCGTCGCCTCGAACGGGTAGAGGTTGACGACGACCAGGTCGATCGGGGCGATTCCGTGCTCGTCCATCATCGCCCGATGCTCGGGGTTGTCGCGCACTCCGAGCAGGCCGCCGTGGACCTTCGGGTGAAGCGTCTTGACCCGCCCGTCCATGATCTCGGGAAAGCCGGTGAGGTCGGAAATGTCGCGGACCTCGTGGCCCAGCTCGCGCAGCCGGGCCGCCGTGCCGCCGGTCGAATAGAGCTCGACGTCGTGGCGGACGAGGCCGGCGGCGAGCGTTTCCAACCCGCTCTTGTCCGACAGCGAGAGCAAGGCTCGGCGGATGGGCACAAGGTCGGTCAAGCGTCTTCCCTCAACTCGAGCGGCGGAATTGCCAGCCGACTTCGCCGCCGATTCCCGACATCTCGCCGACGATCACCAATTGCGTCGTCTTGTGCGGCTCGCCGGAGCCGTCGATGAACAGGCTTTCCTCGGTGGTCAGCATCGCCCCCCGGCAGCGGAAGTTCCACGGCGGCGTTCCGCGCGAGCGCAGGATCGCGCCCATGCCGTCGGCGGTCAGCGTCGCCTCGACGTCGCGCGCGAGGTGGAAGCGGGTGGCGAAGGCGATCGCGTCGCGGACCTTGCGGCGGCCCTTCTGGATCAACTGGTCGGCACCGCGCAATTCCTTGCCGTCGTTGCCGAGCATCAGGCTGCGCTTGTGGATCAGGCCGAAGCGGCGGACGTAGCCGTCGTGGGTCGCGGCGATGCGGCTCGAATCATTGTCCTCGGAGCGCTCGACGGTGACGTCGCTGACGCCCTTGCCGAGCGAGCCGTCGGCGAGGATCGCGGTCGAATTCGTCTCGGCCAGGGTCAGCGTGCTGTGCGCGGCGGTCGAGCGCAGCGCCTCGACCAGATGATCGGGGAGCTTGGTCGGCAGGGGGCCGGGGCCGCCGCAATTGACGACCAGCCGCTGGGCTCCGTCGGACAGCTCGAAGGCCAGCGTCGAAGCAGTGCCGCTGCCGGTCATCCTGGGCGGCGGCGGCGGAGCGGCGTCGAGCACCAGAACGGTGCCCAGCGCCGACATCCGCTGATAGCCCCAGCCGCGCGCCTGGCGGAGCGGCCGGGCCCGCAGCCCGCAGCCTTCGACCAAAGCGTGGAGCCGCGCCGGGTCGCCGGGATTGCCGCCCTGCCAGCTCGACAACGCCCCGTCGCCCATGGTCACTCCGTGAAGGGCTGCGAGAGCGGCCGCGGCGGCGGCCTGGATGCCGTCGGGGAGCGTCTGCTTGGCGGCGAAATACGCGGCCCGCAAAAGGCCCAAGCGGTCGACCAGGAGCATCTGCTCGTGGGGCGAGCGGCTGGTGAGGCCGCCGTCCTCGAACTGGGCGGCGGCGAGCGCCCGGGCAAGCCCCGCTTCGCCGCGGGCGACCCGCGTCACTCCACCCTGGACGAGGAGCCCGGCGGCGACGACTCCGGCCCAGGCAGTGATCCGCTTGAGGCCGGGCGGGGCGCGATCGGCGTTGGCGTCGAGATGCCGCGCTCCCCGCGCCAGCGTGTTCAGCAAGGCCGAACGGTAGCCGGCGTCGCGGCTCGACAGGATATACGGCGCGTAGGCGGTCCAGAACAGGATCCGCTCGCCCCACAGGTCGGGACGCCAGGCCTCGTCGGCGCGGGTTCCGTGGGCAAGCAGCCAGCGCCCGGCAAGCGCTTCGGCGAGCCGGGCGCCGTTCTCGCGGCTGGCGGCGGCGGCGAGGTCGCGCAGCCAGGAGAAGCCCTGCAATTGCTCGGCGAGCGGTCCGTCGGCGCCGATCGCAGCGAACTCGGCGGCCGCGAGCGACAGAGTCTCGCTGCCGAGCGTCAAACGGCCGGCCAGCAAGGCATCGCCGCGCCGGCGGTCGCCGACAACGAGGTCGCGCGGCACCGCGGCGAGCTTCAGCGGCTGGCGGCCCGATCCGAGCAGCCGGGAAAACAGCGATCCGCGGGCGAGCTTGCGGACGATGTCGCGTTCGGCCGCAGTGTTGGCCGCAGCGGTGCTGGAGCTCATCCGTCTCCCCGCAGCGCGCGGATGTTGCCGGCGTAGGAGCCGGGCCCGCCGCGGAACGCCGCGGTTCCGGCGACCAGCACGGTCGCCCCGGCGTCGACCGCCTGGCGGGCGGTGTCGGCATCGATGCCGCCGTCGACCTCGATCGCGACGCCGAGGTTCTGCTTGGCGATGCGGCGCGCGACCGCCTCGATCTTCTTCAGCTGGCCGGCGATGAACTTCTGGCCGCCGAAGCCCGGGTTGACGCTCATCACCAGCACCAGGTCGATGTCGTCGAGCACGTAGTCGAGCGCCTTGGCCGGGGTCGCGGGGTTGAGCGACACGCCGGCCTTCTTGCCGAGCGCCCGGATCCGCTGGACGGTCCGGTGGAGGTGCGGCCCGGCCTCCGGGTGGACGGTGATGACGTCGGCGCCGGCCTCCGCGAACGCATCGAGGAACGGGTCGGCCGGGGCGATCATCAAATGGACGTCGAACGGCTTGGACGAATGCGCTCGAAGCGCCTTCACGACGCTTGGGCCGATGGTCAGATTGGGGACGAAATGGCCGTCCATCACGTCGATGTGCAGCCAGTCGGCGCCGGCCTCGTCCATCGCCCGGACTTCCTCGCCAAGCCGGGCGAAGTCGGCGGACAGGATCGAGGGGGCGATGAGCGGCGGATTGGACGAAGCGGCCATGGGCTCGATTAGACGCTAACCGGCGCCGCGGACAAGGCGGGCGGCGAAGAAGCCGTCGAGGCCGCCCTGATCCTCGAGCAGGCCGGGCAGGATCCGGACGCGGCCGGCCGAATCGGGGGCGACGAAGCCGGGGAGCCCGGTGGGCGGATCGAGGCGGAAGTCCGGGTGCGTGGCGAGGAAGGCCGCGACGACCGCTTCGCCCTCCTGGGGCTCGAGCGAGCACACCGAATAGACCAGCGCGCCGCCCGCTTTCAGCCACTCCGCGGCGCGGTCGAGCAGCTGCGCCTGGAGCTCGGAGCGCTCGGCGATGATCGCTGGGCGGGCCCGGTAGAGCACTTCGGGGTGGCGGCGGAAGGTGCCGGTCGCCGAGCAGGGCGCGTCGAGCAGGATCGAATCGAAGCTGCGGCCGGGATTCCATGTCAGCGCGTCGACCGGGACCAAGCTCGCGCTCAGATTCGTGCGCTGCAAATTCTCCCGAATCCTTGCGAGACGGTTCTTCGATGCATCCACCGAGGTCACTCGGTGACCGGCGGCAGCGAGCTGCATGGTCTTGCCGCCCGGCGCCGCGCACAGGTCGAGCACGTCGCCAGCGTCGGCGGGGATCAGGCGCGCCGGAAGCGAGGCGGCGAGGTCCTGGACCCACCAGCCGCCGGCTCCGAAACCGGCCAGGCTGGGCACGGCCGAGCTTTCCGCAAGCCGGACGTGGCGCGGCGCGAGCGACACTCCGCCGTTCGCCTGGGCATAAGCTTGCGCCTCCGAATCGTCGGCGAAGCTGAGGTCGAGCGGCGGGCGCCGGGCCATCTGGCGGCGCGCCGCCTGCACCGTTTCCTCGCCCCAGGCGGAGCGCCAGCGCTGCTCGACGGGCTCCGGCAGGCGCGGCGAGTCGAGCGGCGGCACGCCCTTCCGCAAAAGCGTTCCGAGCACTCCGTGGACCAGCCGGCGCGGGCCGCCGTCGACCAGCGGCAGAGCGGTCGCGACTAGCGCATGGTCGGGCGTTCCGAGGCCGATCTTCTGGGCGAGCGCCAGTCGCAGCACCATCCGCGCCTTCGAATCGTCGGGCAGCGGGCGCTGGGTCGCGCCGTCGATC
>NZ_JACCSU010000043.1 GCF_013812825.1 Sphingomonas sp. | reverse complement strand
TTCGAACCAGCGACCTACTGATTAAAAGTCAGTTGCTCTACCGACTGAGCTAAGGGCCCACTGCAGCGGATGATGTCCGGGGCGAGGGGTGCGTTACCGCCGTGCGCGTCGGCGGGCAAGGCGGTGGGCGAGGTGGCGGGCGGCGAGTCCGCCGCGGACCGGCCAGTTTGGAGCGACCGCGGCCAGTGGCCCGAGCACGAAGCTGCGCGTCTCGAGCGCCGGGTGGGGAATTGTGAGGCCGCGCGTGCGCCACTTGCCGCCGCTCCACAGGATGATGTCGAGGTCGAGCACGCGGCTGCCCCAGCGCCGGCCGCCGCGCCGGCCGAATTCGCGCTCGAGGGCCTTGAGCGCGCCGAGCATCTCGGAGGGCTCGAGCTTGCTCTCGACGAGCGCGAGCGCGTTGGCGAACTCGCGGCCGGCGCCGCCGTGCGCAGGGTTGAGGACGATCGGCGAAGCGTTGAACAGGCCGAAGTCCTGGTCGAGCCGTGCGATCGCCGCCTCGACCACCGCTCCCGGCCGGCCGAAGCGGCCGTGGCGGCGGTTGGAGCCGATGCCGATCGCGTAGAGGTGAGAAGCCTTGCCCAAATTCGTTCGTCCTGAGCGCAGCGCGAAGCGCGTAGTCGAAGGGCGTTAGCCGCAGCTTGGGAGAAAAAGAACGCCCTTCGACTTCGCTCAGGACGAACGATAAGTGGAGCCGTGAGCAATTTCTCCAGCCCCGCCGACCGCTCGCCGATCCCGCTCGCCGAAGCACCGCGCGACTGCCCTTTGTGCCCGCGGCTGGTCGCCTTCCGCCACGAATTCCGGGCCGAGCACCCCGACTGGTGGAACGCGCCGGTGCCGGCGTTCGGCGACCCCGACGCGTGGCTGGGAATCGTCGGCCTGGCGCCCGGTAAGCACGGCGCCAACCGCACCGGCCGCCCGTTCACCGGCGATTTTGCCGGCGAACTGCTCTACTCGACCCTGCTCAAGTTCGGCCTTGCCGAGGGAGAATATCGCGCCGACCCGGCCGACGGGCTGCGCCTGACCGGAGCGGTGATCTTGAACGCGGTCAAATGCCTGCCGCCGGCCAACAAGCCCTTGCCCCAGGAAATCGCCACCTGCCGCAATTATCTCGAAGCCTCGCTGATCGCGCTTCCGAAAGCGCGGGTGCTCGTCGCGCTCGGCCAGATCGCCCACGTCGCCGCGGCGCGGGCGATCGGCCTGCCGCCGTCATCGACCCGATTTGGCCACGGCGCCGAGCACCAGGCGCCCGACGGGCGAGTGCTGCTGTCGAGCTACCATTGCTCGCGCTACAACCAGAACACGCGAAGGCTCGACGCGGCGATGTTCGAAAGCGTGTTCGAGCGGGCGCTGGCCCTCCGCGCTTAAAGCCCGATGCGCGCCAGTTGCTCGGTGGGGGCGTTCGAACGACGCAGCCTGACCAGCTCGTCAGGATTGAACTCGGCGCCAAAGAATGGCGGCACCATCGCCTCGGCCATTGCGTCGGATTTCATGAAGTCCGCGGCGGCCTGCTTGGTCGGCAGATTGTCGCAGCTGATCTCGACCTCGTTGCCGTCCGGGTCGCGGTAGTAAAGCGACGAGGTGAAGTGGTGATTGACGGCCGAAGTCGGCTCGATCCCCAAATTCTTCAGCCGCTCATAATGTTCGGCCAGGTCCCCTGGATCGCGGCACATGAAGCCGATGTGATCGACTCCCCCCGCGGCGGCCGGTCTGTCTTCGGTTTCGCCATCGTCCCAAATGACGAAGCGGTGGTGCTCGTCGTCGAAGCTCATGAAGGCGGCGAACTCGTTGCGGAACCGGACGTCGGCCCCGAACGCGCGTCCGTACCACTCAACCGCCCGGTCGACATCCTTGGTCCGGAGCCCGAAATGCCCGATCTGCAGTGATGTCATTGTGCGTCTCCCCGACAAAAATCACCGATCTTCGACAAGCCTGCCATAAAGCTCCGGCCGGCGGTCCCTGAAAAATCCGAAGGCTGCACGGTGCTTTTTCGCCGCCGTGAGGTCGAGCTCTGCGACGATTACGCCAGAATCCTCCGCTCCGCATTCCGCAAGAATGTCGCCGCGCTCGTCGCAGATGAAGCTGTGGCCGTAGAAGCGCTGCCCGCATTCGGTGCCGGTGCGGTTGGCGGCGACGATCGGGACGACGTTCGACACCGCGTGGCCGATCATCGCCCGGCGCCACAGCCGGCTGGTGTCGAGGTCGGGGTCGTGCGGCTCCGAGCCGATGGCGGTCGGGTAGAACAGCACTTCGGCGCCCATCAGCACCATCGCCCGGGCGGTCTCCGGGTACCACTGGTCCCAGCACACGCCGACGCCGAGCGTCGCGCCCTTGTCCGGGCCCACACCGCTCCAGACCTTGAAGCCGGTGTTGCCGGGCCGGAAGTAGAATTTCTCCTCGTAGCCCGGCCCGTCGGGGATGTGGCTCTTGCGGTAGATGCCCGCGATCTTCCCGTCCGGGCCGACCATCGCCAGGCTGTTGTAATGGTGCGGGCCGTCGAGTTCGAAAAAGCTCGTCGGGATCCAGATCTGCAGCTCGGCCGCCAGCTCCTGCATCGCGAGCACCGACGGGTGCTCGGCGGCCGGCCTCGCGCCGGCGAACAGCGCCTCGTCCTGGGTTCGGCAGAAATAGGGCCCTTCGAACAATTCGGGCGGGAGGACGACCTGAGCGCCGCGGCCATGCGCCTCGCGCACCAGCTCGGCGACGGCGCGGATATTGGCACCGGTGTCTTCGCCGAAGGCGAGCTGCAGAGCGGCGACGGTGAGCTTGCTCATGGCAGCGCCTTTAGCGCGGAATCTGCTGGCTGATGCAATGGAAGCTGCCGCCCCCGGTCAGGACATGGTCGGCTCGAAGGCCGACGGCCTTGCGGTCGGGGAACAGCGCCTGGACGACCGTCACCGCGGCCGAATCGTTGGCGACCCCGTACTGCGGCACGACCACGGCCGCGTTGCCGATGTAGAAGTTCATGTAGCTCGCCGGGATGATGTCGCCTTCCGCATTCTCCAGCCGCCCCGGGGAAGGCAAGGTAACGAGGTCAAGCTTCGCCTCGCGCAGCCGCTTGGCGGCATCGCGGTAAACCGCCTCATTTGGATCGTCTTTCGCCGGGGTCGGGATCGCTACACGGCCCGGCGCGACGAACCGCGCGATATTGTCGATGTGGCCGTCGGTATGGTCGCCCAGCAGGCCCGACCCGAGCCAGACGACACGCTCGAAGCCGAGATCGCGGGCAAGGCGCTGCTCGATGTCCTCGCGCAGCAGGCCCGGGTTGCGGTTGGGGTTGAGCAGGCATTGCTCGGTGGTCAGCACGGTGCCGCTGCCGTCGTGGTCGATCGCGCCGCCCTCGAGCACCCAGTCGGCCTTCGAGAAGGGCAGGCCGGCGGCCGCGGCGAGCCGCTCGCCGATGTCCTCGTCGCCGGGAAGCTCGTACTTGCCGCCCCAGCCGTTGAAGCCGAAGCCGGCGGCGCGGCGCTGCTTCCCCGAGCCGCAGACGATCGGCGCCGTGTCGCGCAGCCAGATGTCCCCGAACGGCTCGACGATCACCTCGGCGAACGGCGCGAGCTCGCGAGCGACGGCCGCCGAATCCTCGTGCGCCGCGACCAGCAACACCTGCTCGCCCTCGCCGCCGGCGTGGACCGCCGCGGCGAACTCCGCGACCTCGCGTTCGGCCGCCTTCAGATCGGCCAGCCACAGCTCCGGGTCGCTCGGAAAGCCGATCCACACCGCCTCGTGCGGCGCCCATTCGGGTAGAGGCGGCCGGGTCATTGCCGCGGCCGGTAACAGCCGGACCCGATCGCGCCAAGAAGCCTCTTGCTTTGCGGCCAGGTTGTGCGAAATTCCGGGTGCCGGGTGTCAAGGGGAGTTTTCGTAGCGTGTACAAGCTGTTGTCAGGCGCGGGCATTGCCGCGCTGTGGTGTTTTGCGGCCCAGGCTCAAGCCCCGGCCAGCCTGGCGGCCGATGCCGCGGCGTTCGGGGCGCGGGAATCGGTCGGTTCCGCGGATCTGTCGGCGGACGGGTCGAGCGTTCTCTACCTGACGCCGGGCCCAGGGCGCAAAACCATCGCGGTCGTCGGCGACCTGTCGGCCGGCAAGTTCAGCACGGTGGTCGCCACAGACGGCGACCCTGAGTCGCTCTATTGGTGCAATTTCGCCTCGGCCCGGCGCGCGGTCTGCCAATTCGGCGGGCTGGTCGAAAGCAAGAGCATGGGCGAGCTGCTCGGTTTCCGGCGAATGGTCGCGCTCGACGTCAACGGGGGCGGCAATCCCAAGCTGCTCGGCCAGGCGGAAAGCCCCTACGACGGCAGCCTCCGGCAGGACGACGGCAACGTCATCGACTGGCTCGGCGGGACCGAAGGCGCGGTTCTGATGGATCGCCTCTATGTTCCCGAGGAAGGCAAGATCCAGTCGCGGGTCGTGCGCACCAAGAGCGGCTGGGGAGTCGACAAGGTCGACGTCAGTAGCCTGCGCGGCACCACGGTCGAGACCCCTCGCGAGGCGGCGGGCTATCTGACCGATGGCCGCGGCAACGTCCGGCTGATGTCGATCACCGGCGCCCGGCACAGCGGCATGCTGACCGGTGAAATGGACTATTTCTTCCGGACCGCGGGATCGCGCGATTGGAAACCGCTGATCGACAGCAAGGACGACGAGTTCGTTCCGCTGGCGATCGATGCCGACCTCGATTCGCTTTACGCGCTCAAGAAGAGGAACGGCCGCTACGCGCTGCATTCGATCAAGCTCGACGGAAGTATGGCGACCCGCCTCGTCGCCGAAAATCCGCGGGTCGACATCGACGACGTGGTGCGCATCGGCGACGGCCAGAAAGTGATCGGCTACACCTATGCCGAGGACAAGCGCCAGACCGTCTATTTCGACCCCGAGTTCAAGGCGCTTTCGGCGTCGCTGGCGAAGGCGCTTCCGCGCCTGCCGCTGGTGAGGTTCGTCGACGCGAGCAGGGATGGTCGCAAGCTGCTGGTGATCGCCGCCAGCGACGTCGACCCGGGCCGCTATTATCTGTTCGACCGAGACAAGAAGACCCTCACCGAGGCGATGCTCGCCCGGCCCGAGCTCCAGGGGCGGACCCTGGCCTCCGTCAAGCCGGTGACGATTCCGGCGCCTGATGGAGTCCTGATTCCCGCCTATCTGACGCTGCCGCCGGGGCGCGAGGCCAAGGGGCTGCCGGCGGTCGTGCTGCCGCATGGCGGTCCGAGCGCGCGCGACGAGTGGGGCTTCGACTGGCTCGCGCAATTTCTCGCCGCGCGCGGCTTTGCGGTGCTGCAGCCGCAATTTCGCGGCTCGGCCGGCTTCGGCGACGCGTGGCTCAAGGAAAACGGCTTCAAGAGCTGGCGGACGTCGATCGGCGACATCAATGCGACGGCGCGCTGGCTCGCCTCACAGGGTATGGGCGACCCGAACCGGCTGGCGATCGTCGGCTGGTCGTATGGCGGCTATGCGGCGTTGCAGTCGGCGGTGACCGAGCCGGCCCTCTACAAGGCCGTTGTCGCGGTCGCGCCGGTCACCGACCTCGCCTTGCTCAAGCAGGATTACCGCAACTTCACGATCGCCAATCTTGTCAACAGGGAGATCGGCTCGGGGCCTCATGTCGCCGAGGGCTCACCGTTGCGCCGCGCTTCGGCGATCGCCGCCCCGGTGCTGCTTGTCCACGGATCGAAGGATGCCAACGTCCGGGTCTGGCATTCGCAGAAGATGCATGATGCGCTTCGCGGCGCCGGCAAGCAGAGCGAGCTGTTGCTGTTTGACGGCCTCGACCACCAGCTCGAGGATGCCGGCGCGCGGGCGCAGATGCTGACCCGGATCGGCGATCTGCTGCAACGGACCATCGGCCGCTGACAAAAAGGGCGGCCCGCGAAGGCCGCCCTTGTTGAGCCGAGATCCCGGCCTGCGCCGGGACGATGTCAGCGCGAGTAGAACTCGATGACCAGATTGGGCTCCATCCGCACCGGATAGGGCACTTCGTCGAGCTTCGGGACGCGGGAGTAGGTGACCTTCGCGGTGCCTTCCGGAACGACATAATCGGGCACGTCGCGCTCGGCGAGGCTCTGCGCCTCGATCGTCAGCGCCATCTCCTGCGCCTTGGGGCCGAGCTCGATGACGTCGCCGACGTTCACCCGGCGCGAGGCGATGTTGCACTTCTCCCCGTTGACCCGGATGTGGCCGTGGCTGACCAGCTGGCGAGCCGCCCAGATGGTCGGCGCGAACTTGGCCCGGTAGACGACCATGTCGAGCCGGCGCTCGAGCAAGCCGATCAAATTCTGCGACGCGTCGCCCTTCATCCGGCTCGCCTGCTGGTAGGTCTGCTTGAACTGCTTTTCGGTAATATCGCCGTAATAGCCCTTGAGCTTCTGCTTGGCGCGCAGCTGGATCCCGTAATCGCTGAGCTTGCCCTTGCGGCGCTGGCCATGCTGGCCGGGCCCATATTCGCGGCGGTTGACCGGGCTTTTCGGGCGCCCGAAGACGTTCTCGCCCATCCGGCGGTCGAGCTTGTACTTGGCGCTTGAGCGCTTTGACATGAGGCTTCCTTCAATTGCGTTCGACTACGTTCCCGGGGCCGCGCTGCCTGGACAGGGATGTCGGCAGGGCCACCGCTTCACCGGGAGTGCGGGGCCAATTGCGAGCGGCGCGCCTAGCGGAGCGCCCCTGCAAGGTCAAGTTTTCGGCCCGCTTACGGACGGCCGCGGGGGACCGTTCTGCCCTCGGCGCGGAGGCTGTTGTTGGTCTCGTCGAGCTCGAGCAGACAACCGCGGCTCGGAAGGCAGGCCCGGCCGGTGCGGTCGACCGCTGCGGAGATCGCCGGCGACAGCCTGACGGTGGCCGAAACGACGCGCGCGTCCTCGAGCGCGAACACCAGCGAACGCCCGGCCGTGGCCGATTTCACCGCGAAATCGCGAAGCGGCACCCATCGGTTATGCCCCGCCGCCAAGGGGCCGATGCGGGCAGGGGCCGACTCGGCCGTGGCACCGTTCGACTCGGCGGTGGCAATGACCCGGATCGGCCCTCGGGCCCGGGTTCTGCCCTGGTTGGCGACCAGCACGTAAAGCGTATCGCCGTCGATCCTCAGGCCCTTGATGGCCATGTCGGGAAACATCCGGGCCGTCGCGTTGGGGTGAGGCTGCGACAAGGTGCGGTTTTCGCCGGGAGTGACGCCTGGGCGCGGATCGAGGCCGAGACGGATCCCATCGTCTGGCCCGGCGGCGGCAAGGGCGAGGATAAGCAGCTCGAACATGGCCTTTTCCTTTGCAAAACCAAGCCGTTGGGATCATGCGCCGACGGCGCGTGCGTTTCAATCGATTAGCGGAGTGCCGCGAGCGACCTTGCTAACCGCGCGGGCGCGCGGGCTGCGCGAGGCTAACCGCGGGACCGCGCGGGCTGCGCGAGCGCCCGGATGAGGCCGCGCACGGCCTTCACTTCGCGCGACGACCAGCCAGTCTTGGTGAAGATCGATCGAATGGTGTTCTTCGTCGCCCGGGTCCGCTCGGGCGGGTGGTAGTAACCCTTCGCTTCGAGCGCCGCTTCGAGCTGGCCGACCAGCGCCTCGAGCTCGCCGTGCGGTGCCGGCGGCTCGAGATCCTTGGCCGGAGGCTGGGCGAGCGCGCTCTTCCGCGACCATTCGTAGGCGAGCAGGATCACGGCCTGCGCCAGGTTGAGCGAGGCGAAGTCGGGGTTGATCGGGACGGTGACGATGGCATTGGCAAGCGCCACCTCGTCGGTTTCGAGACCGGCGCGCTCGGGTCCGAACAGCATCGCCGAGCGGCCGGGCGAAGCGGCGATGGCGTCCGCCATTTCCTCAGGCGAAAGCACCGGCATCACCAGGTCACGTCGGCGCACCGTCGATGCGTAGACGGTCGAGCAGTCCGCGACGGCTTCGGCGGCGGTGGCGAAGACCCGCGCTTTTTCGAGGACGATGTCGGCGCCGCTTGCCGCCGGCCCCGCCTCCGGGTTCGGCCAGCCGTCCCGCGGCCGGACCAGCCGGAGCTCGGTCAAACCGAAGTTGAGCATCGCCCGCGCCGCCTTGCCGATGTTCTGGCCGAGCTGCGGCCGCACCAGGACGACGACGGGCGCGCGTTCAGATGTCATTGTTGCCCTCGAAACACAGGTCCCGGCTTGATCGCGGGCGAATGCAACCTTAGCGTGGACGAACGGTTATGGCTTGAGTCTCGCTCTAGTGCTATTTATCACCGTGGTTTGGCTGCTCGCATGAGGAGGAAAGTATGAGGAAAGGCGTTGTTGCAAGTCTGTTTTATGGAGCTGTTCTCCTCGGTGCGCCGCTAACGGCCGCCTATTCGCAATGGACACCGGGGTCCGAACTCGTCGGGCAATCGGTCCAGGTCGAGACGAACGGCGTCGTGAACACAGTCTATTTCGATCCGGGCGGAGCCGCTCGCGTCATCACTCCTGCCGGCAATGTCGTGCAGGGCAATTGGACGGCCGCCGGCGGGCAATTGTGCCTGCAGACCGGAACCGGCCGCGAATGCTGGCCCTACAATGCGGCGTTCCGTGCCGGCCAGCAGGTCACCTTGGTGAGCAGTTGCCAGGTGGCGTCGCGCTGGACTCCGCTGTCGACCAACCCGGTCCAGGCGTCGGGCGGGGAGCGCGGCTAAGCGTTCTTCCCGACAGTCTATTGAGGAATGGCCGCAGCTTCTGCGGCCATTTCTTTATGAGCCGCTGGTCGTCTGATCCGAAATGGACTCGATCGCCGACAAGAAAATGGCCGCAGCGAGTGCGGCCATTTCTTTTTTCAGCTGCTGCGTCGTTGGTCCGGGCGGTCCGCAGATAAGAAAATGGCCGCAGCGAGTGCGGCCATCTCCTGGTCCGGCGAAGCCGAGACCGGCCTTATCAGTCCGGGCTCTTCTCGTCGTCGTCCTTGCGCAGCAGGGTGACGGCGAGGACCGCAGCGGCGATTCCGGCGAGAGCAAGCAGCAGCGGCGAGAACGCAAAGCCTCCGCCGACTGGCGCAACTGGCGGCGGCGGGGCCGGGGGTGGCGGCATC
>NZ_JACCSU010000041.1 GCF_013812825.1 Sphingomonas sp. | reverse complement strand
CGTCAACCCTGGCTCGCCCAATTTCATTGCGCCGGTCGTCGCGCCTGGGGCCGCATTCAATCTCAACCCGGCGGCCGACACCGGCCGGTGCGACGAGAGCGACTTGGGTTGGGGCGTGCGTTCGCAGGGCGTCGAGCTCGAGGCGATGGTCATGCCGATGCGCGATCTTAGGCTCAACCTCGGCCTGACCTACGCGCAGACCAAATATCGCAAGAATTTGGTCGGTGACGACGAGGGCACTCCGCTCAGCCCAGCGCTTCGAATGCTTCCGGGCGACAACATTTCCAACGCTCCGAAGACCGTCGTCACCGGCGCGCTGGCCTGGACTCCGCCGATCGGCAATTCGGGCGTCAGCGGACTGTTCTACGTCGATGCTCGGATGAGCGGCGGCTACAACACCGGCTCGGACCTGTTCCCGCAAAAAGAGCAGGACCGCTTCACCGTGGTCAATGGACGGATCGGCGTTCGCGGGCCGGACGATGCCTGGTCGGTCGAGCTGTGGGGCCAGAATCTGTTCAACAAGGACTATGCGCAGGTCGCGTTCAACACCCCGTTCCAGGCGGGCGGTTCGACGACCCCGCCGTTTGCGCCGGGCTTCACCTTGGCGCCGTTCATCGATCCGCAGTTCCCGGGCGGCCGGCAGCTGTTCTCGCAGTTCCTGGCCGAGCCGCGGACCTATGGACTGACCCTGCGCGCGAAGTTCGGTCCGAGCCGGGCATCGGGGCCTGCCTATGTTGCCCCGCCGGCGCCGCCGCCGCCTCCGGCGACGCAGGTTTGCCCGGATGGAAGCGTGATCGATGCTGGGGCGTTCTGCCCGGCGCCGCCACCGCCACCTCCGCCGCCGCCGAGCGGGCAGCGGGGCTGATCGAGCCAATGCTGTAAAATGGGGAGGGCCTCGCCGGCAGCGGCGGGGCCCGTTCCTTTGTCAGGCAGCCTTCGCTTGCCCGGGATCGCCGGCCGCGGCGAGCAATGCGGATCGCAGCTCGGCGGCATCGTCGGAGCCGAGCTTCCTGCCGTCCGCCCGGGTCAAATAAAAGACGTCGACGGCGCGCTCGCCATAGGTCGCGATGTGGGCGGAATGGATCCGGTGCCCGCAATCGTGGATCGCCCGCGCCAGTGCGGCGAGGAGCGCGTTTCGGTCGAGCGCATTGACCTCGACCACCGTCGTCCGGCTCGACGCGCGCTCGGCGATCACCACCGACGGAGCGACCCGGAACGCGGCGGCCCGCGATCCGCTGCGTTCGCCGACGGGCAGACGCGGCGTTTGGGAGCTGGCGAGCGCCGCCTCGACCGAGCGCACCAGACGGTTGCGCAGCCGGCGATCGGAATAGGCGCGGCCCTGGCTGTCGAGGACCAGCAGATTGTCGAGCGCCATTCCGTCGCGCGTCGTATGGACCCGGGCGTCGATGATGTTCGCGCCCGCCGCGGCGAGGCCGGCGCAGATCCGGTAGAACAGGCCCTCGCGATCCGGCGTGAAGACGCTGATCCGGGTCGCGTTGCTGTCGGCATCGTTCTCGGCGACGACGCTCGGCACCGGCTCCCCGATGCGCGCTTCGGCCTTGGCCACCTGGAGCGCATTGGCGACCTGCCATTCGAGCGGCTCGGCGAGCCAGTAGGCGTCGGGCAGCCGCTTGGCATAAGCGCGCGCGATCGCCGGCCGCCAGCCAAGCATCTTCGCCAGCTCCTTTTGCCGGGCGGCGATGAGATCACTGCGGCCGCGCTGCTTGTGGCCGAGGCGAAGCCGTTCCTCGGCGGCGTCGAACAGGGTTCGAAGGAGCACCCGTTTCCAGTCGTTCCAAACACCCGGGCCGACGGCGCGGATGTCGACCACGGTCAGGATCAGAAGCAGCCGCAACCGCTCCGGGCTTTGCACCTGGTGGACGAAATCCTCGATCGTCTTGGGGTCGGACAGGTCGCGCTTGAAGGCGGTCGACGACATCAGCAGATGATAGCGCACCAGCCACGACACCGTTTCCGTCTCGGCCGGGTCGAGCCCGAAGCGCGGACCGAGCTTCAGAGCGATCTCGGCGCCGATCACGCTGTGGTCGCCGCCGCGGCCCTTGGCGATGTCGTGCAGGAGAACCGCGACATAGAGCGTCCGGCGCGACGCGATCTG
The DNA here is from genome assembly GCF_013812825.1 of Sphingomonas sp. GTDB lineage: Bacteria > Pseudomonadota > Alphaproteobacteria > Sphingomonadales > Sphingomonadaceae > Sphingomicrobium. The sequence goes on along the minus strand of NZ_JACCSU010000041.1, from coordinate 3,174 downwards.
GCGGAACAGGGCCGTCGACAGCGGATGGTCCTTGGCAAGCTCGCCGCGCTCGATCGCCGCGAGCAGCCCGATCGCGCGGATCGAATGCTCGTCGACCGTATAATGGTGGTACATGTCGAACTGCATCTGCGCGACGACACGGCCGAAGTCGGGAACGAAGCGGCCGAACACGCCCGCCTCATTCATCCAGCGCAGCACGACGTCGGGCGCGTTGACGTTGCTCAGCACTTCCATGAACAGAGCATTGGCTCTGGCGTCGTCGCGGACTTTGGCGTTGATCAGCTTGGCATCGCGGGTCGCGGCGCGCATCGCGTTGGGATGGATGTCGAGCCGCTCGCGCGCGGCGAGCGCGAACAGCTCGAGCAACCGCACCGGGTCCTCGCGCAGGAACTTGTCGGACGGGATCGACAGCCGGCCGCGGTCGAGCGTGAAGCCGTTCAGTCGCTTGGGCCGGCGGCGGATCGTCGGCAGCGCGAAACGGAAGCCCTTCCTGCCCAATTGCTCGTCGAGCTGGGCGAGGAACAACCCGGTCAGGTCGCCGACCGTCTTGGCGTTCAAGAAGTAGAATTGCATGAATCGCTCGACCGCGGATTTTCCCGGCCGGTCGGCGTAATTCATCACCTGGGCGATGTGTTTCTGGTGATCGAAGCCGAGCCGCTCCTCGGCTCGCCCGGCAGCCACATGCAGGTGGCAGCGCACCGCCCACAGGAAGCGCTCGGAGCGTTCGAAGCTCTGGAATTCGCTCGCCGTCAGTAGCCCGGCGCCGACCAGGTCGGCGGGCCGCTCGACGTCGTGGACATATTTACCGATCCAGTAGAGCGTATGGAGGTCGCGAAGCCCGCCCTTGCCTTCCTTGACGTTGGGCTCGACGACGTAGCGGCTGTCGCCCATCTTGACGTGGCGGGCGTCGCGCTCGGCGAGCTTGGCGGCGACGAATTCGGCCGCGGTTCCAGTCACGACCTCCTTGCGGAAGCGCCGCATCGCAACGTCGAACAATCGCTCCTCGCCCCACAGCAACCGCGCCTCGAGCAGCGCGGTGCGCACCGTCATGTCCTTCTTCGCCAGCGCGATCAGCTCGTTCACCGAGCGCAGCGAATGACCGACCTTGAGGTTGAGCGCCCACAATATGTGGAGGATCGCTTCAGCCGCTTCGCCGTCCGCGCGTGTCGGCTTGGCCGCGGTCAGGAACATCAGGTCGACGTCGCTGTACGGCGCCATCTCGCCGCGCCCGGTGCCGCCGAGGCCAACCAGTGCGATGCCGTGCGTTTCAGGAGCGGTGGAATCGTAGGCCAGGCGGACGATCTGGTCGTGGAGGAAGGCCGTCGCCCGCGCCGCCGCTCGGCCGCGGCCGGGTTCTTCCGACAACCGCCTGGCGATTTCCTCCCGCCCGCAATCGAGCGCCTCGCGCAGGATCGCAGCGACCTGGTCGGGTCGGCGCTTGCCCGGCCGGACGGCGATGATGCGCTCGGCCAGCGCGCGCCGATCGATGATCGAGCGGCGGTTGTCGACGGGCTCGAGCACGCTCATCGCGAGCCACGTTCGGCAACGATGCACTTGAGCGCATACAGCTGCTCGAGCGCCTCGCGCGGCGACAGCGCATCGGGATCGATCGCGGCCAACGCATCGGCGAGCTCATCTCTGGGCCGTTCGGGTTCGCCCGCGGCTGCAAACAGCGGCAGATCGTCGAGCCCGGCGGCGATTCCGCCGGTTGCGTCGCGCCCCGCCTCGAGCTTGGCGAGCACCGATTTGGCGCGCGCGACCACCGACGGCGGCAGTCCGGCGAGCTTGGCGACCGCGATCCCGTAGCTGCGGTCGGCGGCGCCGTCCGCGACTTCGTGCAGAAGGACAAGGTCGCCTTTCCATTCGCGCGCCCGGACATGGTGGAGCGACAGGCAATCGAGGCGCCCGGCAAGCCGGGTCAGCTCGTGATAATGGGTCGCGAACAGGGTCCGGGACTGGAGCTGGTCGTGCATCGCCTCGACCACCGCCCAGGCAATCGCGAGCCCGTCATAGGTCGAAGTGCCGCGCCCGATCTCGTCGAGGATCACCAGGCTGCGCGGCGTCGCCTGGGCGAGGATCGCGGCGGTCTCGACCATTTCGACCATGAACGTCGATCGGCCACGGGCGAGATTGTCCGACGCTCCGACCCGGCTGAACAAGCGGTCGACGAGGCCGATCCGGGCGCGGGCCGCGGGGACGAAACCCCCAGCCTGGGCGAGCAAGGCGATCAGCGCGGTCTGGCGAAGGAAGGTCGATTTGCCGCCCATGTTGGGCCCGGTGATCAGCCACAGCCGGTCGCTGCTGCCCATCGACAGGTCGTTGGCGATGAACCGATCGCCGCCCGCGCTCAGCGCCGCCTCGACTACCGGATGCCGCCCGCCCTCGATTTCCAGGCACGGCTCCTCGGTCAGCTGCGGACGGGTCCAGCCGCCCTCGGCCGCGCGCGCCGCGTGGGAAGCGGCAACGTCGATGCGGGCGATCGCGTCGGCGGTCGCGGTGATTGCGGGAGCAGCGGCGACGGCGAGCCCGGTCAATTGCTCGGCATGCGCGGCCTCGGCTGCGAGCGCGTGCCCGCTGGCCTCGACCACGCGCGCGGCTTCGGTGTGGAGGTCGGGCGAGTTGAAGCGGACGACGCCGGCCAGCGTCTGGCGGTGGGTGAAGCCCGATTCGGCCGCCATCAGACGGTCGGCGTGCCGCGCCGAAACCTCGATATGATAGCCGAGCACGGCGTTGTGGCGGATCTTCAGCGACCCGATTCCGGTCGCCTCGCGGTAGCGGCTTTCGAGCGCGGCGATCGCGCGGCGGCCGTCGGACGATGCGGCGCGCAGCGCATCGAGCGCCTCGTCATAGCCTGCGGCGATATAGCCGCCCTTCGACGCGTCGATCGGCGGCGAGCCGACCAATGCCAAAGCCAGCTTGCCGATCAGCGCGTCATGCCCGCCGAGCCGCGGCAGCAGCGTTTCGAGCAATGGCGGCGAGTCGGGCTCGGCGGCAAGCTCGGCCTGGAGCGCGGCGGCGGCGGCGAGGCCGTCTCGAATCAACGCGAGGTCGCGCGGGCTGCCCCGCTGGGCCGCCAGCCGCGCCAGTGCCCGCGCGAAATCCGGCATTGCTTTCAACGCGACCCGCACCCGTTCGCGCCGCAGCGCGTCCTCGTGCAGCCACGCGACCATAGCC
>NZ_JACCSU010000067.1 GCF_013812825.1 Sphingomonas sp. | reverse complement strand
GCACATGGGTGCGCCAGGGGCAGACCCTCGCCGCGATCGACCGCTCGGTCCAGAGCCAGGAAGCGGCCCAGCTTGCCGCCAACGTCCAGGTCGCGAGGGCCGATGCGGCACTTGCCCAGAACGAGCTCGACCGGGCGCAGGCGCTGGTCGCGCGCGGCTTCGTCTCCAAGGCGGACCTCGACCGCAAGCGCGCAGCCCGCGACGCCGCGGCGGCCCGGGTGCGCGTCGCCCAGGCGCAATTCGGTGCGACTCGGGCTCGCGTCGGCCGGCTCGACATCCGGGCTCCGACCAGTGGCCTGGTGCTCGCGCGCAACGTCGAGGTCGGTCAGGTCGTCGGGCCGGGTGCGGGCGCCTTGTTCCGCCTCGCCGCCCGCGGCGAGATGGAAATTCGCGCGCAGATACCGCAACAGGACATTGCTTATGTCCGCGTTGGAATGCCGGCCAGCGTCAGTCCGATCGGGCTCGACCGGAGCTTCTCGGGCTCGGTGTGGCAGGTGTCGCCGGTGATCGACCCGCAGTCGCGCCAGGGCGAGGTGAGAATTGCCGTCCCTTACGACACGGCGATCCGGCCGGGTGGATTCGCCGAGGCCCGGATCGGAGCCGGCGGGAGCACCGCTCCGCTGCTTCCGCAAAGCGCGGTCCTCAGCGATGAAAAGGGCAATTACGTCTACATCGTCAACGCCAAAAACGAGGTCGAACGGCGCGACGTCCGGATCGGCTCGGTCGACGATTTGGGCGTCACGATCATCGAGGGACTGAGCGGCCAGGAAGCGGTCGTGCTGTCGGCGGGTCCGTTCCTCAACCCCGGGCAAAAGGTTTCGCCGAAGCGGCAGGCCGCTCGCTGACGAGAATTGAGAAGAGCTAGAGTTCGATGAATTTCCGCAACATCTCGTCCTGGTGCATCCGCAACCCGGTTCCGCCGATCGTGCTGTTCATCGGGCTGCTGCTGGCCGGCATCGTTTCGTTCACGAACATGCAGGTCAACAACAACCCGGACATCGACTTCCCGGCGGTCAACGTCAGCGTCTCGCAGCCCGGAGCGGCGCCCAGCGAGATGGAAATGCAGGTCACGCAGCGGATCGAGACCGCCATCCGCGGCGTCAACGGCGTAGAGGAGATCAACAGCTCGATCCGCGAGGGCAACAGCAACACCTTCGTCATGTTCGAGATCGGCACGCCGTCCGACCGGGCGGTCAACGATGTTCGCAATGCCATCGCCCAGGTGCGCTCCGATCTGCCGGACGGAATTCTGGAGCCGCAGGTGACTCGCGAAGACATCGCCGGTGACCCGATCCTGTTCGTGGCCGCGGAAACCACCGACATGAGCCTGGAAGAGCTCAGCTGGTACGTCGATAACAATGTCAGCAAGCGGCTGCTCGGCGTCGAGGGCGTCGCCGCCGTCTCCCGCGAGGGCGGAGTCGACCGTCAGATCCGGGTGATCCTCGACCCGATCGCTCTCCAGGCGCAGGGAATCACCGCGGCGCAGGTCAACGCCCAGCTTCGCCAGACCAATCTCAACGCCGCCGGCGGCCGGGCCGAGATCGCCGGTTCCGAGCAGTCGGTGCGGGTGCTCGGCAACGCTCGCGACGCGTTCGACCTTTCGCAAATCCAAATCGTCGTCCCAGGCGGGCGCACCGTCCGGCTGGCCGACCTCGGCGAGGTCAAGGACGCCTATTCCGAGCAGCGCACCATCGCCAAGATGAACGGGCGGCAGGTGATCAGCTTCAACGTGCAGCGCTCCAAGGGATCGTCGGAAGTGACGACCTACGACGCGGCGTGGGAGGAGCTGCGCAAGATCGAGAAGGAGAATCCACGGATCCGATTCCTCGAGATCTTCAACCAGGTCGACTACACAAAAGCGCAATACGAGTCCGCCATGGAGGCGCTGTGGTTAGGCGCCATCCTCGCGGTCTTCGTCGTCTTCCTGTTCCTGCGCGATTTGCGAGCGACCCTCATTTCGGCGTTCGCAATCCCGCTGTCGGCGATTCCGGCCTTCTGGTTCATGAGCATGCTCGGGATCAACCTCAACTTCATGTCGACGATGGCACTGAGCCTGGTCGCCGGGGTCCTCGTCGACGACGCGATCGTCGAGATCGAGAACATCGTGCGACACATGCGGATGGGCAAATCCGCCTACCAGGCATCGATGGACGCCGCCGACGAGATTGGCCTCGCCGTCCTTGCGACCACCATGGCGATCGTCGCGGTGTTCCTGCCGGTGGCGCTGATGCCGGGGATTTCGGGCCAGTTCTTCAAGAGCTTCGGCTACACCGTCGTCATCACCGTGATGATGAGCCTGCTCGTTGCCCGGATGATCACTCCGCTGATGGCCGCTTATTTCCTGCGGGCGAAGGGCATCGAGCCGCACGCTTCGGGCTGGGCGATGTTCAAATATTTGGACCTGCTCAAGTGGAGCATCGACGGCTCCAAGGCGACCGCCATCCGTGCTGCGCTGCCCGCGGTTTCCAGCAAGCTGGCCTACGCAGGCCTTGGTGTCCTGATCGTCGTGATCATCATCGCGGCATTCGGCGCTGGGGCATTTGCAACATTCAAGGCGCTCGCCGGCCTGGGCCTGCCGGTGATCACGACGCTGATCGCGCTTGTCGTAGGCGGATTGGCGGCCTTCGGCGTGGGCAAGCTCATCGGTTGGATTGCGGGTACGACCGGTGGCAATCTGGAAGTCATGGTGCGCCGTTTGAGTGCCTGGGTGCACGATCATCGCATCGTCATGGTCGGGGCCGGCCTGGGTACGCTGGTGATGACCGGCGTCCTGGTCGCGAACCTCGGGATGCAGTTTCAGCCCCCGCTCAATCTCGACTTTTCGCGGGTGCGGATCGGAATGCCGCCCGGAGCGACGCTCGCCCAGACCGCGGCCAAGGTCCAGCAGGCCGCTGAGATCATCGAGAAGGACCCCGACGTCGAGAATGTGTTCCAGCGCGTGTTCGTCGGCGCCGGCTTCCTCAACGTCGTCCTCGATCAGGACCGCGAGAAAACCAGCACCGAGTTCGAGCGCGGCTTGACACCGCAGCTGAGCGCAATCCCCGACGCCCAGGTGAATTTCCTCAGCCAGGGCGGCGGCGGCCCCGGCGGCGCTCCGCGCGATATCATGCTCTACCTCGGCAGCGACAATCCCGAGCTTCTGCTCGCGACCGCCAACAAGCTCGCCGACGAGATGCAGACCTTGCCGGAGCTCGTGGCGCCGCGGGTCCAGGGCGACCTGGTCCGGCCCGAGATCACCATCAAGCCGCGCTTCGACCTGGCCGCCGATCTTGGCGTCACGACGCAGGCACTGAGCCAGACGATCCGTATCGCGACCTTGGGCGACATTGCGCAGAACAGCGCCAAGTTCTCGCTCGCCGACCGGCAGGTGCCCATCACCGTGTCGCTGTCGGAGAACAGCCGGCGCGACCTGGCGACGCTCGAGAACCTTCCGGTGCCGACCAGCAGCGGAGGCTCGGTGCCGCTCAAGGCCGTGGCCGAGATCGGCTTCGGATCGGGGCCGACGACTGTCCAGCGGACCAATCAGATCCGCCGCATCCTGGTCGGTGCGGACTTGGCTCCAGGCCTGGTCGCCAGCGATGCCTGGACCAAGATCAATAATCTGCCGACCTTGAAAAACCTCCCGCAGGGGGTCGGCAAGCTCAACCTCGGTGACCAGAAATGGCAGGCGGAGCTGATCTATTACTTCCTGATCGCGCTCGGATCCGGCGTGTTGCTGGTGTTCGCGGTGCTGGTGCTGCTCTACCGCCGGTTCCTCGCTCCATTCGTGAACATGGGCTCGCTCCTGCTCGCGCCTTTGGGCGCCGCCATCGGGCTGTTCATTGCCGGTCAGCCATTGTCGCTCCCGGTGCTGATCGGCGTGCTGATGCTGTTCGGGATCGTCGCCAAGAATTCGATCCTGCTGGTCGATTTCGCGGTCGAGATGATGGACCACGGGATGCCCAAGAACGAAGCGATCTACGAAGCCGGGCACAAAAGAGCCCAGCCGATCGTGATGACCACGGTGGCGATGGTCGCCGGCATGATGCCGATCGCCTTGTCGCTTTCGGGGGATGGCAGTTGGCGAGCGCCGATGGGCGTGACCGTGATCGGCGGCCTGATCTTCTCGACCATCCTGACGCTGTTGCTCGTCCCGGCCTATTTCTCGCTCGCGATCGACGTCGAGAAATGGATCGCCGCCAAGTTCCACCGGCTGGTCGGCGAAGAGGCGACCCGGCGGCCGCCGGAGCCCGTACCCGCGGAGTGATTTCGCTCAGTCGGCCCGCTATGGCGGTGTGATGACGTCCACCGCGCTCGCCCGCTTCAACCCTGCGCAACCGGGCGCGGCCGGGATGAAGGCCGCCGCAACCGGCCTGCTGGTGGCGATGGCGGCGCTATTCGCCGTCACTCGAATCTACGAGCCGCGCTATCCGGCGCTGGGCTGGGTCAAGGCGTTCGCCGAGGCGGCGATGGTCGGCGGCCTCGCCGATTGGTTCGCGGTCACCGCCTTGTTTCGCCACCCGCTCGGCCTGCCGATCCCGCACACCGCGATCATCCCGCGCAACAAGGACCGCATCGGCGAGGCGCTGGCTTCGTTCCTGCGCGAGAATTTCCTGATCGCCTCGGTGGTCGCTCGTCGCATGCGGCACATCGATATTGCCGGCGCAGCCGGGAGATTCCTGCGCGCCCCCGAAGGCGAGGGCACCCGCATACGGCACGGTGCGTCGCGGCTGATCGCCGACATCTTCGAAGGGCTCGACGACGAGCGACTCGGCGGCATCGTCAAGAGCGCGATCTCGTCGCGGATCCGGTCGATGGAAATCTCTCCACTGCTCGGACACGCGCTCGCCTCGGCGATCAACGAGGACCGCCACGTGCCGATGCTCGAAGCGGCGATCCGCTGGACCGCTCGGACGCTCGACGCGAACGAGGGCCTGATCCGCGATATGGTCCACAATCGCGCGAACTGGATTCTCAAGCTCGCCGGTCTCGACACCAAGCTCGCCGACGCGATCGTCGACGGGCTTCGCAAGCTGACGGTCGAGATGTCGACCGACCCGGCCCACCCGGTCCGCCGCAAGATCGAGGAAGCGCTCGCCCAGCTGGCCAATGACCTCCAGACCAACCCCGAGACACGCGAGCGGGTCGAAGCGATGAAGGAGGAGCTGCTCGCCAACCAGTCGGTGAGCCTGTGGCTCGACACCCTGTGGCAGAAGGGACGCGAGGCGATCATTCGAGCCGCTCGCAACCCGGATGCCGCGCTGGCCGGCAAGCTGGGCGAGGTGCTGAAGTCGATGGGCACCACGCTCGAGGGCGATCTCAGGATCCGGGCGGCGATCAATCAGTTCGCGCGCCGCGCCGTCGCCGGGCTGGCCGCGAGCTACGGCACCTCGATCGTCAAGCTGGTGTCGGAAACCATCCGCGGCTGGGATGCGCGGACCATCACCGCACGGCTCGAAAGCGCGGTTGGCCGCGACCTCCAGTACATCCGCATCAATGGAACGCTGGTCGGCGGGCTGGTCGGGGTGACCCTGCACGCCTTGGACATGCTTTAGGCGCCACGCTCTAGCCGCTGCTTCTCCGCTCGATCGCCGCTCCGACCGCGGACAATTTCTCCTCGAGCCGCTCGTAGCCCCTGTCTAGGTGGTAGACCCGCAGGACCTCGGTCTCGGCCTCCGCGGCGAGGCCGGCGAGGACCAGGCTCATCGAAGCTCGAAGGTCGGTCGCCATGACGCTTGCACCGGTCAGCTTCTCGACCCCGTGGACCAGCGCCGAGCGGCCGCGGATCTCGACGTCGGCGCCCATCCGCCGCAGCTCCGGGACGTGCATGTAGCGGTTCTCGAAGATCGTCTCCTCGAGGAAACTGTCGCCCTCGGCGAGGCTGAGCATGGCCATGAACTGCGCCTGCATGTCGGTCGCGAAGCCCGGGAACGGCGCGGTCGTCAGCGCCAGCGGCTTCAGCTTGCCGTCGGCGGTGACCTTGACCCCGTGGTCGTTGAACTCGACCATCAATCCGGCGTGGCACAGCGCGTTGACGATCGAGCACATGTCGCCTGGGCGGGCGCCCACCAGCTCGATGCAGCCGCCGGTGATTCCGGCGGCGCAGGCGTAGCTGCCGGCCTCGATCCGGTCGGGCATCACATCATAGGTGGCGCCGTGCAGCCCCTCGACTCCCTCGACGATCAGGTGGCTTGAGCCGATGCCCTCGATCCTGGCGCCCATCGCGACGAGCAGGTTGCACAGGTCGGCGATCTCGGGCTCGCGAGCGGCGTTGAACAATTGCGAACGGCCGCGGGCGAGGACCGCCGCCATCAGCGCATTCTCCGTCGCTCCGACCGACACCACCGGAAAGCTGTAGTCGCCGCCTGCAAGCCGGCCCTTGGGCGCGGTCGCCTTGACGTATCCGGCGGCGAGCTCGATCTCCGCTCCGAGGCATTCGAGCGCCTGCAGATGGAGGTCGATCGGGCGGTCGCCGATCGCGCAGCCGCCGGGCAGCGACACGGTCGCTTCGCCGGCCCTCGCCAGCATCGGTCCCAGCACCAGGATCGACGCGCGCATCTTGCGGACCATGTCGTAGGGCGCGACCGTCGAGGCGATGTCGGCGGCGTGGAGAGTCATCCGGCGGCCGTATTCGCCGCGCCGGACGCCCTCGACCATGGTCGAGACGCCGAGCTGGTTGAGCAAATGGCCGAAGCTGTCGACGTCGGCGAGCCGCGGCAGGTTGCCGAGGGTCAGCTTGTCTTCGGTCAGCAGCGCGCAGGGCAGCAGCGCCAGCGCGGCGTTCTTGGCGCCCGAAATCGGGATCTTTCCCTCGAGGCGCTTGCCGCCCTGGATCCAGATGCTGTCCACCGGCGCGCTTTAGCGGACGCGGGTGGACTGTAAATCCTCCCCGGGACCGGGAGGTGGCAGTCCGCAGGACTGACGGAGGGGGCCCGGAGCGAGACGACGCCCCCTCCCCGTTCCGGGGAGGATCAGGCCTTCTCCAGCGTGCACTGGAGCGGGTGCTGGTTCTCGCGCGCGAAGTCGATCACCTGGGAGACCTTGGTTTCGGCGACCTCATAGGTGAACACTCCGCACACCGCGACGCCCTGCTGGTGGACCTGGAGCATCACCCGGGTCGCATCCTCGATGCTCATCGAGAAGAAGCGCTGCAGGACGAGGACGACGAACTCCATCGGAGTGTAGTCGTCGTTGAGCATCAAGACCTTGTAGTTGGACGGCTTCTTGGTCCGAGTCCGGGTCCGGGTCGCGACTCCGGTCTCGATATCGTCGAGTCCGTCGCCCTGCCCAGGCTCATTCGCCATGATCGTCCAACGCATGCTCATGTGGAACCGTAAATATGGCAAGCGTTCAACCCTCGGCAAGGCGCAACCGGCGCCGCTGGCAATGATTTAAAGGAGCGCGCCGATGAAAAGAAAGGCGGCCGCCCTGGGGAGAGCGGCCGCCGGCGTTACCTGACGTTAGGAGGGGAGAGGGTCAGGCAACGAGATTGTTGATACGCTCGGCATTGGCCGTGGCGCGGTTCGACAGCGGCTGGAATGCCTGGCCGGCCAGCTTGACCATCGATTCGGTCAGGCGCGAGCTCTCGGCGACCATGCGGTCGAACGAAGTCTTGGCGATTTCGCTCTGGAGCTGCACGAACTCGGTCGGCGACTTGGCCTCGGCGAGCGAGCGGATCGCATCAGCGGTCTGCTCGGCGCCGTCGCGGCTGCGGGCAACCGCGTCCTGGCCGATCGAGCGCGCGCCCTCGGTGGCGACGCGAGTCGCCTCGACGACCGCCTCGACGTTGGCGCGGGCGATGTCGGCCAGCTCCTGGCCGACCTTCTGCGAACGCTTGGCCGCTTCCTGGCTGCGCTCGCCGGCATCGGCGAACAGCGACTGGAACGGGGTTGCGCCGGTGAAGGCGCCAAAGCCCGGGAAAGCGGTGTTGGGAGTGAAGTTCATGTCTTGAATCCTCTGGGTGGAAGCGGCCGCGGCGGGCTTGCGCGCAGCGGCGGTCCGAGCGGTGCGAGAAGTGCGGGCCTTCGAGCGGCTGGCCTTGCGGGCCATTGCCGGCGCGGCTTTGCGCGAAGCGCGCTTGGTGCGGCGCTTGCTCGCGGCACGCGCGCGCTTGGCCGTCTTGGCGGTCTCGGTGGCCACTGTTTCGACGGTGGCGGCGACCGCCTTGGCAACCTTGGCCGGAGCCTCGGCGGCGGCGTCAGCCTGGATCTTGTTCTGGTCAACCATGGTTTTCAATTCCTCTTGATTTGTTGCATTGCACAATAAGCATTGCAATGCGGCATTTCAAGCGGAAAATGGTGCAGCGCACCATTTCGTCGCGAACATCCCACAGCTTGACGGCCACGGCTCCGGCGAAGCAAGAGCGGCCATGGACCTGCCGATCGACGAACAATCGGGCCGCCGCCGCCGCGGCCTCCTGATCGTCCTCTCCTCCCCGTCGGGCGCCGGCAAGTCGACCATCTCGCGATTGCTGCTCGAGGCCGACCCGCAGATCACCATGTCGGTCAGCGCGACGACGCGGCCCAAACGGCCGGGCGAGCGCAATGACGTCGATTATCATTTCGTCGACGATGCGGAGTTCGACGCGATGATCGCCGCCGGCGACTTTGTCGAGTGGGCCTACGTGTTCGGATACCGGTACGGCACTCCCAAAGCGCCGGTGAAAGCGGCGCTGCGCGACGGCCGCGACATCCTGTTCGACATCGACTGGCAGGGCGCGAGGCAGCTCGAACCCGATTTTGGCGAGCACCTCGTCACGATCTTCTTGCTGCCACCCTCAATGGAGGAGCTCGAACGGCGGTTGCACGCGCGCGGCACCGATTCGCAAGACGTGATCGCCGAGCGAATGTTGCGCGCGGCCGACGAGATCGATCACTGGGCCGAGTATCAATATGTGATGGTCAACCGCGACATGGACGAATGCCTGAAGCGGGTCCGGGCGATCGTCGTCGCCGAACGGTCAAAAAGGGTGCGGCAAACCGATTTGCATCCGTTCGTACGCGATCTGATCGGCCCCCAGCACTAGGTCTCCAGCAATTCCAGGAAGCGCGCGGCAACGAGGAAGTCGCGCCCCCTGCTTGCAAGCGCGGCCTCGGCCTCGGAATCCGCTCCCCATTTTTCGATCTGCCAGCGCTCGTCGATGCTGGTCGCCTCCCACGCCTCATCGGGCGTCAGTGCCCCTTCGAGCACCGCCAGCGCGGCGACCAGCGACCCGCCGATGGTGACCAGCGGCGACAGGCCGGCGAGGCGGAACGCGTCGAGAGCGGCGACTTCATGCGCAAGCCGCTCGACGGTCGGCTGCGGCTGGGCGACGTGGACGATGCCGGCGGTGACGGCGAAGTCGACGTCGAAGCGCCGCCGCGCCCAGCCGAGCAGCGCGTCCCAGCTTCGCTGCTGGCGAGCGACGAGCGTTTGCGGCCCCTCGGCGCGATAGCAGGCGAGATCCGCCTCGGCGTAGCGGGCGAGGCCCGAGGCGAACGCGGCGCGGTCTTCGGCGACCCGGTCGGTGGCCGCGTTGGCCAGGCCCGTCAGCGGCATCGCCCGCGGGTCGACCGTCTCCCCGGCCGACGCCCATTCCTCGGCGATGGCCCGGGCCAGCCGCTCGGTAGGGACGACCACCGCCGAGCGGCCCGGAGTCCGAAGCGGCCGCTCATCGAGCCGAACTTCCCAGCCGCCCTTGACCGCAACCGCTTCTGCACTCTTCCAGAACCGCTTCAACGGCGGTCCTCACGGTCCCAATGCTTTTTCAGAAGCCTGGGGGCGAACACCGCGTCGATGGCGCCGATGATGGCGATGATGGCGCCCAATGCCGGCCAGCCGCCCTCGCGGACCAGATCGCTGTAGGCGATGGCGACTCCGGCGAAGAAGATCACGGCCCCCGACAGCCGCGCCATCATGAAGATCAGGAAGCGGCGGCGCCAGAGCGCGTCGTCAGCCATAGAGCTTGTCTCTGCCGCTCGGCAGCAGGCCGACGACGTCGCTCGGCTGCATCGCGACGGCGATCGCTCCGGCGGCGAGCAGTTCGCGCTCGTCATGATAGCCCCAGCCGGCGCCGATCCCGGTCGCGCCGGCCGCGCGCGCCATGCCCATGTCGTAGGACGTGTCGCCGATCACCACCGTCATCTCCGGCGAGGCGCCGGCGTCGGCCATCGCCTGCAGCGCCATCGACGGGTGCGGCTTGGACGGGTGCCGGTCGGCGGTCTGAAGCGAGACGAAGCGGGCGGCCAGGCTGTGGCAGTCGAGGCAATGGCCGAGGCCGCGGTCCGACTTGCCGGTGGCGACCGCCAGCAGCCAGCCGTCCGCCTCGAGCGCATCGAGCAGCTCGGCGATACCGTCGAACAACGGCTCCTCGACCCGCCCCTCCAGCCGAGCCTGGAGGAATTTCGCCTTGTAGGTTGCGGTCAGAAGCGCGTGCTCGTCGCGGCTCGCCGCCGGGACCAGCGACTGCATCGCTTCATCGAGGCTGAGGCCGATCACCCGGCGGCAGTCGCGCGGCGGCGGCGCCACGAGCCCATGCTGCTCGAATGTCTCCTTGACCGCCGCGTATATGGTCGCGCCGCTGTCGACGAGCGTCCCGTCGCAATCGAAGATCGCCAGGCGGTTCACCGCCGCCTTCCCCGGGTCTGCGAGCCCCGCGCCCGCCGCTCGCCCTTGCGCTCGCGCCGCCGCGCCTTGGCCGCCGCGGCCGCTCGCCGCTCCTTGATTTCGGGGCTCCGCGCCGGGTCCGGCCGGTCTAGCGGCAGCATGTCGCCGGCCAGCGGCTCGAAGCCCAGGGTTGCGAGACTCTCGGCGAAGTGCGGCGGCAGCTCGGCGGTGACGTCGATGACCCCGCCGTCGAGCGAGTCGATCCGGATTCGGCGCGCGTGGAGGTGCAGCTTGCGGCTGATGCCGCCGGTCAGGAAGGCTTCGGCACCGCCGTATTTTGCATCGCCGATGATCGGGTGGCCGATCGCCGCCATGTGCGCGCGCAACTGGTGGGTGCGGCCGGTCAGCGGCTGCAGCTCGATCCAGGCGGCGCGGTTGCCGGCGCGGTCGATCAGCCGCCAGCGGGTCTTCGCCGCAAGCCCGCTCTCCGGCTCGACGTGCATCTTCTCGCCGCCGGTGCCGGGCTGCTTGGCCAGCGGCAGGTCGATCAGCCCCTCCTCGAGCGAGGGAACGCCGACCACCAGCGCCCAATAGACCTTGCGCGCGGTGCGACCGGAAAAAGCCTTGGCGAAATGGCCGGCCGCGCGCGCGGTCCGGGCGACCAGCAGCGCGCCGGACGTGTCCTTGTCGAGCCGGTGCACAAGCTTGGGGCGCGCGCCGGCATCGTCGGCCAGCCCATCGAGGAGCCGGTCGAGATGGTGGTGGGTCTTGGTGCCGCCCTGCGTCGCCAGCCCCGGCGGCTTGGCGAGGACGAACGCGTGGCGATCCTCGTGGATCACCATCTCGCGCACCAGCTCGGCTTCATCGGGAGTCAGCGGCTCGACCAGGCGCTGCGCGCGGGGCGAGCGCGCCGGGGCGGTTTCGGGCGGCGGCACCCGGATCTGCTGGCCCGCCTCGATTCGGTCGCCCGGCACCGCGCGCTTGCCGTCAAGGCGCAGCTGGCCGGTGCGAGCCCAGCGCGAGACGATGTTGAAGCTGATCTCGGGCAGATGGCGCTTGAACCAGCGATCGAGGCGAATGCCGTCGTCGTCCTCGCCGACCGTGAAGGTCCGCGCCTTCGCCTCGCTGATTGTGGCATCGCCCATGGGCGCGGCGCTTAGCTTCTGCTCCCCCAATAGTCGAACGCTCGAGCGTGCAGCTGGGCAATGAATCGCTTCGCCTCCGGCCCCTCCCACAGGCCATCATAATCATTGCTCGACGCGCCGCCGGCGACCCACCAGCCCTGCCCCGGCAGCCCGTCGGACTGGCGCACCACCAACACCGCGAGTTCCGGCTCGCCGAGCTCCGCCGTTTCCTGGTCGACCGTGGCCAGCACGGCGCACAAGGCGCGCATCTTGGGCCGGGTGAATTCGTGGCCGAGGCGGTTCAGCAACTCGGAATAAGTGATCGGCTCGCCGGCTTTCGCGGCCGCGACCAGGTGCGCTCGAACTTCGACCGGATCGGCAAGCGCTCCGGCGATGATGTGGGCCGGTCGGCGAGCCGTCCGCGCCATGTTCATTTGGGTTGGTCGGTCACCGGAGTCAGCTCGAACACGTCGAGCTTCGACGTCCCCTGAGGCCATGGGATCACCAGCCGCCAGCGGAACGGGCCGATCCGCTCGAGCACTCCGGCCATGTCGCGCTTGGGATCCTCGCCGTACGCGAGCGGCTGCTGCTCGGTGCCGAGCGCGAGGCTGCCGAGGAAGATCAGGCGGTCGGGCCGGTCGTCCTCCCACAAGCGCCCGGCCGGCCGCTGGCTGCCGGTCTGCTTGACGATCGTCAGCAGCTCGTCCTCGACCTCGACGTAGCAGAAGAACGGCTTGAACCGCTCGAACGCGAGCCCTTTTTGGGTCGCCTTGCCGAGCTTGATCAGGCGGCAGTTGTAGCTTCCCGGGGTCGGCGCCGGCCGCGGCAGAGCGCCGCGCGGCTCGAGCAGATTGCCTTCCCCGCGAATCTCGCCCGCAAACCCCCGCCGGGCGTCGGCGAGGGCCGATTGCCAGGCAAGGCCGATGCGGGCGATCCGCGATTCATCGGCCGCCGTGGCAACCTCCGTCCAGGCCTCCGATTTCAGCGGCGGCTCGGCGACCACCGTCGCTCCCGGCCTCGGCTCGACGGGTTTGGGTTTCAGGGTGCCGCATCCCGACGTCATGGCGACAAGTGCGCTCAGGCAGGCAAGGCGCAGCAAGGCGGGACGCAAACGCAGGACACGGTCCTTTCACCACACTCGAGATTACAAGTGGCAGGCCGGGGCTGCGGTTTCAACCAACGCGGTGTTGAGCACGAGCTTTCACTTCGCGCTCAGCGCCGCTAGGCGCGCGTCGAATGAACGCCACAGCTGCTTTGGCCCCACCGCGCGGGGAGGTCCGCCGCGGCTTCCTGTTCGGAGTGGCCGCCTACGGGCTGTGGGGCGTGCTGCCGATCTATTTCAAGGCGATCGCCGCCGTCGCCGCGGTCGACATCGTCGCTCACCGGGTCCTGTGGTCGCTACCGTTTCTCGCGCTGCTGCTGTTCTTCGGGAGTGGCTGGAGCGATGTCCGGCAAGCGATCCGCCGCCACCGGACCCTGCTTCTGCTGCTGTGCACGGCGGTGCTGATCGCCATCAACTGGCTGCTGTACGTCTATGCGGTGACCAGCGGCCACATCCTGGCCGGAAGCCTGGGCTATTATCTGAACCCGCTGGTCAATGTCGTGCTCGGGCGGTTCATTCTCAAGGAGCGCCTGTCGTGGCTGCAATGGGCGGCGGTGGCGATCGCCGCGGCCGGCATATTGGCGCTGGTCGGCGGAGCGCTCGACCAATTGTGGATCAGCCTGACGCTGGCCGCCACGTTCGCGACCTACGGGCTGCTGCGCAAGATCGCCAGGGTCGAGCCGGTTGCCGGCCTGGCGATCGAGACGGCGCTGTGGTTTCCGGTGGCGCTTGCCTGGCTTGCGTGGCGCTATTCCGCCGGCGCTCCGAGCTTTGGATCGACCCAGAGCGAAGGCGCGCTGCTGCTTCTGGCCGGAGTGGTTTCGACCATTCCCCTTTTGCTGTTCACCGGCGCCGCTCGGCGGCTGCCTTACTCGACCCTCGGGATGCTCCAGTTCCTCGCCCCGACGCTGCAGTTCCTGCTCGCGGTGCTGCTCTATGGCGAAGCGTTCACCCGCGCCCACGCGATCGCCTTTGGAGCGATCTGGACCGCGCTGGCGCTGTACATGGTGGCGCTGATCCGTGCGCCGCGCGAGCCAGCGCCGCCGGAATAGGGAACCGCCGGCAGTCCTCTCGCATTGCTAGGTGCATGAAACTGCTGATTCTCGCTTCCGCTCTGTCGCTTGCCTCGTGCGCGGCGGTGCCGCCGCCGCCGCCGCAGGGCCCCGTGGGATCGATGGAGTGCGGAATCATCGGCTCGAGCGACTGGGCGGCGTGGGTCAACGCGATGCCCGGGCCCAACGCGCGCCCCACCCTGATCGTCACCGGCAAGGTGACGGTGCCGACCGGCGGCTACCGCTTCCAATGGCGCGACATGCGCGTGATGGAGAGCTACCCGGTCCAGGTCGCGGTCGAGCTCGACGCGATCCCGCCGGCGGGAGGCGCGACCGAGGCGGTCGTCACCCACGACGTCCGCGGCCAGTGGCCGATCGACCCGCCAGTCGGATCGCTGAGCGTGCGCTGCGGCGACATGGTCCTGACTCGGATCGCGCCTGTGGAAACCGCGCATTAGCTGCTAGAGTACTTTCCATGCTCAATCTCGCCTCGCTCATCATCGGCATCGTCGCACTCATTTTCGCGGTGATCGCCTTCCTGCCATTGCTCGGCTGGGCCAACTGGCTGATCATCCCGCTGGCCCTGATCGGAGCCGCCGTCGGAATGGCTTCGAGCAGCAACTCGGGGCGCAACCTCAACCTGTTCGTGGTCGTCGTCGGAGTGCTCCGGCTGATGCTTGGTGGCGGAATCCTGTGAGCCGCGACCCTCGGGTCGACGCCTATATTGCCCGCGCGCAGCCGTTCGCGCGGCCGATCCTGGAGCATGTGCGGGAGCGGGTTCACGTTGTCGTCCCGAAGGTCGAGGAGACGCTGAAGTGGAGCTCCCCGTCGTTCACGCTCGACGGCAAGATCCTGCTGATGATGGCCGCCTTCAAGGCGCATGCGGCGCTGAATTTCTGGCGCGGGCAGGAGGTTCGCGGCGAGAAGGCCGACGCCGGCGCGATGGGCCAGTTCGGAAAGCTCGCGTCGGTCGAGGACCTGCCGCCGGACAGCGAGCTCGACGCGCTGATCCGCAAGGCCGCCGAGCTGACCGCTTCCGCTCCAGCCCCGCGCAAGGCGAAGCACGCGCCCAAACCGCCGCCGGAGCTTCATCCCGAGTTCGCAGCCGCAATGAAGGCGGCTCCCAAGGCCAAGGCGACGCTCGACAGCTTCCCGCCCGGCGCTCAGCGCGAATATCTCGACTGGATCGCGGAGGCCAAGCAGGATGCAACGCGCCAGAAACGCATCGCCACTGCGGTCGAATGGCTGAGTGAAGGCAAGCGCCGTCATTGGAAATACCAGGACTGCTAGCTAACGCGACATCCTGAGTGCCGGCCCGAACCGGGTGTCGGCCGCGCCCTCGACGGTAAAGCCGCACCTTTCGTAGAAGTCTTTGGCCGCCGGGTTCGCGACGACCGTCATCAGGCTGAGGCCGCGGTGCCGGGCGTCGTGGACGGCTTGCGCGACCAGCGTCGAGCCGATGCCGCGCCGCCACAGGTCCGGTTCGACGAACAGCCCGTCGAGCTCGGCGATGCCGTCGCGCTCCAGGACGACCGCAAAGCCGGCGATCCGGCCGTCGATCTCGGAGACCAGGACCTCGCCGCGCTCGATCTGCTCCGCGGGAAGGACGATCGCGTCGGCCTGGGCGAGCAAGGCGTCGCGATACTCGCCGAGCTCCAGCGACGCGCGGCGCTGCAGGTCCTCAAGCAGGGCAAGCTCCTCGATCCGTGCAAGGCGCAAGAGCAAGCTAGCGCTCCCTGACGTAGCGTCCCGGCGCGTTCTCGATCGCCTTGAGCTTGCCCTTGCCGGGGACTCGGGCGCCGCTGGCCTTGACCGTCCTGGGGTCCTGCTTCTTCAGCCAGGCGATCCAGTCGGGCCACCAGCTGCCGTGGTGCTCGGTCGCGCCCTCGATGAAGGAATCGAGCGTGTCGCACGGCTGCTCGTTGACCCAATATTGGTACTTGCCGGCCGCGGGCGGGTTGACGACGCCGGCGATGTGGCCCGAGCCGGCGAGCACGAAGCGCTTGTCGCCCTTGAACTGCTGCATGATCTTCCACACGCTCTGCGGCGGAGCGATATGGTCTTCGCGCCCGGCCTGGATGTAGGTCGGGGTGCTCACCTTGCCGAGGTCGATCGGAGTGCCCGCGACGGCAATCCCGCCACACTCGACCAGTTTGTTCCCGCGATACAGCGTGTCGAGGTAATTGCGGTGCCAGCCGGCCGGCAGATTGGTGGTGTCGCTGTTCCAGTGCAGCAGATCGAACGGCGGCGGCTCGTCGCCCAGCAGGTAATTGTTGACGACATAGTTCCAGATCAGGTCGCGGCCGCGCAGCAGGTTGAAGGTCGCGGCCATGTAGCGGCCGTCGAGGTAGCCCTTCTCGGTGGTCAACTGCTGGAGCAGGCCCATCGTCTCGTCGCCGAGGAACAGCTTCAAATCGCCCGCCTCGGCGAAATCAACCTGGGCGGTGAAGAAGGTCGCCGACTTGACTTTCGACTGCTGTTTCCTGGCGTGCAGAAAAGCGAGCGTGGCCGCGAGCGTGGTGCCGGCGACGCAATAGCCGATCGCGTGGACGCTCTTCACATCGAGCAGGTCGCGGATGGTGTCGATCGCGTCGATCTGGCCCTTCAGCACATAGTCGTCGAGGGTCGCGTCGGCGATGCTCTCGTCGGCCGATTTCCAGCTGACCATGAACAGCGACACGCCCTGGTCGACGCACCATCGGACGAAGCTTTTCTCGGGCGTCAGGTCGAGGATGTAGAAGCGGTTGATCCACGGCGGGAACACCACCAGCGGCACCTCCAGCACCTCCTCGGTGGTCGGGGTGTATTGGATCAACTGGTACAGCGGCGTTTCGTGGATCACCTTGCCGGGCGTGGTGGCGAGGTTCCTGCCGACCTCGAACGCTCCGGGCTTGCTCTGAGTCACCTGCCCGGCGGCGATGTCCTTGAGCATGTTGGCGAGGCCCTTGAGCAGATTCTCGCCGCGCGTTTCGATGGTCCTCTTGAGGACTTGCGGGTTGGTCAGAGCAAAGTTCGACGGGCTCATCGCGTCGACGAAGTTGCGGACCGCGAACTTGAGCTTGTGCCGGGTTGCCTCGTCAACGCCCTCGATCTCGTCGACCGAGCCCAGCATCCGGTCCGACAGAGCAAGGTAGGTCTGGCGGATGGTGTCGAACAGCGGGTTCTCGCGCCACTCGGGCGCGGCGAAGCGCCGGTCCTTCGCCTCGGCCTTCGAACCCGGGTCGACTCCAAGCATCTTGCCCCATGCCTCAAGCCCTTGCGCCCAGGCCTGCGCGCCCGCGCTCATCAGCGCCATCGGGTCGACCGGTGCCGCCGCTCCCGTCGGCGCTCCGGGACCCGATTCACCGGACGAGCCGGCAAGCCCCGGCATTCCGAAATCGAAGGCGCTCGGACCGCTTGTTCCGGGCATTCCAGGCATCCCGGGCATCGCGCTCCAGCCCTTGAAGGGCTCGCCTTTCTCGAGGCTGTCGGCCCAGGCCTGCATCAGCATCTGCTGGGCGCGGCCCATCACCAGCGTCCAGTGCTGCCAGTCCTCGAGGCTCGGGATCCCGGTCGGGCCGCTCGTCGTGTCGTCGCTCATGGCGCTTCCCTTACTCGCCCTTGCGGCCGAAGCGAAGCTCCGCACCTCGCAAGACGGGTCATGCGGCCTTGGCGGCACTCTTTCGATCGACGACGGGCTGCGCCTCGGGCCGCCCGGCGACCGCAACGCGGTTGCGGCCTTCCGTTTTCGCTCGATACAAAGCGGCGTCCGCATCGGCGAGCGCATCGATCCCTCTCGGCGAGGTATCGGGAATGGTGGCGACACCGAACGACGCCGTGATCCGGGCATCGTGGTTTTCGGACAACCGCTCGATCCGCGCACGAAGGATTTCGGCTTTGGCCAGCGCCTCGATCGTTCCACAGTCGGGCAACAGCACCACCAGCTCTTCGCCACCGTATCGACAGGCGACATCGCAAGGCCGGATGGCGCCGGCGATCGTGGCGCTGACTTCGCACAGCACTGCATCGCCCTCGGCGTGCCCAAGATCGTCGTTGAGCGTCTTGAAATGATCCAGATCGATCATCACGACCGACAACGGGCTTTGATTGCGCTCGGCGAGGTTGGAATAGCGTTCGAGCACATCTTCCATGTAGCGGCGGTTGTAGAGGCCGGTCAGCGGGTCGCGCAGCGCCTGGGTGCGCAGCTTCTCGCGCAAGGCGATGTTGGCAAGCGCGAGGGACATCGCGTCGGCCAGCGCCTCGGCGACCGGCGTCGCCGCCGAAAGGCGTTGTTCGGCATCGGGATCGCCGGAATGAATGCTGAGCAGCCCGTAAACTTCCCCTCGGGCCATCATCGGAATCTCCAGCGCCACCGAGCTCTGATCATGATGCTCGCAGCGCAACGCCTCGGTAACAGCGAGATTCAAATGCGGCTTCCCGCGCTTGATCGCCCAGCATTGCGACGGAGATATGCGGCCCAGCGGTGGACCGTCGTCGGGCCTGCCCCAGCTGCTGGAGAGCTCGAGGCGGTCGCCCGAATTGTTGAACACGTACAAGGCCCCTCCGAGACCGGGCATCAATTTGGCGGCGGTCGCGCGGACCACGGAATTGGCATCCGCATAGCCGAGCGCGCTCTGCAATATGTCGGTCATCTCAAACAGCGCCTCGACCTGAATTCGAGCTTTGTGCGCGAACTCCGTCGCCCGCCGGCGGCTTGCCATCTCGTTCAACGCCAGCGGGCCGGCCCGAGCGATGGCGCCTATGATCAGGATTTCGACGACCATTTCAGCCCAAGAAAAGACAGACAGATAATATCTGTCCGCGACCACGTGATCGAGGATCTCCAGAATCAGCATGAGCAGCGACATGACGCCGACAAAAAGCGCCGCGTAATAGACCTGGCGGTCCGGCGCTCGGCCGGACGGACGCGCCTCATGGGCTTTGGTGAAGCGGCTATGTTTCATGGGCGCTTATGCCAAAATGAACGGGCAGCCCTTAGAAACCGTGTCGGAAACAGCCATTTTGGACCCAGTGGCATGATGGATATGAACGCTGCCCCGGACTGACGCCGGGAGACGGCAATCCAGCGCGCTACTGGATTGCTTCGTCGCGGCGCTCCCCGCAATGACAAATCATGGATAGTGAATTCTACCGCATCCGCCGCCTCCCGCCGTACGTGTTCGCCGAGGTCAACGCGATGAAGGCGGCGGCGCGCGCCCGCGGCGAGGACGTGGTCGACCTCGGCATGGGCAATCCCGACGGAGCCCCGCCCAGGCACGTCATCGACAAGCTCGCCGAGGTTGCCGCCAAGCCCAACGCTCACCGTTACTCGGCGAGCCGCGGCATCCCCGGCCTCAGGAAAGCGCAGGCGGCCTATTACCAGCGCCGCTTCGGGGTGAGCCTCGATCCCGACAGCGAGGTCATCGTCACGCTCGGCAGCAAGGAGGGCCTCGCCAATCTCGCCCAGGCGATCACCGCGCCGGGTGACGTCGTGCTCGCGCCCAACCCGAGCTATCCGATCCACAGTTTTGGCTTCATCATCGCCGGCGCCGCGATCCGTTCGATCCCGGCGGCGCCGGGCGACGATTTCTTCGAGCGGCTGCGGCTGGCGATGCGGTTCACCGTGCCGCGGCCCAAGGTGCTGGTGATCGGCTACCCGTCCAACCCGACCGCCTATGTCGCCGACCTCGCCTTCTACGAGCGGCTGGTCGCGTTTGCCCGCGAGCATGAGCTGATCGTCATCTCCGACCTCGCCTATGCCGAAATCTACTTCGGCGACGTGCCGACCCCGTCGATCCTCCAGGTCGAAGGCGCCAGGGAGGTCGCGGTCGAGTTCACGTCGATGTCCAAGACCTATTCGATGGCCGGCTGGCGGATCGGCTTCGCGGTCGGCAACGCGCGGCTGATCGAGGCGCTGGCCCGGGTCAAGTCGTACCTCGACTATGGCGCCTTCACCCCGGTCCAGGCGGCGGCGACGGCGGCGCTCAACGGACCGCAGGACATCGTCGCCACCAACCGGGCGCTCTACAAGAAGCGCCGCGACGTGCTGGTCGAGTGCTTCGGGCGCGCCGGCTGGGAGATTCCCGTGCCGCAGGCGTCGATGTTCGCCTGGGCACCGATCCCGGACCAGTTCCTTAAGCTCGGATCGATGGAGTTCGCCAAGCGGCTGCTCACCGAGGCCCATGTCGCGGTCGCGCCCGGCGTCGGCTTCGGCGAGGAAGGCGAAGGCTTCGTCCGGATCGCGCTGGTCGAGAACGAGCAGCGGCTGCGTCAGGCGGCGCGCGGAGTGAAGAAGATGCTGGCCGGAGCCTAGCCGCCGTCACCTGCGTTTTGGGCCGAGGCGATGGAGTCTGCTAAGTGGGAGTCATGACCGCATCCACCTTGTCCGCACTGCCCGACCGCGACCGGGCGAGGCTGATCGGCGCGGCCGGCATTCTGATCATCCTGCTCGGCGCCGGGGCGGCGCTGCTGCCGCTCCTCGACCGCGTCGCCGGCGCGCGCGTCGTCGGCGCGCTGCTGCTCGCGGCGGGAGTGATCGAGATCCTCGCCGGGTCGCTTCGGCGCGAAACCCGGATTCCGGCGATGCTCGCCGGCGGAATCACCACCCTGGCCGGGCTCATGTTCGTCCTCACTTCGACCGAGCGGTTCGTCCCGACCGTGACGATCGTCACTGCCTGGTTGCTCGTCCGAAGCCTGGTCCTGATGGTCGCCAGCCGGCTGGCCGGAGGCTCGGTTCGGACCTGGATCACCTTGTCCGCGGCGACCGACTTCGTCCTTGGAGTGGTGTTGCTCGCCGGCATTTCGATCGCCACGCTGGTGGTCACTCTGTTCGGCCCGACCCCGGCCCTGGTTGCGACCTTTGCCTGGGTGCTGGCCTTGAGTTTCGCCGTCACCGGGTTCCTGCTGCTGGAGATCGCGAGCTGCGAGCGCGACGCGGCCGACAACACCGCCACCTAGTGCTCCCAACCCTCCCCACGCCCGACACCCCGGTCAGCGAGGTCGCCGAGATCATCCAGCTCGCGGTGGCGCCGGTGTTCCTGCTCGCCGGCATCGGCGCGTTCCTGAACGTCTGCGCCTCGCGGCTCGCGCGAATCGTCGACCGCGCCCGAAGCATCGAACCCCGGCTGCTCGGTTCGCGCGGCGCCGAGCACGACCGGCTGCAGGGGGAAATCCGCATTCTCGACCGCCGCATGGCCTTGGTCAGCCGGGCGATCTGGCTGTCGGTGTTTTCCGCCGTCCTGACCTGCGCGGTGGTCGTCCTGCTGTTTGCCGGCAGCCTGCTGGACGCGGAGTTCGGGACCAGCATCGCGCTGCTGTTCATCGTCACGATGATCGCCATCGGGCTGGGCTTTGGGGTGTTCCTGCTCGAAACCCGGGTCGCCTCGCGCGCGGTGCGGATCCGCACCGATATCCTCGAGCATCAGGCGGAAGAATAACCCGCCTCGACCCAAACTCGACAAGGCGCGGCGGCGTGCCTATCCGAGCCGTCGAGCAGCAAGGAGTTTCGAAAGTCCATGAACCGCGCCGGCCCCGCCGCTTCCACCGTGCTCGACCGGGTTTTGGTGCTCGAGATGGTGCGGGTGACCGAGGCCGCGGCGATCGCCGCCTCCAAGCTGATCGGGCGCGGCGATGAAACAGCCGCCGACCAGGCCGCGGTCGAGGCGATGCGGGCGGCGCTCAACGAGCTGCCGATGGACGGAACGGTGGTGATCGGCGAGGGCGAGCGCGACGAAGCGCCGATGCTGTTCATCGGCGAAAAGGTTGGCAGCGCCCAGGGGTCCGGGCCCAGGATCGACATTGCGCTCGACCCACTCGAAGGCACCACGATCACCGCCAAGGCCGGGCCCAACGCGCTTGCCGTCCTCGCCATCGCCGAGCAGGGCTGCCTGTTGAATGCGCCAGACGTCTACATGGAGAAATTGGCGATCGGACCCGGCTATCCGCAGGGCACCATCGACCTCGCGCGCTCCGCCTCGGACAACATCCGCTCCCTCGCCGCGGCCAAGGGGGTCGAGCCGTCCGAGATCATCGCCTGCGTGCTCGACCGGCCGCGCCATTCCGAGCTGATCGCCGAGCTGCGCTCGCTAGGCTGCGGAGTGCGGCTGATCCCCGACGGCGACGTCGCCGGGGTAATCGACACGACCGACCCCGACACCGGCGTCGACGTCTACATGGGCTCGGGCGGAGCGCCCGAAGGCGTGCTCGCCGCGGCCGCCCTGCGCTGCGTCGGCGGCCAGATCCAGGGCCGCCTGTTGTTCCGCAACGACGACGAGGTCGCCCGCGCCCGCCGCTGGGGGATCGACGACCTCGAACGGATTTACGCGCTCGAGGACATGGCCATGGGCGACTGCATCTTCGCCGCGACGGGAGTCACCGACGGCTCGCTGCTCGACGGAGTCCATCGGGGCAAGAACTGCATCACCACCGAGAGCATCGTCATGCGCGCCAGCTCGGGCACCGTCCGCCGGGTCTGCGCCGAGCATCATCGATGGACCGAGTGAACGACACAGACATCGACAATTCCGCCGAGGCCCAGCTGCAGCACGTCGAACCGGGTTACCGCCATGTGCTTCGCCTGCGGCTGCTGGTGCTGTGGCTGCCGTTGTTGGTTGGCGCCCTGATCGCCGACAATGCCGCGCTCGCCGATACTCCGTTCTATCGGCTGGCCACCATCGCCGTGCTGCTGATCGCCATCCCGGTCGTCGTCATCGCCCCGCAGCGGATCTACCGCCGCCTGCGCTACGGCCTGACCGAGCGCCTGCTGCAGGTGGTGCGCGGCTGGCTGTTCCACACCGACACGATCGTCCCGTTCGTCCGGGTCCAGCATCTCGACGTGATCCGCGGCCCGCTCGACAAGCTATTCGGGACTGCAACGCTCGTTGTCCACACCGCCGGCACCCGCAACAGCATCGTCACCGTGCCGGGCCTCGGTCCCGACCGCGCCGCGGAAATCCGCGACATCATCCGCGAGCATATCCGCACGGATTTCGAATGATCTCGGACGACGGAGCGGTCGGCGATCCCGAGCGGCTGCACCCTCTTTTCCTGCTGACGGGTCTTGGCGGCAGCCTGCGGGGGATGGCCGGCGGCTATGCGGCGATCGGTTATCTCGCGGTCTCCGGGCGGCTGCGCACCGCGCTGCTCGCGGCGGTGCTGCTGCTGGCCGGCCTCGCCGGCTGGCTGGTCCTCTACTGGACCCGCTTCGAGTTTCGGGTCGGGACCAGCGAAATCCGCATCGACAGCGGCATCCTCAGCCGAACCCACCGATCGATCCCCCTCGACCGGATCCAGGATGTCGACATCAGCCAGGGTCCGGTCGCCCGGCTGGCCGGAATCGCCAAGGTCAAGTTCGAGACCGGCGGATCGGCGGGAGCGGGCGAAGACGAGGGCGTGCTGCACGCGATCCCGCTCGAACGCGCCGAGCAGCTGCGAACGCTCGTCCGGGCGCGGCGTTCGTCCGGGGGCGCCGCCGTGCCGGTCGAAACCGAAGCCGAGCAGGCGCCGGTGTTCGCGATGCACCTTCGCCGAGTGCTTCTGGCCGGAGTGTTCAATTTCTCGCTCGCCCTGTTCGCCGGCCTGATCGGGGCGACCCAGACGTTCGGTGACGTGCTCGGCTTCGACCCGTTGCGCCGCTCGTTCTGGCTTGGACTGCTCAGTGCCGGCGACCCGATCGCCGACTATATTCTTGCTCATCGCGTCGCCGCGGCGGTCGCCGGGGCGATGCTGCTGGTGCTGATCGGGCTGGCGACGGGGATCGTCCGGACCCTGCTTCGGGAGCACGGCTTCCGCCTCGACCGGACCGAAGTCGGCTTGCGCCGCCGCCGAGGCTTGTTGACCCGGACCGACGTCACCCTTCCGGCGCGGCGCGCACAGGCGGCGATCATCGGCACCGGCCCGCTGCGCGACTCGCTTGGCTGGCGCGACCTCAAGCTGCAGAACCTCGCCAGCGACGAGGGCGGCGGCGGCGACCATGTCCTGGCGCCGCTTGCCCGCGAGGAGGAAGTCGCCGCGGTCCTCGGCGCGCTCGGCTGGCGGCCACTGCCGGCGCGGATCGAATGGCGGCGGGTGTCCCGCGCCTACGTGTGGACGCTGGTCGTCGGCGTCGCCCCATTTTTGCTTCTGAGCGCGCTCGCGACTTTCGAAATGACGACGACTTTCGGCGCCCTCGTCGCCGCAGTGGTGCTTGTCGCGCTGATCATCATCCGCTGGCGGGGGTGGCGGCGCACCTTCTACGCGCTCGACGACGACCGGCTGCTGATCCGCACCGGCTGGTGGCGTCGGCGGACCGTCCTGCTGCCGCTCAAGCGGATCCAGAGCATCGACCTGTTCGAAAGCTTCGTCAGCCGTTGGTTCGGAACCGCCGGACTGGCGTTCGGAGTCGCCGGCGGGAGCGGTTTTTCGGACCATGTGATCCCGGCGCTGCCGCGCGAAACCGCGCGCGCGCTGCGCAAGAGGCTGCTAGTCCTGGAGCCATGAGCTTCGCGTTGAACGTCGAACGATCGATCAGCGGCCAGCCGTGGCGCTGGCGGCGCTGCGGCGAGCCGGGGCTGACGCCGGACGCCCTGATCGACGAACTGTTGCTCGCCCGCGGAGTCGAGCGCTCCGACCTCGCCCGTCATCGCAGCCCGACGATCCGTGATTTCCTGCCCGACCCGTCGTGCTTCCAGGACATGGACAAGGGTGCCCGGCGGCTCGCCGACGCAGTCGAGACGGGCGAGAGCATCGCCATCTTCGGCGACTATGACGTCGACGGAGCGACCAGCGCGGCGCTGCTGGTGCTGCTTCTGCGGCGCCTCGGGGCCGAGCCGATGGTCTACATCCCCGATCGGCTGATGGAAGGCTACGGTCCATCGGGAAAAGCGCTGGTCGAGCTCAAGCAGCGCGGCGCCAGCCTTGCTGTCACCGTCGACTGCGGCGCCCAGGCGTTCGAGGCGCTCGAGGAAGCGAAGGCCGCCGGCCTCGAGGTCATCGTCGTCGACCATCACCAGTGCGCGAGCCTGCTTCCGGTCGCGTTCGCATTGATCAATCCCAACCGCCTCGACGAAAGCGAGCTCGGCGCCACCCACGGCCACGTCGCCGCCGTCGGGATGGCGTTCCTGCTCGGAGTGGCGCTGCTCCGCGAGCTCCGCGGCCGAGGCTTCTTCGTCGGCGACCGGGCCGAACCGAAGATCATCGACCTGCTCGACCTCGTCGCGCTCGGCACCGTCGCCGATGTCGCCCGGCTGAAGTCGCTCAACCGAGCGTTCGTCACGCAGGGCCTCAAGATCATGGCGGCGCGCCGGAATATCGGCCTGTCGGCGCTCGCCGAGGCCGCGCGGCTGGTCAAGCCGCCCAGTTGCCGCGACCTGGGCTTCGCGCTCGGGCCGCGGATCAACGCCGGCGGGCGGGTCGGCAAGTCCGACCTCGGAGTGCGGCTGCTGACCTCGACCGAGCCCGAGGAGGCGCGCGCCATCGCCGCCGAGCTCGATCGGCTGAACGAGGAGCGCCGGGCAATCGAGATGCTGGTTTGCGAGGCTGCCGAGGCGCAGGCGCAGGGACAGGCCGAGGCGCCGGTGATCCTGGTCATGAGCTCCGGCTGGCACCAGGGAGTGATCGGCATCGTCGCCGGCCGCCTCAAGGAGCGCTTCGGACGGCCGGCGATCGTCATCGCCGAGTGCGACGATGGCACCGGCAAGGGCTCGGGCCGGTCGATCAGCGGAGTCGATCTGGGCGCGGCGGTGCTCGCCGCTAAGGAGAGCGGGCTGCTGATCGCCGGCGGCGGCCATGCGATGGCGGCCGGGCTGACTCTCCCGGCGGGCGGGCTCGAGCCGCTGCGCGCGTTCCTCCACGATCGGCTGGCCGCCGATGTCGAGGCGTCGCGAGGCGGGCGCGCGCTGCTGCTCGACGCATTGCTCGCTCCCGGAGGAGTCGCGGCGGCCCTGTGC
>NZ_JACCSU010000061.1 GCF_013812825.1 Sphingomonas sp. | reverse complement strand
GTTAAGGGCTGGGACGAGGCCGTCCGCCAGGTCTCGGACGCGCGCATGCTCGGCGGAGCCCACTACCGGTTCTCGAACGATGCGGGCGAGGACATCGGCCGCAAGGCGGCGCGGCTCGTGGTGTCGTCGGTGCTGAGGCCGCTGCCCGCGGTTCGAAAGGCGCGGCGCTAGCGGACCAATTTGCCCGGGTTCATCAGCCCCTGCGGGTCGAGCGCGCGCTTGATCGCCTTGAGTGTGGCGATCCGGCCCGGCGGCGCGAGGCGCTCGAGCTCGTCGAGCTTCATCTGGCCGATGCCGTGCTCGGCGGAGATCGAGCCGCCGGCCGCGGTGACCAGGTCGTGGACGAGGCGGGTGATCGCCGCCGGGTCGTGGTCTTTCGCTCGCACGTGGAAATGGACGTTGCCGTCGCCGAGGTGGCCGAAGGCGCTCGGCTCGACTCCCGGGAATGCGCGCTCGAGCTCGGCCGCGGCCGCGGTCATGAAGCGCGGCATGGCGGCGACCGGGACTGAGATGTCGTGGGCGATCGAGCCGCCGCTCGCCCGCTCCGCTTCGGAGATCGAATCGCGGATCCGCCAGAATGCCTCGGCCTGCGCTTCGCTCGATGCGATCGCCGCATCCTCGACCAGGCCCGCCTGAAGCGCCTCGCCAAGCATCGCTTCGAGCTTCGCGCCCGGCGGTTCGGACGCGTCCGGCGAGGTCGCCTCGACCAGCACGTGCCAGCGGTGCTTGCCGGCGAGGGGGTTGCGGGTGCCGGGAATATGCTTGAGCACGAGCTCGAGCGAGTCACCCGGAACGATCTCGAAACCCTCGACGATGTCGCTTTGCCCCTGCATCGTTCGAAGCAGGTCGAGCGCCGACTGCGGGTCGGCCAGCCCGGCCCAGGCGACCGCCCGAGCGGCGACGGCCGGGACCAGCTTCAATGCCGCCGCGGTGATCACACCGAGCGTTCCCTCCGAGCCGACCAGCAGATGGTCGAGGCTGTAGCCGCGATTGTCCTTCTTAAGCGCGGTCAGGCCGTCGTGGATCGAGCCATCCGGAAGGACCGCCTCCACGCCGGCGACCAGCGAACGCATCGTCCCGAACCGCAAGACCTGAGTGCCGCCGGCGTTGGTCGCGATCAGGCCGCCGATCGTGCAGCTGCCGCGCGCTCCCAATGTCAGCGGGAAGCGCCGTCCGAGCTCGGCGGCGCGCTCGTGCAGGTGGGCGAGGATCATCCCGGCCTCGACGACGGCGAGATTGGCCTCGGCGCTGATCGAGCGCAGCGCGTTCATTCGCCGCAGCGACAGGATCATCGCGCTTCCATCCTCTGGCGGGGTCGCGCCGGCGACCATCGACGTGTTGCCGCCCTGCGGGACCAGCGGTACCTGGTGCTCGGCCGCAAGCCCGACCATCGCCGCCACCTCCTCGGTTTTCGCCGGCGCCAGGATCGCCGCCGCCTGCCCGCGGACTCGGCCGCGCCAGTCGGTCAGCCAGGGTTCGACCTCCTGCGGCTCCGTGATTGCCGATCGCGGCCCGAACCTCTGCTGCACGGCCGCGATCAGCTGCGCCTGACGATCAGTGGGCTTCGGCTTCATCGCCGGCCAGCATAGCGGCAATCGGCGGGCTTGGCATTGGCCGCCCATGCCGCCAATGCAGCAGCGGCGAAGCCAGCCGGGAGTTGCCGCGCAGATGAATTCATTACCGATCGCGCTCGGTGCGGCCGCAGCGGCGGCGCTGCTCGCTTTTGGCGGCCGCGCGGCCCTTCGGCGGACCCTGCGCCGCGCCCGCGACGATCACCGCAAGCGCCCGGCTTTGTGGAACCGCTTCTACGCGCTCGACTGGGGCGAGACGACGACCAACAATTACGGCTTCGCTCCGGCCGAGGGGCAGCACCCGCAGCGCTTCCAGCACCAGATGTACCGCGAGCTGCTTCGGCTGCTGAAGGAAAAGCGTCCGTTCGGCCCGCAGGCGGAGCCGTTGAAGCTGCTCGAAGTCAGCTGCGGGCGAGGCGGCGGGCTGAATGCGTTCATTGCTGCCGCGCCGGGCATTTTCGACGCCACCGGGCTCGACGTCGCCACAAGCGCCATCGCTTTCTGCCGCTCGACCTATGGCGAAAACGATCGCCTCCGGTTCGTCGAAGGCAGCGCGCTCGACCTGCCGTTCCCGGATGGCAGCTTCGACGTCCTGCTCAACGTCGAGGCGTCGAACGACTACGGCGATCGGCCGCGCTTTTTCGCCGAGGTCGCGCGGGTCCTGAAGCCCGGCGGCGTGTTCCTCTACACCGACAGCTTCCGGGCCGCGCAGGCCGAGCAGATGAAGCGGGAGCTGGCCGCGGCCGGCTTCGAGGCGGACTTCACCGACATCACCGCCAATGTCGCCGAGGTGTGCCGGCTCGACAGCCCGCGCCGCCGCGAGCTGATCGACCGGCAGGCGCCGCTGGTCGGCCGGCTGATGTTCCGCCGCCAGCTCGAAAATTACGCGGCCGTCGAGGGCAGCGGCAAATACCGCCAGTTCGCGGAACGGCGCCGAGCCTATCTGATGACCGCCGCGGTCAAGCGATGAGGCGACCGCTGATTACCCTGGTCGTCGCCCGGGCGAGCAATGGCGTGATCGGCAAGGACGGCGGGCTTCCGTGGCACATCTCCGCCGACCTCAAGCGCTTCAAGGCGCTGACCATGGGGACGGTGCTGGTGATGGGCCGCAAGACGTTCGACAGCCTGCCCAAGGTGCTTCCGGGCCGGCGGCATGTGGTCATCACCCGCGATCGCGGCTGGCGGGCCGATGGAGCCGAGGTCGCCCACAGCGCCGGCGAAGCGCTGGAGATGGCTGGGGACGAGCCGGTATCGGTGATCGGCGGCGCCGACATATTCGGGCTGTTTCTCCCGCTCGCCGACCGCATCGAGCTGACCGAGGTGCTTGCCGATTTCGTCGGCGACACGTTCCTCGAAGACCCACGCTCAACTGGCGAATGGCGCGAGGTCGAGCGCCAGGATCATCCGGACGAGGACCCGCCGTTCCGCTTCGTCACTCTGGAGCGAGCCTAGCGAGTCTTGGGAAAAGCCGCGGCGTATTTGCGAAACCGCGCCATCTGGTCGCCGAGCATCTGGTCGACCATCGGCGCCATCTTGTCGGCGCCGCCGTTGGCGAAGCCCGCCACCCGATAGTTCATCATCAGGCGCGAGCCGCCGGCGATCCGCTCGACCTTGACGTCCATCACCGCCGTCGTCGCCAGGTACAGCAACGGCCCCAGCGATCCGGTCAGAACCACCCGCTCTCCCGGCACGACGTAGACGACCCGCATGTGCTCGACCCCGCCGCCGCTCGGCAGCCGTTCACAAAAGCAGCCGCCGGGAGTGAGCGACAGCGACATGTTCGCCGAATCGCCGCTGTAGCTGTGGTCCTTGCTCCACCATTGCGAGACCTGGCCGAACGCGTCGAACGCCGCGGGTTGCGGAATCACCGTCTGGATCGTGTGCCGGACCTCGAAGCCGTGGGGGTTCGAAGACACCACTTCGGCTTTTGCGGGAACAGCCAGCAGAAGAAGCACGGAGACGCTGGACGCACGAAGCATAACGGAGGCTCCCACTAGAGCGCGTCGTTTTGCGAGGAGCGAAGCGACGCGGCAATCCAGGGTGGATGCTGGATTGCTTCGCTATGCTCGCAATGACGAGCCGCTTTGTCTAGCTGTCGAGGATCGCGTCGATCTGGGCCGCAACCTGCTCGACCGACGCCATGCCGTCGACCCGGCGCACCAGCCCGCGCTCTTCATAATAGGGCAGGATCGGCTCGGTCTTGGCGCGATACTCGGCCATCCGCCGGCGCACCGTCTGTTCATTGTCGTCGGGGCGGCGAACGAACTCGCTCGACCCGCACAGGTCGCAGAGGTCTTGCTGGCGAGGCAGGTTGAAGCGGTCGTGATAGGAGGCGCCGCATCGCGCGCAGCTGAAGCGGCCGGCGATCCGCTCGACCAGTGCGTCCTCCTCGACCTCGAGCTCGATCACATAGTCGAGGCTTCGGCCACGCTCGGCGAGCAGCAGGTCGAGCGCTTCGGCCTGCTCGCGGGTGCGCGGGAAACCGTCGAAGATCGCGCCATTGCTGCCGGCGGCATCCAGGCGCTCGCCGATCAGGGCGCTGACGATCGCGTCGCTGACCAGCTCGCCCGCCGCCATCACCGCTTTCGCTTCGAGTCCGACCGGGCTGCCCTGGGCGACCGCCTCGCGAAGCATGTCGCCGGTCGACATCTGGATCATCCCGCGCTGCGCCTGCAGCCGCGCCGCCTGGGTGCCCTTTCCGGCCCCTGGAGGGCCGAGCAGGACGATGTTCATGGACGAGCGCTCGGTCATGCGCAGGAGATCAGCGCCGGCGGCCGGTCTTGAGCTTGGCCTTCTTGATGAGGTCGCCGTACTGGTGGGCGATCAAATGGCTCTGGATCTGCGAGACCGTGTCCATGGTGACGTTGACGACGATCAGCAGGCTGGTCCCGCCGAGGTAGAAAGGCACGCCGGCCTGGCTGAACAGGAATTCCGGGATCAGGCAGATCAGCACCAGATAAGCAGCGCCGGTGACCGTGATCCGGGTCACCAGATAGTCGAAATAGGTCTCGGTCGCCTTGCCCGGGCGGATGCCCGGGATGAAGCCGCCGTGGCGCTTGAGATTCTCGGCCGTGTCCTCGCTGTTGAATTGCACCGCCGCGTAGAAGAAGCAGAAGAAGGCGATGCCCGCGCCGTAGAGCGTCAGATACAGTGGCGAGCCGTGCTGGAGGAACGTGCTGATGGTGATCAGCCAGTCGCCCGAATCCGGATTGTTCTGGGCGCCCGCCATCTGGATGACGGTTAGCGGCATCAGCAGCAGCGACGAGGCGAAGATCGGCGGGATGACCCCTGAGATGTTGACCTTGATCGGCAGGTGGCTGCGCTCCTGCTGCATCGCGCCGCGCGCCGTCTGGCGCTTGGGATATTGGATCAGAACCCGGCGCTGAGCGCGCTCGACGAAGCAGATGAACATCACCAGCCCGACCGCCAGCGCGACAACGGCGGTGACGGTCAGCGGATCGATGGTGCCGGTGCGGCCGCCCTCGAACAGCTGGGCGAGCGTCCGCGGCAGAGTCGCGACAATGCCCGCCATGATGATCAGCGACACGCCGTTGCCGATTCCCCGCGCGGTGATCTGCTCGCCGATCCACATCAGGAACAGAGTGCCTCCGACCAGGGTGATGGTCGCGGCGACTCGGAACACCATGCCCGGCTCGACCACCGCCGGAATGCCCTGCGATGCGCCGAGGCTCTCGAGGCCGACCGCGATCCAGTAGCCCTGGACAGTCGTCAGCAGCACGGTCAGGTAGCGCGTGTACTGGTTGAGCTTCTTGCGCCCGGTTTCGCCTTCCTTCTTGAGCTGCTTCCACGGCTCGTAGAGCGATCCTCCGAGCTGAACGACGATCGAGGCGGTGATGTAGGGCATCACGCCGAGCGCGATGATGCTCATCCGCTCGAGGCTGCCGCCCGAGAAGGTGTTGAAGAAGTCGAGGACGCCGCCCTGCTGGGTGCTGAACAGCGAGGCCATGGCCGTCGGATCGATGCCCGGGATCGGCACGTAGGACAGGAACCGGAACAGGACCAGCGCGCCGAGCGTGAACCACAGGCGCTTCTTGAGCTCGGTCGCCTTGGCGAAGCTCGACAGGGAAATGTTCGATGCCAGTTGTTCGGCTGCGGATGCCATATTGTCCGTAATCCCCTAGACGCTGCCGCTCATATAGGCCGCGCCGCCGTCATTGCGAGAGACCCCGGACTTGATCCGGGGGACGAAGCTCAGGCCTTGGCCGCATCGGCCTTGGCGGCCTTGTCTGCAAGCCGGGCCTCGCGCACCTTGCCCTTCTTGGCGGCGGCCAGCTCGGCCGGGTCCTTGCGCTCGACGATCTCGACCGAGCCGCCGGCCTTCTCGACCGCCCCACGAGCACCCTTGGAGGCTCCCGCGACGCGCAGCGCCAGCTTGGCCTTGAGCTCGCCCTTGCCGAGCAGGCGCACACCGTCCTTGCCGCCGCGAGCAAGGCCGGCGGCCTTCAGCGCGTCGTGGTCGAGGGTCCCCTTGGGATCGAGCTTGCCGGCGTCGATCAGCTTCTGGATCGCGCCCAGATTCACCTCGGCATAATCCTTGGCAAAGATGTTGTTGAAGCCGCGCTTGGGCAACCGCATGTGGAGCGGCATCTGGCCGCCTTCGAAGCCGAAGATGGAGACGCCGGAGCGGGCCTTCTGGCCCTTCTGGCCGCGGCCGGCGGTCTTGCCCTTGCCTGAGCCGATGCCGCGCCCGACCCGCATGCGGCTTTTGCGGGCCCCTTGATTGTCGCGAAGTTCATTCAGTTTCATGTCGTGCACTCGCTTTCGCTTTTGTCGCGCGTTGTTTTCTCTCGTGTGAGAGCGTCTATTCCTCGACGCTCACCAAATGCTGCACCTTGCGGACCTGGCCGCGCACCTCGGGCGTGTCCTGGACCTCGACGCTCCGCCGCAGCTTGTTGAGCCCGAGCCCGACCAGGGTCGCGCGCTGGGTCTTGTCGCGGCGGATCGGCGAGCCGGTCTGGGTGATCTTGAGCGTCTTTTTCTTTTCCTGGGCCATGACGCTTACTCCACGGTCGCTTCGGCCTGAGCCTCGGCCTCGGCAGCACCGGCGCCGCCGCGACCGAGCAGGTCGGAGACCTTCTTGCCGCGGCGCTGGGCGACCGAGCGCGGGCTGGTCTGCTCCTTCAAGGCCTCGAAGGTGGCTCGAACCATGTTGTACGGGTTCGATGTCCCGACCGACTTGGTGACGACGTCGGATACGCCGAGGCTTTCGAACACCGCGCGCATCGGGCCGCCGGCGATAATCCCGGTGCCGGACGGGGCCGAGCGCAAGGTCACCCGGCCGGCGCCGAAGTGCCCGTCACCGTCATGGTGCAGCGTTCGGCCGTCGCGCAGCGGCACCCGGACCATCGCCTTCTTGGCCGCCGCGGTCGCCTTGCTGATCGCCTCGGGCACCTCGCGCGCCTTGCCGTGACCGAAGCCGGCGCGGCCCTTGCCATCGCCGACCACGACCAGCGCCGCAAAGCCGAAGCGCTTGCCGCCCTTCACGGTCTTGGAAACGCGGTTGATGTGGACCAGCTTCTCGATCAGCTCCTCGCCGCCGTCGTCGCCGCCGCCGCGCCCGCCTCGGCCGCCGTCACGGCGTCCACGGCCACCGCCGCCGCCAAGAAGGCGATGGTCCGGGTGCCGCTGCGCGACGGCCGCACCCTGCACCATGACGGCGACGGTCACTTCGGCGCCGGCCGG
>NZ_JACCSU010000039.1 GCF_013812825.1 Sphingomonas sp. | reverse complement strand
TTGAGGTGATGATCATGCCGATCTGCGAAACTTGCGGGAACGACTACGACAAGACGTTTGACGTCTTGATGCATGGGGAGAAGCATGTGTTCGACAGTTTCGAATGCGCCATAAGCGCGCTCGCCCCGGTGTGCGCCCATTGCGGCACACGCATCGTCGGCCACGGCCTTGAGCGAAGCGGCACGTTCTTCTGCTGCAGTCACTGCTCGGAAGCCGAAGGAGTGAGCGGCCTGCGCGACCGGATTTGAATGCTCTCCTCGTGATGTTGAGAGGCCGTGGTGGTAGTAGTTCGTCAGGAAACAACGACTGACACCGAACCCGACCTTTAGGCCCTCCTGATGCCCAGCCTGCTCACTCGACTTGCATCACGCAACGCCGCCAAGCTTCTCGTGCGTGACGCGATCGTCAGCAGTGGCACCCTCGCGTTAGGTCTTGGCCTGATGTGGGTGTTCGTCGAGTTCGGGAACATTGAAACCAGAAACGCGCTGCCCAAAATCGCGGAGAGTATCCTCTCTACGAGACCTCCTTCAGTGAGCGAGCCGCCGCCGAACAACAGCACGCCGCAGACCCCACCTACAGCGCCAGCGAGAATATCGAGCAAGATTCACCGCTGCGTGTTCGTATGCATCACTAGGTTGCGGCCTGTCGGCGAAGCGGGTCGTGGCCGGCGGTTGCGAGAGCGAACGGTGGTTTCGAGAGTGACGTGGAGGCCCGCACCGACGTGGAGGAGGGGCGTCACGCCGACCGTGACCTGCCGAATAGATAGGTCTGGCCGCGACGGTGACGAGTTGGCACAGGGGACGCATGCCTGTCACTACAATCGCCATGCTCACCGCGGGCGGCCTCGCGCCTTGCCTTTCCTCCGCAGTCGGCGGGCTGATCGAGCGATACACCGAGGTGGCGCCGGACGTGCGGATCATCGCCTACCGCAACGGCTACGCGGGCTTGCTCACCGGTGATAGCGTGGAAGTGACCGACGCGGTGCGCGCGGCCGCGGGGCGGCTGCACGCATTCGGCGGCAGCCCGATCGGCAACAGCCGGGTGAGGCTCACCAACGTAGACGACTGCGTCCGGCGTGGCCTCGTCCCGCCTGGCCGCGACCCGCTGCATGTGGCTGCTGAGCAGCTGCGCCGAGACGGTGTCGACGTCCTTCACACGATCGGCGGCGACGACACAAATCTCAACGCCGCCGAGCTTGTGACCTACCTGCGCGGCAACGGCTTTTCGTTCACCGTGGTCGGACTTGCGAAGACTATTGACAATGACGTGGTGCCGATCCGGCAGTCGC
Source organism: Sphingomonas sp. (assembly GCF_013812825.1). Taxonomy (GTDB): domain Bacteria; phylum Pseudomonadota; class Alphaproteobacteria; order Sphingomonadales; family Sphingomonadaceae; genus Sphingomicrobium. The sequence continues at coordinate 22,826 of NZ_JACCSU010000039.1, read as the reverse complement.
TCGGTGCGTGGACCGCCGCCGAGCAGGGCGCCCTCTACGCCCGCAACGTTATTGCCGAGCATTCAGCGAACCCGCGGATGCTCGTCGTCCACGAAGTGATGGGCCGCTACAGCGGCTGGCTCACCGCGGCCACCGCACTCGCGCATCACCAATGGGTCCGCGGCGCGCCGTTCGCCGAGTGGCTGTATAATTCCGGCGCGCGCTGGGACGTCCATGCCGTCTTCGTGCCGGAGCGGCCGTTCGACATCGCCAACGAGGCCAGGCGGCTGCGGACGACCATGGACGAACAAGACGGGGTCAACCTCTTCATTTCTGAAGGCGCAGGCATCAGTGAGATCGTGGCCGCGATGGAGGTGGCGGGCGAGGATGTGCCGCGCGATCCGTTCGGTCACGTACAGCTCGACAAGATCAACCCGGGCCAGTGGTTCGCCAAGTTGTTCGCCGCCGAGCTCGGCGCCCAAAAGGTGCTAGTCCAGAAGAGCGGCTATTTCTCGCGCTCGGCCGCCGCAAACGCCGCCGACCTCGCGCTGATCCGGGAGTGCACGGCCTACGCCGTGGACGCGGCGCTCCGGGGCGCATCCGGGGTGGTGGGCCATGATGAGGAGCGGGGCGGCGACCTGCGGACGATTGAGTTCGAGCGGATCGCGGGCGGCAAGGCGTTCGACGTCTTCGTGCCCTGGTTTACCGACTTGCTGCGCGACCTGGGCCAGGCCTGACGAACAGGGTTGGGGGGATTGGGGCAAATGTCCGCTTCCCACCCGAAGCAGACATTAGAGAGTCACCGGCACCAGTGGGTCGGGAGGAGGTCGCATCGCGCGCCGCGACTGAGCTAAAGCGCGTCAGCTCAGAAAAGTCTGAAAACGTGCCTCCGCCGCGTTTGGGTGGTGCTTGGGAAGGGGCAGTGCGATAACCACACGCGGGCACCAAGCCATTGACCCGTAAGGCTTTTTCTAAACGCTACCGCTGCCTTCGTAATGATGGGGTCAGGTGTTCGAGTCACCTAAGCGGCATCGGCCCTTTAAGAGGCCAGACAACTGCGATCCTTCTCAATGCGCAGAATCTAGAACCGCGGATTGGGTAAGGCTTGGGGCTAGTTTGGCAGCAAGCCGTGCCAGGATGTGCTAAGGCACCAAGGCGAAGCAACTAGCGATTGCCTTTTGCCCGATTGTGCGTGACGCAGAGCATCTGGCAGTTCTTGGCCGAACTTTCGCCCGCCTTGCTCCACGCGGAAACGTGATCGGCATCCATTTCGTTGAGCGCATAGATTCTGCTCTTGTTCGCACCGTGGCCGATTGCACAAAGCGGGCAGTTGGACTCGCCCTTCGCCTCCGCAGCCTGGGTCTGCTTCGCGTACGTCGCCTTCTTCACCTTTTCTTCGAACACTCGAATGTTCAGCAGCTTCGTGTCGGCCGAACCGCCTAAAACGTACTCGAAGATTCCCCTGCGATTTGTCACTTGGGTTAGGACGGGCTCGCTATTTTTCACTGGAGGCGTATAACCGCCCCATCACCGGCCATGATCAGGCGCGCCGGTGGCCGAGAGTCGTGCGACGCTCCCGCCCTATGGAGCACACCCATGAAACAATTTCGCGATATGGCCGAGGCGCAAGCGCTTGCGCTGGCCATTGTGGACACTCTGCCTGAACCGTTCCTTGTCCTCGATGAATCACTTCAAATCTTGGCTGGCAGCCGTTGCTTCTACGAGGTCTTCGGTGATGACCCGAACTGCGCTCACGGGTGCTCCCTGTTTGCGCTCTCGGGGGGACAGTGGGACATTCCGGGCCTGCGTCAGCTGCTAGCTGCAGTCGTTGCAGATCATACCACGGTCGACGACTTCGAGTTTGAGCGGGACCTCGCTAATGTTGGCAAGCGCACCTTTCATCTGAACGCTCTCCCGATTCGGGATGAGGGCGTATCAGGTCGGATGGTCCTAGTCGCAATCAAGGACATTACGGGACGAAGGGTCGCCGAGCAGGAGAAGCAGCAACTCCTGGAGCACACCGAGGAGCTGCTGGAAGAGCAAAAGACCTTGCTGCGCGAAATGCGCCACCGCATTGCAAACAGCCTACAAATCATCGCGAGCATCCTGCTGTTAAAAGCCGGTGCAGTGACGTCCGAGGAAACGAAAGCTGAGCTTCGCGCAGCTCACCAACGGGTGATGTCCGTGGCAGCAGTGCAGAGTTATCTTCATGCCTCTGAAGGCATCGAAGAGATCGAAATCGGCCCCTACCTTACGAAACTGAGCTCCGGTCTCGCGTCATCGATGATCGATCCCAAACAAGACATCGAGATTACGGTCACCGCAGACTCAGGTGTGCTGCCCACCAGTCACGCGGTAAGCATCGGTCTGATCGTCACGGAGTTAATCATTAACGCGGTCAAATATGCTTTCCCGGTTCGGCGTTCAACCGCGCGCATCAGCGTTACTTTTGAGATGGCCAAATCTGATTGGAAACTTACCGTGGCCGACAACGGGACTGGGCGGCGTGCACTCACTGGTGCGGAGGCATCCACTGGATTGGGCACCGCGCTCGTAACCGCCCTGGCGAAGCAGTTGCAGGCACAGGTCTCGGAAATCTCATCGGCCAAGGGCTTGGCCATGGCAGTTACCAGGGCGACTTTCGAATCCCGGCTGCCTCGCGCTGCGTGACGGATGGAGGAAGCCTCCTAGTGTCCGCTTTCCACCCTTTGCAGACGCTAGAAGCGCGTGCAAAGTGAGCTCGACAGCCAGCAAGGAGGTCCGACATGGCAAAAGCACGACAGAACGCGTTCATGAAGCCGGTGAAGCCATCCCGCGAGCTGGCAGCCATCACCGGCGACGCTCCGCTGCCGCGGACCGAGGTCGTCCGCAAAATCTGGAATCACATCAAGAAGAACAATCTTCAGAATCCCAAGAACACGCGCGAGATTATAGCGGACGACAAGCTTCGCCCGGTGTTCGGTAAAGATCGAGTGACCATGTTTGAGATGAACAAGCATCTCTCGAAACACCTGAGCTGAGGTAGGAGCCACTGCCAATCCAATGTCCGCTTTCGACCCAAAGCGGACATTAGCTCGAGTGCTGGATTGGCCCGACGCCAGGCCGCTCGAACGCAAAAGGGGCGGGAGGTCTGACTCCCGCCCCATTCGCTTAGTTCAGTAGGTTAGATCTTCTGGAGATTCAGCGCGCAGGGCTTGCTGTCGCTGCCGGTGCCGACGTCATAGGACAGGCGCTGCCCGGTCGTCGGCGGGTTGGCCTTGATGTCCCACGAAAAGGCGCTCCTCTCGAAGGCGAGATTGTCGCCGCCGGCTTCCGGCTTGATCGAGCCGCGGCCCTGGTCGACGTCGAACGAATTGACGGTGCCAAAATATTTCATGCTGAGTTCCTTTGTTTCCAGGCGCCGGAATCGGCACCCGTCTGCTAGGAGACGTCAAAGATAGGAGGAAGGTGCGACTGAGCGCCCAAGACCGTCGATTGCGACTGGTAGCAACTCTATAACCGCTCGCCGCGAGTAACGTTGCAGCCGACGCTCGACGCCCGACCTCCACTCACCCCGCTTTGCACCCACACTGGGCCGTCTTGGTGCGGGGGGATATTGGCGCTCGTTAGGCAATGTCCGCTTTCGACCCATTGCGGACATTCGGCGAGTGCGACAAACCTGGCCAATGTTATCGCCGCGCTCGCCATGGTTGCCGCTTGTCTCCGGAGTGGGACTCCTTCTCCTCGGTCTTGCGGCTTGGCAGTTGCGCGGCGGTGAACTCCTCGCACGCGTACTGCTAACTCTCTGCGTGCCGCTCATCTACGAGGGCGGTGCGTGGTTCGGGGCGGCAAAGGTGGGCGGGCAGTACTATGGCCTGGACGGGAAACTAGTCCACTCGCAGGCTTACGATCCGCGGGCAGCGCTAATCAGGTGCGCACTCATCTTTGTGCTGCTGTTCAGCATTCTCATCGCTGGGGAAGCTGCAGCGTTTCCAGAAGGCTTCGGTACCTGGGTAGCGCTGGCAATCACGATGTGTCTGTGGATCGCGTACGTGCTCCAGTCACACTTTCGACAAATCACGATCTTTGCTCGGCAAAAGCATCTGGGGCGCGGGGGTACCCACCCGCACTAACGCGATTGCGCTGGATGCTCCTTGTGGAAGCCGCGGTACTCTTGGATCCGCGTGACCCGCAGCCCGCGCACTCCACGGCTGTTGATCGCACTTTGCCAACGGGTGAACTCTTCTATGCTGAGCGAATACCGCCGGCACGCCTCCTCGACGCTGAGGAGTCCTCCTTCGACGGCCGCTACTACTTCGGCTTTGCGGAGCGGGGTCCAGCGGGACGTGTTCGTTGCTGGGAGATTTTCGAGCGTTAGAGACTCGCCAAGCGGCCCAATGACTCTCTCCGACTGATAATTTTTTCGTCCAGCTAGTTCATCGAAAGCTTCCGCAACCCTCAAGAGGAAGGGCCTTTCCGAGCGATCCACGAACTCGTCGGCCAGATCACGGCAATGTCTGGCTTCATCGGAGTAGGATTGGCTACGCATTACAAGCTCCAGGGATCGGGTTGGCCACTGCTTACCCCTTGAATGACACCGCGGAGTTTCTGAGCATGGTTAACGCGCAGTCGGAATGTCCGCTTTCCGCCCAAAGAAGACATAAGCCAGTGTCTGCTTTCGACCCAAAGGGGACATTTGGCACGGCCGCCGATGGGTGTCTGATGGGTGGGTTTCCATAATGCTCAAAAGCCAAAGGCGCTTCCGGCCGCAAATGATCGGCGAGCACCCCTCGGCTCGGGGTGGGAGGTTGATGGGTGACCGCTTCGCCGGCGTGCTAAGGCGTCGCCTAAACTCTTGGGTTCCATAGGCTTCACACTCCGGCCGCCTGTCTCGGTTCATGCTGGTCAGGGAGGTCATCGAGCTTCGAGCTTAAGTTTACGCCTTATGGGCAATGGCTATGTCTGGGAATTCTGGTCTTACCGGCGTTAGAAATGCTCTTAAGCCTTACGGGAGCGACCTAGTGATTGGGTTTCATGGCGTGGACGCGTCGGCGGAGCGCGGCGGCTGCAATAAGTCTTCATCTCCGTCTTCAGATTCTTCGTTGCTTTCGTCAATATCGTCCTCGTACGCCCCGGGCACCGCATGTGAGTCCGTCAGCTCAAATCCCCCAACACTGATGTCGAGCATCCGGGCACGCACATCAAAAGCGAGGCGCACCTGATCCCCATTTTGCGCGGACGTGAGAGAAAACGCGGTTTGCAAACCCTTAGCGAACGTTCCGTCTACTGTTACGGGACCAGCCGCCAATCGCCCCGGAACTGTCGCTCGCCACTCACCACGAGTCATTTCCGCGACGTAGGAAGGCAAGCGCATTGTCCCGTTATGCGCGCTAATTCTGTCTAGTGCAGTCACGCACCAAAGCTTACCGTCGGTAGTCCAGCCGTACTCAGGAGACGAACGATCCGCGCTGATCTTGGCTTGGAGTGCTTCCACTGACCCTGGCGCCACCTCGGCGCCCGCAAGCGAATAAATCCCAGGCGCTAACTTCGAGAGGATAGGTGAGTAGCTCAGATAAATCCAAAAGCTCGTGGGGTGGACTTGGTATTCCTCTATGCACACCTCTTCCAACTGCTCACGGCTAGCGGGGCTCCCATGCCGCGGCTGCTCGGGAAAGGCATGTTCGCCTTAGTCCGCCCGGGCCAATGCGCTCTTGACCCGAAGTTTGACGACGACGCCTTGCGGACAGGCCGCCTGTTCGCCGCTATTGCGGTGTCATGGACAAACAAAAAGAACGGCGCCTCCTTCAGCTGGCAGTGGCGCTCGCGTGCCTAGTTCCTTTGTGCGCGGGCACCGCCGGCGTGGTGCAGGGGATCTCCATGATCGAAAGCGCGGGCGCTGTTCCCGATCTGGAGAGTCATTTTCGTTATCTGTCAGGGCTCCTACTCGGGCTGGGGATCGGCTTTGCCGTGTCCGTTCCAACGATCGAGCGGAGGTCAGAGCTCTTCATGGTCCTCTCCTTCACGGTAGTTGTCGGTGGCTTGGCGCGGCTTTGCGCACTCATGGTCTTCGGCATGCCGGGCACACCCTATGTTCTCGCTTTCGGCATGGAGCTCGTGGTGGTCCCGCTGCTGTTCGTTTGGCAGAGGAGAGTCGCGCTCGCATTCAGGTCCTAGCTTTCAAGGTTTCTCCGCCAGCAGGCGGCGTCACCACCACATGCAGCCGTTGAACGCTTAGCGAGAATGCTGCCTCAGATTGCGCTTTCATCGAGGACCGGAAGATGCGCCCGCAATGATCCCGAACAGCTTCACCCAGCGAGGCATTACTGGGTAAGGTGTCAGCTCAGCCATGCGCACCACCCGGCTCCCCTGATTTCTGGGCCGCCGCGAGCCGCCGCCGCGCCCAAGCGAAGTCGTGCCGCCACATAGTGCGGAAGAGAAGCCAGAAGCCAGTGACCGCAAGCCAAACCATTGCGAAGCCGACAGTAATGATCAGCGGATGATTGAAGCTGGTCCGCTCAGAATAATCCATGATGTGGAGCATCCAGAAGAAGTCCCACCAGCGCCAGGTGTCGTTGCGCCGCTGGAGGAGCTCGCCGGTTGAGCCCGAGACGTAGTAACTGCTGTTGCGCTCGTCCTCGAAATCGATCTTCCAGATAGGCAGCTCATGCTCCCGCACGGCAAACGACAGCTGCGTAAGCGGCATAACTGATTTGATCGCCGCGCTGTCGGGATGGGCGGTGCGCGCGACTGCCGCTGCGGTCGTCTGATCGATCACGAGGGGCCTGCCGTCGGCGGCACTGAACAGTTGCACGCCTTGCGTGGTTGTGGCCTGGTAGACCGTCCCTTGCGGCATATTGCCGAGCCTCAAGCCGGTGACTGATTGGCCGCTCAGAGCCTGCTGGACGCGGGGCCAAGCTGTGGTTCCAGTCGGAAGCGGCGGGATCGGACTTTCGGCCCTCGGGCCTCCCGCGACTTCGTCCATATCAAGTAAGGCCATCGCCGTGCCGCTGATCGCCCAGAGCAGGAACTGCAGGCCGATGACAAGGCCGACCCATTTATGAATTCGGCGCAGCCAGATCGATTTGATCTTCACGCGCGCGCCGCCTTCTTCTTTCTGTGGAAAGAGTAGAGGAGCAGCCAGGCGCCGGAGAGCACCACCAGCAGGGCTCCCCAGGTGAAAACGCGAATCAGCGGGTTGTTGACGTTGTCGCGATCCTCGTAGCCCATAACGTGTAGCATCCAGAAGAAATCGAAGATGCGCCAGAGCTCGTGCCGTCGGGTAACGAGCTCGCCGGTGGTCGGCAAAAAATAGAGCGTCGGTTTGTTCCAGTGATCGAATTCGACGCGCCAGAGCGGCGGCGTGCGCCCGCGAATTTCGCCCGGGATCTCGGTGATCAGCGCGACCGACGCAATCGCTTTGTTGCCGGTGTAGGTGGACTCCGCATTCGAGCGGATCTCAGCTTCGTTCGCCGGCGCTACTGGCCTGCCACTGACGGCATCCACAACCTTCTCGCCCGTTGGAGTCGTGACAATATAGGCGGGCCGGTTTCGAACCCAGGTGAGACGGGCGCCCTCTCCGCCATAATTGGCCGCGACAGCGACCGGATCACGGAGTTGCGAAACATCCGCGGGTTTCGGGTGCGCCTCACGTATGAGATGATCGCCGTGGATGATGTCGAGGTGGATGGCCGTCATATAGAGGCCAGTGAGCGACCAGATCACCACCTGCAGCCCCACGAGTAAGCCCAGCCACTTGTGTGTTTTGCGGGCTATGACTCGGGTTCGCATTTCGGCGCGGGCTCCTAGTGGCTTATGCGGACATGTTGCGGCCGGTGAGCGGCCCCGAGGCGACGAAGATCATCTGACTTGGAAAACGAAGCTACCGGTGTAGGCAACGCCGCCCGCAGTGGCTTTCCAGGCGACAGCGTACCGGCCGGACTCGAGCCCGGAAACGGGGAGGGAGTAATGCTCGACCTCCCCCACCGCTGTAACCATCATCGGCATCGTTCCATCCGGCCCTGTGACAATCACTTCGCCCAGCCGTGCGGGCGGGGAAAAGTGGAAGACGAGCTCGTTGACGGGCCCGCCCACGGTGGACCCACCAGCCGGTTTCGACCAAGCGAGGTTTGACGTTGCGGCCCCAGGCCTTGCCAGTGGTTCAGATGCGGCCGGCGGGGCCGGTTGGGCACAGCCGAGGAGCAGGGCGAAGGCAGCGATCGGCGCCGAGGCGCGCACGTTGGACGTTTTCATCCGCTAGTCTCCTTCGCCCTGTCCCAATCCCATGTTGTGCACATCATAGCCTGCTGATCAGCAGTGCCCCAACGCCCGGTGCTCAGCTGTGCATGTCGCAGTAGAGTTAGACTCCGGTGCAGGCGTAGGTTTCGGTGCAGGCTTCGGCGCAGGCTTCGATGCAGGCTTCGTCGTGTTTGTCTCGGCTGTCCTCGGGCGCGACTCCGCTGCGGGTCGTGGTGCAGTCTGCGCCGCGGGTGCTTCGGTGGCAGGAGTTGCCGCGGTTGTTTCGTCCGGCCTCAGCATCGCCTCAAGCACGCCGATCTCCTTTGTCTGATCGGTTTTCGTCTTCTCGGCCATGGCTCGCACCTCCGGGGTGGGATTTCGCGCGAGAACGACGTCGGACATTGCGACTGCGCCTCTATGATGCTCGATCATTTTGCGGATCCAGGTCTCGGAGGGGTCGGCTCCGACGGCAGCCATCATTGCCTGGTGCATCTGCCCTTCAACCTGGGCGAACGGATTGTTCGGGTCAGCCATCGCCGTATTCATGTCGTTGGCCGCTACCGTTTCGTTCTGGGCGGCTTCTTCATTGGTGCCGCAGGCGGCGATCAGCAGCGCCATCGCACTGGCGGCGCTCATCAGAAGTGTCTTTCTCATCGTCTCCTCCTTCATGGTTTGTTCGAGCCCCCGCTCAAATTAGGTCCTGCTGAAGGTCAGCGAGGTGAGGTCCAGAGTGAACCGTCCGGCGCCCACGGGCGGCTCGAGCTTCGCTGCGAACAGCATGGTCATTCCCCGGGCTTTCCCGGGGAGGTGGATGTCACCGCGTCCATCGGTCTTGAGATGCCGGCGCTTGCCGTCGGCCCCGACGACGTCAACGGGGTAGTTGGCGAGCGGCTTGCCACGCGCGAGGAGCCGGAAGTGGCCGGCCGACGAGCGGCGGCCGACGAACTCGAGATGCGCTCCGAACGAGCGTTCGGCCGCCGATCGGTCGCCGCAGGTCGCAACGCAGACGAAGGTCTTGGCAAAGCGGCGTGACGAGACTTTCCAGGTGCGGGGGCGCGGCAGCGCTTCGACGGCCGCGGCTGCCTTCGGCAGGACTCGATACTCGCCGAGGATCAAGGGAATGCGATCCTCTCCATATTCGACGTCGCGCGGCCTCGTGGTCACGCCCACCGCGCTGAGGCCTCTGCGGGCGCTGAGCAGCTGGAGGTTCAGCGCCTTGGCCCCGACCCCGACGATCCCAACGACAGGATTGCCCGGACCGACGGCGTGGACGCGTTCCAGCCGGTCGGTGGTGACAACATTTTCGGGCGTCGGAAAGCTCGAGCCGACAGTAGCCTGGAAGGGGACACTCCCTGCGCGAGCCGTGGTGAATTGCTGGGGCAAAAGGAAGAAGTCGTGTGCGGCGGCAGCCGAGGCCCAGACAAGCGCCGTGGCCACGCTCGCTCGGATGAAAAGCCTTCTCCTCATTTCCTCTTCCCTCCTCACCAGTTGAGATGCTCGGCGCCATGGACTAGCGCTCCGCCGAACCAGCCCTGCACTGCGATGGCGATCGTCATCACCGTGAGCGCCACGATCATTCCTGCGCCGCGGTCCTCCCACGGACGCCGCCATGCCCAGATGCCGAGCAACAGGCCGCCTAAGCCGATTCCGGTCCCCAACCAACGGTGAACAGCAAGCAGCGGGTCCGCATCCGAGAGAACCCAGCCGCCGTTGAACCAGCCCAGGAGGGCCGAGAGCGGTGCGATTATGCCGCCAGCGACAACGAGGAACTGAACAGGCGCGGAGAAGGCCGGGCGCCTGCGCCCGACAATGGCCGTGAACAGCGCCGCTGGGAAAAAGGCGATCGGGAAATGGACGATGATCGGATGGAAGCGCCCAAGCCAGTCAAGCACCCGCTCGGCAAGTGACATCTGGGATCGGTCTTTGGCCGGCTCCATCATCATCTCGCCCATAGTTTCGTGCATCTGATCGGCGGTCATCTCGCCCGCTGCTGCGGCTTGCCGCTGTTTCGCGGCGGCGGCCTGCTGCGCAGCAAGTTGCTGCTGCTTTCGATGCTGCTCGTGGGCTTGCGCCGGCGGCGAAAGAGACAGGCCCGCAATAAGAAGCACCGCTACGACTAGGAGCAGGCGCATCAGGGGTGTGAAGCGATGCGTGGGAATGGTCAAAACCATACCCGCACTCCCGCCAGCAGGTTGAAGCCACCAGCACTTTCCCCCTCCTCCCGGAGGAAACGGCGGGTGTCGCCAAATGCCCGCTCGTATTCGACACCGACATAGGGGGCGACAAGCGGCGTCACCTGATAACGCAGCCGGGCCCCGATGGCGGCACTGGTCAGGCCGGCTCCTATGTGGAGCTCGGGTATATCCTGCAGCGAGAGATCCACCTCGGCGCGAGGCTGCAGGATCAGCTTCTGCGTGATCCGCAGGTCATACTCCGCCTCGGCGCGTGCTGTGACTTCTCCCTTGTTCGACAGGAAGACCGCTCCGTCGACCTCCCACCAATAGGGAGCGAGGCCTTGGATTCCGAGCACCAGATGCGCTCGGTCGGGCCCCTTCCTCGGGTCGTAGCGGACGCCCGCCTGCACATCGAACCAGGGATCGATGGCATGGCTCCACAGGCCCTGGAGCTCGGCACCCTCGACTCCTTCGCCCCATTCGCCTTCCAGCTCTGTTTTGACCCACAGCTTGTCGATGTCCCCGCCGTACCAGGCTTCGCCCTCGACCACATAAGAGTCGCTGCCGTCGCGAACGCGTGTTTCGATGCGATCGAAGAAGACTTTGTATGCCGGCAGAGCGCCATGCTCGCGGCGGAGGTCCTCCCGGGCTTCGGCCATTGAGGGGGTGCCGTAGACGCCATCCGCCGCGTGCTCGGGTCCGGACAAAGCAGCTGGCGGAGGTGGCAGAACAGGAGGTGTTGCTGCCGCAGCGGGGGTGCAATGGCCCATTGCGGCGTGCTCCGGGAGGCAGGTGGCGCTGCTCGGTGGAGTCGCTGGCGGCTGCGGCGCCGGCGCCGGCAAGGTGCAGTGCCCCATCGCAGCATGCTCGGGGGTGCAGATGGTGCTGCTTGGTGGAGCTGTGGGGGCCGCCTGCGGAGCAGGAGCGGGAAGCGTGCAATGACCTGCGGCCGCGTGCTCCGGCGTGCAGGTGGCGCCGCTTGCCGGCGGTGCTGGGGCGGGCTTCTGCGGTGCCGGAGCTGGCAGGGTGCAATGACCCGCGGCCGCATGTTCCGGTGTGCAGGTTGCGCTGCTTGACGGAGCGGCTGGCGCGGGCTGGCCGCTTTGCTGTGCAAGCGCCGGCGTCGCTGCCCCAGCGAGCAGGAAGGCAAGGATCGTCTTCATGCCGCCTCGCCCTCGAGCGGCCGGACCGTCACGATCCGCATCATCCCTGCGTGCATGTGATAGAGGAGGTGGCAGTGGAACGCCCAGTCGCCAGGCGCATCAGCGGTAAGGTCGAGGTCGATGAACCCGCCGGGTAGCACCCTCACCGTATGCTTCAGCGGCTGGTGCGACCCATGGCCATTGACGATCTCCCAGAAATGCCCGTGCAGGTGCATCGGGTGCGTCATCATCGTGTCGTTGATCAGCCGCATCCGCACCCGCTCCTTGCGCGCGAACCGATAGGGCTCCGGGTTCTCGGAGAGCTGCTGCCCGTCCATCGACCACATGAACCGTTCCATGTTGCCGGTCAGGTGGATCTCGATCATCCGCGTCGGCGCCCGCTGGTCGGTGCGGGGCTTCAGCGAGACGAGGTCGCGGTAGGTCAGAACGCGATGGCTGACATCGTCCAGCCCAATGCCGGGATCGCCGACCCGATCCATAGGCATCGGTGCAATCATGTCGACGCCGACGCCGACCGGGAAGTCGACCTTGGACTTGTCGCGCATGTCCATGTTGCCATGGTCCATTGCCGGGGCTGAAGGCGCACCCGTCGCGGCTGCTGGCGCGGCTGCTCCCCCGTGAGCGGAATGGTCCATTGGCGGCCCGGCGCTGGCGGCCGCTGGCGCAGCCCCTCCCCCGTGGGCGGAACGGTCCATTGAACCGCCCGGCATTGCGCCGGCGTCGCCGCCGCTCGAGTGGCCCATGCCCATGTCCTTCATGCCGAGGGTCGGCCGTTCCCGAAGCGGTGGAACTGCCGCGCGCATTCCGGCCCGCGGCGCGAGGGTCGCGACGCCCATTCCTGAGCGATCGATCGTCTCGGCAACGAAGCTGTAAGCGCGGTCCTGCGGCTGGACGATCACGTCATAGGTCTCGGCGTTGCCGATCTGGAACTCGTCGATCTCGACCGGCCGGACCTCGATCCCGTCTGTCGCGACGACCGTCATCGGCAGCCCTGGGATGCGCAGGTTGAAGGTGGTCTGGGCCGCCGCATTGATGATCCTTAGGCGCACCCGTTCGCCCGGCCGAAATATCCCCGTCCAATTCTCCTGCGGGCTGTGTCCGTTGATCAGGAACTTGTAGGCGGCCTCGGTCACGTCGGAGATGTCGGTCGGGTCCATCCTCATGCGGGCGAACATGTCCCGCTCTTCCGGCGTCATCGGGTCGACCTTGCCGCTCAGCCGGTCCATGAGCGTCAACTTCTGGCGATTGAAGAAGCCGCCCTCCTGCTTCAGGCGGGTGAAAATCGTGTGCGGGTGCATGAAGCTCCAATCGGACAGCACGATCACATGCTCGCGGTCGGATGTGATCGGGTCCGATCCGGCCGGATCAATGATCAGCGGTCCGTAATGGCCGATCTGCTCCTGGAGCCCGCTGTGGCTGTGGTACCAGTAGGTGCCGGCCTGCTTCAGCGGAAACTCATAAGTGAAGGTGGAGTGAGCCTTGATGCCGGGGAAGCTGACCCCTGGCACACCGTCCATCTGAAACGGCAGGATGAGGCCGTGCCAGTGAATAGAGGTGTCCTCGTCCAAATGGTTCTGAACGGCGATACGGACTCGCTCCCCTTCACGAAGGCGGATCAATGGGGCGGGGATGGTTCCGTTGATGGCGATTGCGTGGCCGGCTCGCCCGTTCACGTTGAACGCGGTCCTTGCCACCGCAAGATTGATGTTGTTGCCAGTCAGGGGCGTAAAGCCCTTTCCGGCGGAGCCATGGCTCACCGTCTGCGCCCAGGCGGGCTTGAGCCCGGTCATAGCTGCGCCGGCACCGCCGATCGCCGCAGCGCGCAGAAAATCGCGCCGCTTCAAAGCGAAGTCTTTATACATGATAGCTCCTGATGAGACACCAGCGGTGACGCAGGCGAGCGGTTGAAGCCCCTCGCCGGCCTTCAGACTTGCTTAGCGCTTTTGGTTTTGGTGCGCGTCGGCAGCAGGGGCCTTGCCGCCCTGCTGCGACATGTTGTGGCCCGCGTGCCCGGCACCCATCCCTTGATGCGCCTTTGACGAGGACCCGCGGCTGCTGCCGGACATGCCGGCCATGCCCTCACAGCAGGCGCACATCTCTTTCATCTGAGCACCCTTGGCGGGCGCTTGAGGAACTTGGGCGTTGGCAACGCTTGGAAGTGCAACCGCAAGCGCGATCGCTGTCACAATCTTGTTCATGTCTAACTCCGTGAAATCGAATGAATGGTCTCGATTTCACGCAGCTCGTGGAGGGGGAGTGGCAATCTCTGGAGGAATGCCCGTCTGAAACTCCTGCAAACCGGCCACAGGCACGCTGCCGAGCAGCGGCTTGGCCGTTGGCAAGGCCGAAGGGGTAACCGCAACAGCCATGCACACAGCGACGCAGCACGTCATCACGGCCGGGTCATCCTGGTTCAGATCCATTGCTGGATCGCAGTGACCCTTGTCGATCATCTGCGCATGATGATTGGGCACTGCGGCATATGCCGAGCTGGCACTCGTCAGGCCTGGGGCAAAGAGCACCGCAACGGCGACCAAGATCGCAAAGAGCTTACGAATGCTCATCTGTTGAGAATATGCGCTCATCGGCTCCGCGGTTCAACATGCTGCCTGGGTTAAGTGTTCCGAGTGACACTCTGCGCCCTCACATGCCGGCCATGCTGATGGAGGCGGTGGCCATCCAGATTGCCATCCCTACCATCATCAGATTTTCAGTGAGTGAAACGAAGCCAAGCGGCACATTGCTGGAGCCACCTACGCATGCGCATTTCAGTTCGCGCTTGTCGATGTAGACCGCCTTGAAGACCGAAACGGCCCCGATCGTACCGATGATCAGCGCAATCGGAACTGACAGCCAAGTGAGCGCTCCCGCAACCATCAGGACACCTGCAGCTCCCTCCGCGAGCGGATAGATGTAACTGTAGGGCACCCAGCGCTTGGCGAGCAGATCGTAGTTGAGGAACATGGTCGAGAACGTCTCGATGTTCTGGAGCTTTAAGAGCGCCAGGACGACCATCGAGAAGCCAATGAACCACTCAGCCGCACGGACCGTCAGAATGTCTCCAGTGACGGCATAGCTGGCCGCCACGGCCAAGAGAGCGGTCATCGAGAACAGCGCTATAACCGGGCGGTAGCTTGTGGCCTTGGGATCGGCGACGCGCTTACCAAGGAAGCGGCGGAGGTCGTCATAGCCGCCGACGCGCTCGCCGCCGATGAATATCTGCGGGGTCGTTGCGACGCCATGCTCAGCCTTGAAAGCATCCGTCTGCTCGCGACTCGTAAGATGGTGGTCTTCCACCTCGTAGCCGGCGCGCTTCAGAAGGGCCTTGGCCTTGATGCCGTAAGGGCACGTATGATTCGCCATCACCATGCGGTGGATGACAGCCTTCTTCGAGGCGGTTGGGTGGCTGGCCATGTCCGACATTTTGAAGCTCCTTGAAAACTTGTCGGTCCTCATATAGGTTCTGTACTATGGTACAGAGTCAAGGTCTAAATTCGTTGACCATCGGAAAGCTTGCCGCGGCTGGCGGCGTCGGCGTCGAGACGATCCGTTTCTATCAGCGCAAGAAGTTGTTGGAGCAGCCAACGCGCGACGGCGGATTCCGCCGCTATGGGTCAGAGGATGTCCGTCGCTTGCGCTTCATACGCCAGGCACAGTCGGCGGGTTTCACCCTTGAGCAAATCAGAGAGCTGCTGGAGCTTGACGCCACTGATGACAGGCCCCGCGCCCGGGAGCTGGCACGCGCGCGGGTCAAGGCGCTCGACGAAAAGATTGCCGAGCTGAAGCGAGCTCGGGACGCCCTTCAACGGCTTGCCAAGGAATGCGGCGCAGGATCATCCGGCGCCTGCCCGATAATCAATTCCTTCGGCGTTTGACCTGTTGGCTCCGTACCGTGGTACGGAAGCTATGATCGGTCCGACTCAACAACAGGCGGGAGGGCGAAAGGGACCCGCTTTGGCTCGGTCCGCGATTTCAGCTCGGTCGCGAGCAAGCTACTCCTGAAGAGCAAATCGAGGCAGCACAAAATGTTTTGCAGTCCGCGCTTCGAGCCGATCTCCTGCAACGAATCCTGGACAACAGCCCGACCTTTTTCGAGCGTGTTATCGTCGATCTCCTGGTCGCGATGGGATACGGCGGCTCGCACGAGAACGCGGCACAGCGTTTAGGAAAAAGCGGGGACGGCGGCGTCGATGGCGTCATCGACGAGGACCGGCTTGGGCTGGATCGAATTTATATTCAGGCAAAGCGGTATGCGGCGCACGTCGGCGTGGGCCGGAGCGAAATTCAAGGGTTTGTTGGGAGCTTGGTGGGATTCGGTGCCACCAAAGGTGTATTCGTGACCACGTCGTCGTTCAGTGCCAACGCCGTGGCATACGCGAAGCACCTTCCGCAAAGAGTGATCCTAATCGACGGACAAAGATTGACCGAGCTGATGGTCGAGCACGACGTGGGCGTCCGACTGGACCGGGCCATCGCGATCAAGAAGCTCGATGAAGATTTCTTTAGCGAGGAATAGGGCTGCAGGTAGATTGACCCCTAGATTGTTGGGGACCCCTTAGCCGCTCGCCGCTCAAATTACGGGTCGCGAGGCGTGCATGGCGGACAGACGTTCAGCGCACGGCTCCTAGATCAGCGCGGTACAAGTCCATGCGACCGACGCATCGGCTGTCGGCGGCGATCGTCACGTCGCGATGGGCGACGCCGAACTCCGTCTTGCTGCCGGTCAGCTCGTGGACGACCACAGGGTCCGTTCGGACTTCGTCTAAGGCAATTTGTGCGTCCGCACACTCGTCGATGACGTACTTCAACAGCTGAGCCGCGTCCGCCGGCGCGTAGCCCCAGAATTCGATCGGCAAGGGGTTGGGGGCGGTGCCACCACGCAGTGTCAGCGCAATCCCCAGCGCCATTTCCCGCATCCCGGCCATCTTGGACCCCTTTCGGCTCCGCTCTAGGCGAAACGTAAGACGCCGTCATCGGTCCGCGGCGCGCAAAAAGCAGCATCTTATATGGAGCTCGCCCGAGCTTCCCGCCCTCGGCGGCGGCCCCCCACACCACGGAGAAATGAGATGCTCTCGCTATCCAGCGGGGCCGCCCTAGCGCGCGCCCTGACCCTGCCCATCGACGGCCGACTGAAGGGCCTCCTCGCCACCAGGCGCGACCAGCTCGGCGGCGAGCTCGCCGGCGCGGCCCGGTTCGTCGTCGTCCAGCCCCGCGATCCGCCGTCATGGGTGGAGGATGCCCTCGGTTTCAGCGTCTTCCAGAATCCCGGCGACGGCACCTGGCACGGCGACCCGGACTACAGCCCCGGCTTCGACGTCATCGAGGACCACGGATTCGCCTACGAGCTCACGTTCGAGTTCACGGCCGACTTCACCCACGTGGTGATCGTCGAGAAGGCGGCCGGCATACACCGGAACTTCCTCGAGTTCTGCGCCACGTACGCGCCCCAGCACGCCTGATCTTCCAACCCATCCCTGACCCGGCCGCCGCGAGCGGCCTTTTTCATGCCCGAAAGGAACGCACCATGTTGTCTTACTACACCGCTGCGGCCATCGCCGCGGCACCAACGAGCGCGCCCGTCGATCCGGCCCTCAGGAGGCTGCTCGCCGACCGCGTCCACGAGTGGGCGGCGACCGACCTACTCGACCTGACATACCTGTTGATCGTCGGTCCGCACGACAGCGAGAGGGCGATCGTCGAGGCGGTCGGTTTCTCGCCCCTGGTCAACCCCCTCGACGGCGCCCGGTTCGGCTCGCCCCAGTTCCACCCGCACCACGACTGGCTGGAGCGCCACGGCGGCTGGACCGAGCTGACCTTCTGCATCGGAAACGACGGCTGGGCCTGCGTGATGTTCGTCCAGGACGCCGATGGCACGGACCCCGAGCTGCTGTCCCTGTGCCGCGCCTATTCTGCGCAGGTGGAGACTGACGATGGCACAACTTAAGACATGGCACCTGCTCGCGGGCACACACCTCGCGGCCGGCATCGTCGGCTGGAGTCTCGCGCCGCGCGAGCTCCTCGAGACGGAGGTCGAGCACAGTGGATTCTTCACCACCGACACCAGGCGCGTGCTGTCTGCGGCGGTCGAGAGCTTGCGTGCCGAGAACAGGCTGCTGGTCTACTCGTACAAAGGCGTCGCGGCAGTGTCGGTGGAGCGCGACGGCTTCCTGTTCCTCGACGGGCGGCAGGATCTGATCGTGCCCGCCCAGGTCGGCTATTACGTCGACATGTCGGATTTGGATCAGGACGACGTAAGCTTCGATGCGCGAGCCGCGGTCGTCACCGTCAGCATGCCGCCGCTGACGATGGGTGACGTCGCCTTCGAGCCGGAGGGTGCGCGGACGATCAACGGCGGGCTGATCACGTTCGACCAGTCGGAAGTCGATGCGCTGAGCAAGCTCAACTATGCAACCGCCCGCCGCGCGTTCCTGAAGCAGGCGCAGGGCGAAGCGCTTGTGCAGGTGGCGAAGCGACAGGCGAGGGATAACGTCCGGCGGCAAATTGGGATGGCGTTGCGCGTCGGCGGCCGGGCGGATGTGCGGGTGGTCGCTACTTTCCGCCCGTAAACGGGGACGAGCGAGCGGCAGCTTGTTTTCTGACATGCTGCGGGAGGCTCTCCCCAAGCTAATTAGAAAGACAAGCTAGTTTAAGTACTTTGCGTAGGAAACGTGTAAAGAATGATCTAGAAGTAATTCCGCAAGTAAGGCAAGAGTTATGCCAATCCGTGATTTGCGCGTTACTTGCAAACTCTTGAAAACGAAGTATAATTTCATGCGTCCAGTTGTGGACGTATGGAGGCTGTATTGAAGCTTGACGTAACTACCCAAAAGGAATCCAAGGTACCGACGACAATTGAAGACCCCCGCGCCCGTGATAACGCCGGGGAAGAAGACAATGCAGGCGAGGGCGGCGATCGGTCGCCGCATTCGTCCCGCCCGAGCATCAAACCTGCCGGTATTCGGATCAAATGGCCTAATGATAGAAGGCCAGCCAGCCAGGCGGTTGTCCAAACCGAGCAGTCCCACCCTACCCCTGGCGAGGCGCTCGAGAACGGCCCCGGTCGGGCGATCAGAATGGGTCGCTTAGAGTGGCGGTCTTTTCCTGATCAGCCGCAGGCGGGCAACGTGCCGCCGATGACGATCGCCAATCTCAGGCATCTGCTGGCCTCGGCCGGGATCGTCGCCCGTTACAATGTGATCAAGAAAAAGGCCGAGATACGGATGCCGACGCATCGAGGCACCGAAGAGAACCTCGATAATGTGTCACTCGCGCACGTTATCAGCCTTGTCGCCGAGACAGGTTTGCCGACGGGATTAGTGGGCAACTTCATCGAGGTCCTCGCCGACGAAAATGCTTACAACCCGGTCGCAGAGTGGATCGACAGCGCGCCCTGGGACGGGGTGGATCGGCTGCCGGACCTCTTTGCCACCCTAACCGAGGCACCGGATTACCCGGCCGTACTAAAGCGCATCCTTGTGCGAAAATGGCTGCTCAGCGCCACGGCCGCGGCGCTGAAGCCTTCGGGTTTCAGATGCCGAGGCGTACTCACCCTGCAGGGGCCACAGAATCTCGGCAAGACCCAGTGGGTCGCCTCGCTCGTGTCGGATCCGGCGCTTCGCGACGCGGTCGTCAAGCTGGATCACCACCTGGACGCTTACAACAAGGACAGCATTCTGGGGGCGGTCGCCCACTGGATCTGCGAGCTGGGCGAGCTCGACAGCTCGTTCAAGAAGAATGTGGCGCGGATCAAAGGAGTGCTGACCAGTAACTTCGACAAGATCAGAAGGCCATACGATCGCTTACCTGCGGAATACCCCCGCAGGACAGTGTTTGCGGCCACGGTGAACCGGCACGACTTCCTCGTCGATGAAACTGGGAACTCGCGTTTTTGGGTGATCCCGCTTGTCGACATCAACTACCAACACGGCATCGACATGCAGCAGATCTTTGCTCAGCTAGCGGTGGAATATCGCGCGGGCGCCGAGTGGTGGCTGACCAAGGAAGAAGACGGACTGCTGGACGACCAGAACCAGGGTCACCGAACCCTCAGCGTCGTGGCCGAACTGCTGATGGCTCACCTCGACCTGTCCGAGAAACGCGGGTCGCGAATGCCGGCCGTGACGCCGATCGAGCTGCTCGGTTTGATCGGCATCGACAAGCCCACGAACGCCCAATGCCGCGAGTGCGGTGCCTTTCTCCGCGAGCACCTGGGCCCGCCCAAGCGGATCAACGGCCTCAACAAGTGGCGCGTCGCGACAAGGGAAGACGAAGAGGAAGCTTCGGGCGACGAAGCCGACGACCCATCGCTCCGAGAAGCTGACGACCCGTCGGACCAGGAAGCGAACGACGATGGAGAGGAGGCGTCGACGCAGCGTCGGCGGTCGTTCGATTAGCGCCGGTCGGGGGAGGGAGGGGCAGCAAAAGTGGCCAACTTCCTAAACGGCCCGCACCGGCGCCGGTCGGTCCGGCGGTCGCCGCGAATTTTGCCGCGGTCGCTGCCCCATCCCTCCACCGGCGAGCGGCAACCCCAAGAAACGCATCGGCTTTGCCAGCGCCTGACTGCCACTCAAGGGCGCGCGCCAAGTCGCGACCATCGAAACATCGAACAGCAACCCAAGAGGTGGCCGGGTCTTAGCGCCGCCTCGCAAAGCAATGAAGGATTATCCCCATGCCCAAAGTTCCCATGATGCCGTACACGTTCATCACCGAAGAGTTTGTCGCACAAGCGGACTGCCCATCCAACAAGAGGAAAGTCGATTATCCGGATACGGATTCCGAGTTAATCCTCGAAGTCCGCTCCAGCGGCCGCAAGACGTTCGCATTCCCTTACCGGGACGAAGACGGCAATCAGCGGCGGCACAAAATCGGCTGCTACCCTAACGTCTCCGCGAAGGTTGCGCGGCGCGAGGTCGAGAGGCTTGAACGCATCGACGAGGGCGATCTTCTCTTCTTACTCAAAAAGCCAAGTCCGGGCAGCTCCCTGACCCCATCCCAGCAGGCCGTTGTGGAACGGGCCCAGTTAGAAATTGCCGATGCGATCGACTGGCCGGCGGGATGCATCTCCGTGAGCGTCAAGGAGGTGATCGCGAGCTAGCTAAACACAAACAGCAGGGGGAAGGGCGGTCGTTTGCGCGGCCGTCCACCCACAGTCCTGCTGGGTCACACACATTTGACCGTTTCCGATCGCGTCGGCGCGCCCGGGAGTCAACAAACTTTAAGGAGAAAATTCCATGCCGAAGGTTAAGCTCGACCACGCATTCTGCCTCGCGGCCACTTGCCAGCCGGGCAAGCTCAAAACGGACTACTGGAACATCGGCGATCCCATCGGGCTGGTGTTCGAGAAGCGCTCCTCCGGCGGCGCAACGTTCTACCTCCGATACCAGGACGGCAGCGGCAAGCAGCGGCAAATCAAACTCGGCGGTTTCCCGGAGATCAGTGTCGAACAGGCCCGCAAGGCCGCCCGTCGCCTGCGGTCCGAGGTCGTTCTCGGCGGCGATCCACTGGCCGCCAAAACCGAGAAGCGGGCGGTTCCAGTATACGTTTTGCTCGCCGAGCAGCACATCGCCCACGCCAAGACCTACCAGAGGAGCTGGTGGAGCGTTGCCGGCATCATCACGAAGCACCTGCTCCCCAGGTTTGGGCGGATGCGGCTGAACGAGATCACCCCACAGGAAGTGGCCAAATGGCTCGCCGAGAAAGCCGACGAGGGGCTCAAGCCGGCCACGGTCGAGAAGATCCGCGCCGTCTTCGGCCGGTCGTTCGAGCTGGCGCGGCAGTGGTCCATCCCGGGGGGCGACCGCAACCCGGTTCGGGGCCTGCCGCGCCGGAAGTTCTCGAACGCCCGCAACCGCTATCTGACGGCCGCCGAGGCCGCCCGGTTGCTGCGAGCCGCAGAGCGATCAGGCCAGCCCCAGCTCAAGCCCATCATCCAGCTCTTGCTGCTGACGGGCGCGCGCAAGTCCGAGCTGCTCCAGGCCGAGTGGCAGCACGTCGACCTCGACCGGCGTTCGTGGCTCGTTCCAATGTCGAAGACGGGCAAGGCGAGGCACGTGCCGCTGTCGCAGGCGGCGATCGAGGTCATCCACTCCCTGCCTCGGCTGCCGGGCTGTCCCTACCTTCTGCCGAACCTGGAAACCGGTCTGCCCTTCCGGGACATCAAGAGGGCGTGGGACACTGCGCGGGTGGACGCGTGCATGGCGGACGTTCGCATCCACGACCTTCGCCACTCGGCGGCGTCGTTCATGATCAATGCCAAGATTGACCTGTTCACCGTCGGTCGCATCTTGGGTCACGCCGACCACCAGTCGACCATGCGCTACAGCCACCTCGCCAACGACACGCTGCTCGCCGCGGTCGAGGCGGGGGCCGCGGGAATGGGCGGCAGCACCCCGCAGCGGTGAAACCACAACTTACCCCCGGGCGCCTCGTGCGTCCGGGGTCTTTTCGGGACCTCTTTTTTTTTCGCCAGCAAAGGAAAGAACAAATGACCAACTCATCGGAAGCCCTCTTCGACCGTCTACGCGAGCTGCAAAGGGACTGCGGCGACAACAAGCACGAAGCGAACCAAGCGCCCCAGAGTTCCTGATCTGCATATTATTGGGCCGGGCGATCTATTTGGCCGAATGCCCTATTCGCTTTTAACCAGAGCTCTGGTCGGGTGGGATTGCGGGGATTGCTTGCATAGATCGACTGGGGGGTGACGCGGTCCTGCTCGGGCGACCGGCTCTCATGGTTTACTGGCGCCCGACCCAGCTTGGCGCCTCGGCGCTCCCTTCGGCCGGGCGCCGGGTAACAAAAAAGCGCGGGCCAGTTTCCCAGCCCGCGCTATGGGATCAGGCGATTAAGTCTAGCTCGTGAAACTCTGCATCTTCTCAAAGACGCGCTTTGCCTGCGGGTCGCGCTGGACATCCTGGATGAAGCGCTCCTGCTCACGCTGGTCTAGGCTTCCGACCCGGCTGAACAGCTGCGAAGCAATTGCGGAGAGATCTTGAGGTGACGCCTCGTTGATGAAATTGCTGAGCTTGGTATCGGTCTTATCAAAGACCATTTTAGCCTCCTGTCGCGGGTACATTCCCGCAAAGTGCAAAACGCTTTCAAGGTCGACATGTTGTCGGAATTGACGGTGCGTAACGACAGTTAGACCCTTTGGCCGGTCCGGTGCCATATTTGTTCAGCATCCGAGCTCGGCTCCGGGCGCCTTACGGCCGCCCTTTTGCCCGCACCTGCCGCCGCGGCTTCGGCGGGGACGCGTTTGGCGCAATGCAGGGACCCCGCCGGGCCCCGCCGCGTCCCGGCC
>NZ_JACCSU010000032.1 GCF_013812825.1 Sphingomonas sp. | reverse complement strand
CGCCGGGCGATGAAGCGCGCGGTTCAGTCCGCCCTGCGCCTTGGTGCCGAGGGCATTCGAATCACCTGCGCGGGCCGTCTCGGCGGCGCCGAGATCGCGCGCACCGAATGGTACCGCGAGGGCCGGGTGCCGCTGCACACGCTGCGCGGCAACGTCGATTACGCCGAAGCCACCGCCCACACCGCCTACGGCGTGTGCGGGGTCAAGGTATGGGTCTTCAAGGGCGAGATCCTCGGCCACGACCCGCTCGCCCAGGACCGGCTGATGATGGAGGCCCAGACCTCCGGAGTCCGCCCGGCCCGCGAAGACCGTAGCCGCTAAGGAACCTGACACATGCTGCAACCCAAGCGCACCAAGTTCCGAAAGGCCTTCAAGGGCCGGATTCACGGCAACGCCAAGGGCGGGACCGAGCTGAACTTCGGCGCCTATGGCCTGAAAGCGATGGCTCCCGAGCGCATCACCGCGCGCCAGATCGAAGCCGCCCGGCGGGCGATCCAGCGCCACATCAAGCGCCAGGGGCGCCTGTGGATCCGGATTTTCCCGGACGTTCCGGTGAGCTCCAAGCCGGCCGAAGTGCGGATGGGCTCGGGCAAGGGCAGCCCCGAGTTCTGGGTCGCCCGGGTCAAGCCGGGCCGGATCCTGTTCGAGCTCGACGGCATTCCAGGCCCGCTGGCCAAGACCGCGTTCGAGCGTGCGGCCGAGAAACTGCCGATCAAGACCAAGGTCGTCGCGCGCCTCGGCGAGACTTTGGTCGAGGAGGACTAGAGGATGGCCGTCATCGACGATCTCAAGGTCAAGACCGACGACCAGCTGCAGCAGCAGTTGGCCGACCTGAAGCGCGAGCAGTTCAACCTGCGCTTCCAGTCGGCGACCAACCAGCTCGAGAAGCCGTCGCGGGTGCGCGAGGTGCGCCGCACCATTGCCCGCATCCGCACGCTTCAGAATCAGCGGGCCGCGGGCGGGGCCAAACCGAACAAGCGCGCCTCCGCCGAAGCGGCGAAGGTGTAAGGAGACTATAGACGATGCCCAAGCGCGTCCTCACCGGCACCGTGGTGTCGGACAAGGCAGACAAGACCGTGGTGGTCCGCGTCGAGCGGCGGGTGAAGCACCCGCTGTACGGCAAGATCATCCGCCTCTCGAAGAAGTACCATGCTCACGACCAGGACAATTCCTATCGGTCGGGCGAGCAGGTGCGGATCGAGGAGTGCGCGCCGATCTCGAAGCTCAAGACCTGGTCGGTGATCGACCGAATCGGCGAGGCCAAGGCGGCGCCGGTCGAGATCGTCGAGGGCGCGACCGACGAAGCCGAAGCGGCCGCGACCGCCGCGGTCAAGGCCAGGGAAGCGAAGGCGCCGAAGAAGGCGCCGGAACCCAAGGTTGCCGAGGAAGTGACAGCGGAGCCGGCGGCGGCGGAAGCTGAGGCGGCCGAAGCCGAGCCAGCCGAAGCCGAAGCGGCTGCGCCGGCGGAAAAGGATGCTCCGGCCGAGGCCAAGGAGAAGGCGCCCAAGAAGGCTCCGGCCAAGGCCCCGAAGGCTCCGGCCAAGAAGGCTCCGGCGAAAAAGGCTCCGGCCAAGAAAGCCAAGGCGGAAGACGTCGCCGCCGCGGACTCGGCCAAGCCGGCGAAGGATAAGAAGGCCAAGTCATGATCCAGATGCAGTCCAACCTCGAGGTTGCCGACAACAGCGGCGCCAAGCGCGTCCAGTGCATCAAGGTGCTGGGCGGATCGAAACGCCGCACCGCCGGGGTCGGCGACATCATCGTCGTTTCCGTCAAGGAGGCGGCGCCGCGGGGCCGGGTCAAGAAGGGCGACGTCCATCGCGCGGTGATCGTCCGCACGGCCAAGGACATCCGCCGTCCCGACGGTTCGGTGATCCGCTTCGATTCCAACGCCGCGGTGCTGGTCAACAAGAACGAGGAGCCGATCGGCACTCGCATCTTCGGCCCGGTCGTCCGCGAGCTTCGGGCGCGCAAGCACATGAAGATCATCAGCCTTGCGCCGGAGGTGCTGTGATGGCGGCCCAGAAGATCCGCAAGGGCGACAAGGTCGTCGTGCTGTCGGGCAAGGACAAGGGCAAGACCGGTGACGTCGTGCGCGCCATGCCCAAGGACGGCAAGGTGATCGTCTCGGGCGTCAATGTCGCCGTGCGCCACCGCAAGCCGAGCCAGACCAATCCGCAGGGCGGGCTCGAGCGGCGGGAAGCGCCGCTGCACGTGTCGAAGGTCGCGATCGCCGATCCCAAGACCGGCAAGCCGACGCGCGTCCGCTTTGAAACCAAGGACGGCAAGAAGGTCCGAGTGGCCGCCAAGTCCGGGGAGCTGATCCATGGCTGATAAACCCAAAGACCAGAAGGACGAGACGGCGGTGAAGGACGAGCCGGTCGAGGCTACCGAAACCGCCGAGAGCGAAGCTGCAGTGACGCCTGAGGCACCGGCCGCCGAGGCTCCCGCCGCGGACGCTCCCGCAGAGGAGGCTCCGGCTGCCGATGCGCGGGCGGATGAAGCCGCCGCGGCGAAGGCCGAGGACAAGGCCGCCAAGGCCGAGGCCAAGGCTGCCAAGGCGGATGCCGCCAAGGGAGCGAAGCCGGCCGCCAAGACCGAGGGCTACACCCCGCGCCTCAAGGGCGATTACGAGCAGCGCATCGTGCCCGCGATGACCGAGAAGTTCGGCTACAAGAACCGGCTCGAGGTCCCGCGGCTCGACAAGATCGTCATCAACATGGGCGTCGGCGAAGCGACCCAGGACAAGAAGAAGGTCGAGGCCGCCGCGGCCGAGATGCAGGCGATCGCCGGCCAGAAGCCGGTCATCACCAAGGCCAAGAAGTCGATCGCCCAGTTCAAGCTGCGCGAAGGCATGCCGATCGGCTGCAAGGTCACCCTGCGCCGCGACCGGATGTACGAGTTCCTCGACCGGCTGGTGACCGTCGCCTTGCCGCGCGTCCGCGACTTCCGCGGCCTCAATCCGAACTCGTTCGACGGGCGCGGCAATTACGCGCTCGGCCTGAAGGAGCAGATCATCTTCCCCGAGATCAATTACGACCAGATCGAGAAGGTCCGGGGAATGGACGTCATCATCACCACCACCGCCAGGACGGACGAGGAGGCGCGCGAGCTGTTGCGCCTGTTCAACTTCCCGTTCCCGGCGGCGGAAGAACAGAAGCAGGCGGCATAACTCATGGCGAAACTGAGTTCGATCAACAAGAACGAGCGGCGCAAGAAGCTGGTCGAGCGCTACGCGTCGAAATACGCGAAGCTGAAGGCGGTCGCGAACGACAAGTCGAAAGACGACACCGAGCGCATGATCGCCCGGCTGAAGATGGCCGAGCTGCCGCGCAATGCGAACCCGACCC
>NZ_JACCSU010000007.1 GCF_013812825.1 Sphingomonas sp. | reverse complement strand
CCCGGGCCGCGCTCAGTGCCCGCGCCCGATCCGCTTCAGCCGCGGCCCGACCCGCCGCAATAGCGCCCGCGCCGAGGCGACGTCGCCGTCGAACAGTTTCTCCTCGAGCGCCTTGAACCCCGGCCCGTGGTCGAGGTGGACGAGATGGGCGACCTCGTGCGCGACGACGTAGCGGCGAGCCGCCGGCGGAGCGAGGATCAGCCGCCAGCTGTAGCGGATGCGCCGCTCGGACGAGCAACTGCCCCAGCGGGTGTTGGCATCGCCGACGGTGACCGAGCGCGGCGACACTCCGGCCGCGGCCGCAGCCCCAGCCGTCTCGCTCGACAGAGTCTCCAGCGCCAGCCGCTTGAGGAAGGCCTCGACGCGCCGCGGGAAGCCGCTCTGCGGCCCGCCGCAGCGCAGCTGCTCGCCGTCCCGTCGCGGCAGGCGCGGCTCGCCTTGCGCCCACACCAGCCAAGTCTCGCGCCCCTCGATCGGAATCCGATTGCCCGCGGCGAACGGCTCGGCCGGGAGCATGTCGGCGAGCTGCGTGTCGACCCACTCGCGCTGCTCCGCCGCCCAGGCCAGCGCCGCCCGCCGGCTGGTGCGCATCGGGCAGGTGAGCTTGAGCACTCCGCGGCGCTCGTCGAACCGCAGCCGCAGCCGGCGCGCGCCGCGCACCGGGCGGATCTCGACAGGAACCGGCAGTCCGGGATGGACCGCTAGCTGCTCAGAGCGCCCGCTCGACGACATGGAATTCAAGGTCCCCCGAATCGTCCTCGCTGACCGTCCAGCCGCGCGTCGACTGGCCCGCCTCGTGGACGCTCTCGCGGCTCCCGGAGATCAGATAATGCCACTTCGGCAGCGGCTCTCCGTTCGCCCGCAAGCGATAGGAACAGGTTTCCGGGAGCCAATCAAGCGAGCCGAGGCTCTTCCGGTCGAGGGTCACGCAGTCGGCGACCAGTTTCTTGCGGCTCTTGTAGTCGGTGCAGCGGCCGTTCCTGCGGTCGAGCAGCTTGCAGGCGACGTTGGTTGGATAGAGGATTCCGGTTTCCTCGTCCTCGAGCTTGTGCACGCAGCACCGGCCGCAGCCGTCGCACAGGGCTTCCCACTGGCCGCGGTCGAGCTCGGCCAGCGGCCGCTCCCAGAACGGAGCCTCGTTCGACGATGTCCTGGTCTTGTTCATGGCAAGCTTATCCATGGTCTGCTATGTCCCGCCGATCAAGCGCGAGCTGTTGGGGATCAACGACTTATGAACTGGCTGAAACTGGCGGCGCCGGCCTTGGCCGCTCTGCTTCTGGCCGCTCCGGGGGGGGCGCAGAGCGGCGGCTTCGACGGGCAGAAATTCGTCCAGGCGGTGCGCGACCGCGATGGTAACGAGGCGACGGAGCTGCTGGAGGCTCGTGGCCCGGCGGTCGCCAATGCCCGCGACGAGAAAGGCGAAACCGCGCTGATCGTCGCCATCTCGCGGCGGGACGATCTGTGGACCGGCTTTCTCCTCAACAAGGGGGCCGATCCCAACCTCGCGGCGCGCAACGGCGAGACGCCGCTGATCGCCGCCGCCCGCGTCGGCTATAGCGGTGCGGTCGCTGAGCTCGTCACGCTCGGGGCCAAAGTCGATGTGTCGAACCGGATGGGCGAAACGCCGCTGATCGTCGCGGTCCAAAACCGCCATGCGGCAATCGCCGAGGCCCTCCTCGAACTGGGCGCCGACCCGGACAAGGCGGATTCGGCCGCCGGCTATTCGGCGCGCGACTATGCCAAGCGAGACACCCGCACCCGCGAACTCCTCAAGCTGATCGAAGCCGCGGATGCGAAGCGGAGGGCGGCAGCCAAGCCGAAGATCGGCTAGTTTCGGCATTGGACTAGTTTCCGGGGGCTAGTTGCCCTCGCCAAGCGTCGGGTCGATCTGCGCCGACAGGCGCCGAGCGGCTCGGCGGGCGAAGCGCAGCAGCTCGGCCTTGCGCCGCGCCGGAGCAAGCGGCCGGTGGAGCGCATCGCGGACGATCGCGGCATCGTAGCGGTCGGCGACGATCAGTCCGGCGGCGCCCGGCAGATAGCGCTCATGGTCGAGCACCGCGGCGAGAAACGGCGGCACCGCCCAGTAGAAATGGTCGCAATAGTCGAGATAGTCGGTCCACTTGCAGTCGTTGACCAGGTCCGCCCTGGCGACCTTGATCTCGACGATGGTCAGCGCGCCCTTGGCGTCGATGGCCATCATGTCGGCGCGCCGGCCATTGGCGAGCGGCACCTCGCAGATCGCGAACAGGTCGCGGCGGCACAGCAGGCGGGTCACCCCGCGAGCGACCTCGCCGGCGATCGGCGGGGCATCGGCGAAGCAGGGGGAATTGAGCGCGAGGTCCATCGCGCCAGGTTAGAACAAAAGGCCAACGCCGCCAATCCGGCGATTGGCGGCGTCGAACCTTGGGGAGCCGCTTAGCGGTAGAAGATGTGGTTGCCGATCGCCGCGACGCGCTTCAGCTTCCAGCGCGGCGACACCCGCTTGGCGTGGAAGAACAAAGCGTCGTCCGCAGCCGAATCCTTGAGGTCCTTGTGGACGATCTTGGCGATCGCGACCGCGGTCTGCCACTGGCGGCTCGAACGCGGCACGGCCGGCAGCGAGCGGCCGCGGATAAACGAGAATTGGCTGCGCTGGAACAGCACGCCGCAATAGGACGACGGGAAGCGGCCTTTGGAATTGGCGCGGTTGGCGATGACTTCGCCGACCGCGAGCTGGCCGGCCAGCGGCTCGCTCTTCGATTCGAAATAGATTCCGACCGCCAGGCACTCGAGCTCGCGGCTGCCGGGATCGGAGCTGCGGAATTGCGCGACCAGCGAGGCGAGATCGGCCTTCGGGCTAACGGGAGCCTCGTCGGCGACCGGCGCTTCATCGGCCTCGGACGGCGCGAGCACTTCTTTCGGCTGCGGCAGGACCTCCGACACGACCGAATCGGCGATCGTGATGTTCGGATAGGAGATCAGGGGCTCGGCGGCCGGCCCAACCTGGGCGGGAGCAACCGAGCTGGCGCTGAGCGCAGCAAGCACCAGCAGCGCTGAACGGGGCGATGACAACATGAAAACCGTGCAAAATGCGGTGAACCGCCCCGAACTGGCGGGCCCTTCACTCGCGGAAATTTCCGCTTTGGCCCCTTGGGTAGTTCCCCGTCTCGCGTGGCATTTCCCGCCGACATTTCGGCTTGGAGAATGCCCCCCGCTCTTGTTGTTACGGGTGCGGTGTCGGGGCGATCGGCGTGGTGGTCAACCTGTTAACCTCGTTTCAGCGACGAATCGTTCCGCGTCCGCGATATCCAGTTCAATCGCCCACAAATCCGCGTCGAACCGGGTGCGCTTTGCGAGGAAATCCCGGATTTCATCGGAACCCGCCGATTCGGAGGGACCGACCCGGTGCCATTGATAACCGCCATCGAGGGTCAACATCCGCTCGAGACAGGCGACGTGGCGGCCCCGGCTGCTGACCACCAGCAGGATCGCGCCGCGGTCGGGATCGCCCTTCTTGATGATGGTCGCGAAATCGCCGCTGGACTCGGCGCGCCGGACCAGCCCGGCGGCTTCGAGGGAAGCCGGCATCCGATCGTTGCTCATGACGTCCGCCCGACAATCAAGGCGAACGGTAGCCGGCGAGCCCGCTCAGCGCGATGTGGGAGCGCAGGAAGGTGCCGGTGCCCCGAGCGCATTCGTCGCCCTCGGCATCGAGGATCCGGGCCTCGGCGATCAACACCCGGCGGCGGCCGCTGATCCAGCGCCCCTCGGCCCTCGCCTCGCCGCCGCGCATCGGCTTGGTGAAATGGAGGTTGAACGCGGTGGTCAAAAGGAAGCGGTCGCTGATCAGGCTGTTGGCCGCGTAGAAAGCGGCGTCGTCGAGCATCTTGAAATAGATCGTGCCGTGCGCGGCGCCGGCGGCGTGGAAGCTCGCCTCGCCGACCTGGAAGCGGATCTTCGAACGGCCGGGAGCGACGATGGCGAGCTCGGATTGATACTGGCCGTTGATCGGAGCGGACCGGTAGAGCGCCTCGAGGCTCCGGAAATGCGCCTCCTCGCCAATCGCAGGGTCAGGCGGCGTCGCGCTCATCGGCTCCCATCAGCACCGCCGCCAGCGCATCCCGGCTACGCGCCCCGCGCATCTTCTCGAGAGTCGCCGCGTGGCGGGTCACCCGGCTGATCGCGGCGAGCGCCTTCAAATGCTCGGCTCCGGCTTCGGGCGGCGACAGCAGCAGGAACACCAGGTCCACCGGCTGCCGGTCGAGCGCCTTGTAGTCGATCGGCTCGGCGAGGCGGACGAACAGGCCGTAGATCTGGCTCAGGCCCTCGATCTTGCCATGCGGAATGGCGACGCCCTGGCCGAAGCCGGTCGAGCCCAGCCGCTCGCGCTCGGAGAGGCTGGCGAGGATCGCGGCCGATTCCATGCCCAGCCGCTGCCCGGCGAGGCCGGCGAGCTGCTGGAGCAGCGATCGCTTGCTGCCTCCCGAAAGGCTGGGCTTGATCGCGTCGAAATCGAGGAATTCGGAAAGCTGCATCGGTACACTCTGAACAAGGGCGAGTGTGCATCGCACGCCAGCCGCGATTGGGAAGGGGCTTACGAACCCTGCGGCTCGACCCAGCCGATGTTTCCGTCTTCTCGTCGGTAAATCATGTTGAGGTCGCCCGACGCCGAATTCTTGAACATCAGCGCATTGGTGTTTCGAAGGTCCATCAGCATCACCGCATCGGACACGCTGGCGACCGGAATGTCGGCGCGGGTCTCGGCGATGATGGTCGGATGCGCGGGCGCCTCGTCGTCGTCGCTCGGCGCCGAGAACACCGTATAGCCGGCGTTCTCGATGAAGGGCTCGCCGTTCGCCTTGTGCTCGCGGAGCCGCTTCACGTAGCGCCGAAGCTGCTTCTCGATGCGGTCCGCGGCGCCGTTGAACGCCATTTGCGCCTCGTGCGCCCGGTGCGACGCCTTGAGCACCACGCCTTGCGCGACCGGGGCGACGATGTCGCAGGTGAAATCGTTGTTCGGACCGCGGCCGAAGGTCACGTTGGCGGCGACCGCCCGGGAGAAATATTTCTCGGTGATCTCCTCGATCCGCCGGGTGGCATGGTCGCGCAGCGATTCCCCGGTGTCGACCTGATGACCCGCGACCCGAACGTCCACTTGGCGAGGCTCCTTTCCAAAATGCTGGCGGCGCTGCCGATTAGGGCGGCCCCGAACCCGCCGTCAACTCGCCCGCGCCTTTCCTAGGCGAAGCGCGCCCAAAGCGGGTTGACCAGCTGAGCGATAAACGCGCGGTGGCGTTCCAGTTCCTCAGCGGCGGCGGAATGCGGGCGGGCGGCGCGGGGCTCGCGAACCGTGACCGTGGCCCCGCCAACGGCGACCTCGGCGCGGTCGGTGTCGGCGACCAGGCCGAGGCCGATCTGGCGGCCGCCGGTCAGCTCGACATAGACCTGGGCGAGCAACTGCGCATCGAGCAGGGCGCCGTGCTTGACGCGCAGGCTGCGATCGACTCCGAAGCGCGCGCACAGGGCGTCGAGGCTGTGCTTGGCGCCCGGGTGCCGGCTGCGCGCGAGCACCAATGTGTCGACCATGCGGGTGGTGCAGACGCTCGGCCGGCCGCACAGGTCGAGCTCGTGGTTCAGGAAGCCGAAGTCGAAGCTGGCGTTGTGAGCGACCAGCGGACAGTCGCCGAGAAACTCGAGCAGTTCCTCGGCGCGCTCGCCGAACCGCGGCTTGTCCGACAGGAAGACGTTGGTCAGCCCGTGGACCGCCTCGGCCTCGCTCGGCATCGGCCGTTCGGGGTTGAAGTAAGTGTGGAAGTGGCGGCCGGTCTCGACCCGGTTGAAGATCTCGATGCAGCCGATCTCGACGATCCGGTCGCCGCCGGCCGGGTTGAGCCCCGTCGTCTCGGTGTCGAATACGATTTCCCGCACGACCCCATTATTGACCCGCGGCGAGTCCGAGACAAGCAAGAATATGCTCGACCTGGCGCTGGGTTTCCGCCAGCGGACCGCCGGTGTCGATGACGAAGTCGGAGCGCTCGCGCTTGTCCTCGTCGGGCATTTGCAGGGCGCGGATCGAGGCGAGCTTTTCGGCGGTCATTCCAGGCCTCGAAAGCACCCGCTCGCGCTGGACCTCGGCCGGCGCCGAGACCGTGATGACCTTGTCGAACGCGCCTTCGCCGCCGGTTTCGAACAGCAACGGAATGTCGAACAGCAGAGCCGGCGCATCGGCATGGTCGGCGATGAACTTCTCGCGCGCCCGCCGTACCGCGGGGTGGACGATCGCCTCCAGCGCGGAGAGCTCGTCCGAGCGGCCAAGCACCCGCGCGGACAGCGCGTCGCGGTCGACGGCGCCGTCGCGGACACTGCCCGGGAAGCGCCGGGCAATCGGCTCCACCAGCGCTCCGCCGGGTCCCTGAAGCCGGTGAACCTCGGCGTCGGCGTCGAACACCGGCACCCCGGCGCGCTCGAACATGTCGGCGACGGTCGACTTGCCCATGCCGATCGACCCGGTGAGCGCAATCCGGATCATGCCGCGACCAACCCGCGCTCACGAAGCGCCCCGAGCAGCGGCAGAAGCGGCATGCCGAGGACCGTGAAATGGTCGCCTTCGATGCTCTCGAACAGCTGGACACCGGGCCCCTCGAGCCGGAACACGCCGACGCAATTCGAGACGGCCGGCCATTCGCGCTCGAGATAGCCGGCGATGAACTCCTCCGACAGCGCGCGCACCGCCAGGGTCGCGCTTTGGCAATGGCTCCAGTCGACGTCGCCGCCTCGCGCAAGCGCGACCGCGCTGGTCAGCTGCATCTGCCGGCCCGAGAACAAGCGCAAATGCTCGGCCGCCTGGCCGCGATCGGAGGGCTTGTCGAACATCCGCCCGTCGACGCTGACAATGGAATCGCTGCCGATCACCCAGTCGTCGGGCCGCCGGGCGCTGACCGCCGCCGCCTTGGCCCCGGCCAGCTCGACCGCCAGCGCGGCCGGATCGCCGCAGTCCGCCTTGAGCGCGGCTTCGTCGACATCGGGAGCCTCGGTCTGATGCTCGATCCCGGCCGCCTCGAGCATCGCCCGGCGGATGGCGCTTGAGGAAGCGAGCACGAGGGTCACGGCATAACCTTGTGGACAAGCAGGGTCCTAGTCCTAGCGCGGCGATGGGGGCGGGCTCAACGCCGCGCTTATGCCCAGGTCGCGGTCCCTTGTCCGACGATTCATCCACCAGGCGTGCATTCGGTCCCCAGCCTGTGAATCCCGTGAACTGGAGCCGGCGACTCCGCGGATTTGCGCGATCCGGCCGGCAACGCTCATGTTGGCAATGTCGGGAGGACCGCCTAAACCCCGCGTCGCGGCCGCCAACAACATCAACAATCTTTCTTCTATATATAAATAATAAGGGAGAATAAGGGGTGGCCTCGACGCCGCGCGAAGCTCCGGACGACCAGGCGGCCAAGCCGTTGCTCGCCGTCCTGAAGGGCGAGCGGCGCGACCCTCCGCCGGTCTGGATGATGCGCCAGGCCGGGCGTTACCTGCCCGAATATCGCGAGCTTCGCGAGGCCCGGGGCGGCTTCCTCGACCTGGTCTACGACAGCGACGCCGCGGCCGAGATCACGCTCCAGCCGCTGAAGCGCTTTGCGCTCGATGCGGCGATCCTGTTCTCCGACATCCTGATCGTGCCGTTCGCGCTCGGCCAGAACCTGACCTTTGTCGGCGGCGAGGGGCCGCGGCTGACTCCGCAACTGGCGACCACTCCGCTCGACAAGCTAACGCCGGTCCCGGCGCGCCTCGATCCGATCTACGCGACCGTCGCCAGGGTGAAAGCGCAGCTCGAGCCTGCCAAGGCGCTGATCGGCTTTGCCGGGGCGCCGTGGACCGTCGCGACCTACATGGTCGCCGGGCAGGGCAGCCGCGACCAGTCCGAAACCCGGCTGCTCGCCTATCGGGACAGCGGCGCGATGCAGGCGCTTGTCGACCGGATCGTCGCTACGACCGTCGATTATCTGTGCGGGCAGATCGACGCCGGCGCCGATGCCGTGCAGCTGTTCGACAGCTGGGCCGGAAGCCTCGCCCCGGTCGAGTTCGAGCGCTGGGCCATCGCTCCGACGGCGGCGATCGTCGATGCGGTGCGCGCCCGCCGGCCCGGGGTTCCGATCATCGGTTTTCCAAAGGGCGCGGGCGGCAAGCTCGGCGCCTATGCGCGCGAGACCCGGGTCGATGCGGTCGGCCTCGA
The DNA here is from genome assembly GCF_013812825.1 of Sphingomonas sp. Lineage (GTDB taxonomy): Bacteria > Pseudomonadota > Alphaproteobacteria > Sphingomonadales > Sphingomonadaceae > Sphingomicrobium. Next base: position 16,478 of record NZ_JACCSU010000007.1, on the reverse strand, counting down.
CGAGACGGTCGATCCGCGATGGGCGCACCGCGAACTGCCCGGCGACCTGCCGGTCCAGGGCAACCTCGATCCGCTGGCCTTGAGAGCCGGCGGGGATCATCTCGCCCGGTCGGTCGCGGCCATCCTGGACGCGTTCGCGCAGCGCCCGCACATCTTCAATCTGGGCCACGGAATCCTTAAGGAAACGCCGATCGCCCATGTCGACGAGCTGATGGCGATCGTGAAAGGGGCCAGATGATCGGGCGGGAAACGGCAATCGAATGACCGATCTGACCGGCTTGCAGCTGACCGGATTTCTCGGCGCCGCCTACCCTTGGGTGAAGGCGGCGCACGTGACGTTCGTCATCTTCTGGATGGCGGGGCTGCTGCTGGTCCCGCGATTCTATGTCTATCACCACGCGACGACCCCGGGCTCGGCCGAGGACCGAGCGTGGATCGAGCGCGAGGACCGCGCCCGAACCATCATCCTCACTCCCGCGATGCTGATCGTCTGGGTGCTGGGACTGATCCTCGCCTTCCACCTCGACGCCTGGAGCCAAGGCTGGTTCATTGCCAAGCTGGTCCTGGTGGTGGCGCTGACCGGCTACCAGGGCTGGATCGCCGCCTACGGAAAGTCGCTCGCGGGCGGCAAGCGGGCGCTCGAGGACCGCACTCTGAGGATCATGAACGAGATCCCCGGAATCGCCGCGGCGGTCATCGTCGTGCTGGTGATCGTCCGCCCGTTCTAGCGTTCCTCAACGCGATGCTGGGCTTGAGGCTGATGCCTGCCTCGCGGCCCACGTCATCACGAAACAAAAACAGAATTTCTCAGCAGACCGGTAAGCGTTCGATCTGCCAACGCGCCGATCGAGGCGAGCTAAAGCAAAAAAATCCGTTCCTAACCAAGGTCATAGCGGGATCGCGCGAATCTCCCCAGAGTCATGGCCGTTCAGGGGAGCAGCATGAGCGACATCGACTATCACCTGCGCCGCGCCCGGACCGAGCGGGACATCGCCTATCGGTCGGGTGAGCCTTGCGTAGCGGACTGCCACATGCGCTTGTCCGCCCTGCATCTCCAAAGGGCGTTGCTGCTGCAGGAGGTGCTGCGCGAACCCGTCGGCAATGTGAGCCCGCTCCGTCCGAGGATCGGTCACGTCCCGGAGCCGGCTTCGCCTCGCCCTCGCCCACTCATCGAGCTGCCTTCCTGGAGATAGCTCGGCAGGCGCTGACTCGTTCGATTGACTTGCGTCGCCGAACGGCGGCCGATTGACACGGCCCGCTTGCGTCCATAGTCCAACTCGCGCGGCTTCATCGGCCTGTTCCGTCCATCGCCGGTGCCGTTCCCCAGATGATGAGGCGTCCTGCCGCATCCGCTTGACCCAAAGCGCGCACTTCCAGCTTCCAGAGAAAAGATTCCCCGATGCACCTCAAGGACCTCAAGCAGAAAACCCCCGCCGAGCTGGTGACCATGGCCGAGGAGCTCGGAGTCGAGGGCGCGTCGACCCTTCGCAAGCAGGACATCATGTTCTCCATCCTCAAGGTCCGCGCGGAGAACGGCGCCGAGATCATGGGCATGGGCACCATCGAGGTGCTGAACGACGGCTTCGGTTTCCTTCGCTCGCCCGAAGCCAATTACCTGGCCGGCCCCGACGACATCTACGTCGCCCCCAACCTCGTCCGGCGCTTCGGCCTTCGCACCGGCGACACGCTCGAAGGCGAGATCCGCGGCCCCAAGGACGGCGAGCGCTATTTCGCTCTGACCCGGGTCACCCAGATCAACTTCGACGACCCCGAGGCGGTCCGCCACCGGGTCAATTTCGACAACCGCACTCCGCTCTACCCGGACGAGAAGCTGACTCTCGACAGCGCCGACCCGACCATCAAGGACAAGTCGGCGCGGGTGATCGACATCGTCGCCCCGCAGGGCAAGGGCCAGCGCGCGCTGATCGTCTCGCCGCCGCGCACCGGCAAGACGGTGCTGCTGCAGAACATCGCCAAGGCGATCACCGACAACCATCCGGAGATCTTCCTGCTGGTCCTGCTGGTCGACGAGCGGCCCGAGGAAGTCACCGACATGCAGCGATCGGTAAAGGGCGAGGTGATCTCCTCGACCTTCGACGAGCCCGCGAGCCGCCACGTCCAGGTCGCCGAAATGGTGATCGAGAAGGCCAAGCGGCTCGTCGAGCACAAGAAGGACGTGGTCATCCTGCTCGATTCGATCACTCGGCTGGGGCGTGCCTACAACACCGTCGTGCCGTCGTCGGGCAAGGTGCTGACCGGCGGCGTCGACGCCAACGCCCTGCAGCGCCCGAAGCGCTTTTTCGGCGCCGCCCGCAACATCGAGGAAGGCGGCTCGCTGTCGATCATCGCCACCGCCTTGATCGATACCGGCTCGAAGATGGACGAAGTGATCTTCGAGGAGTTCAAGGGCACCGGCAACTCCGAGATCGTGCTCGACCGCAAGGTCTCCGACAAGCGCATCTTCCCGGCGCTCGACGTCGGCAAGTCCGGCACCCGCAAGGAGGAACTGCTGGTCGACCAGGGCACGCTCACCAAGATGTGGGTGCTGCGCCGGATCCTCATGCAGATGGGGACCATCGACGCGATGCAGTTCCTGCTCGACAAGATGAAGGACGCCAAGTCCAACGAGGATTTCTTCGCCTCGATGAACCAGTAGCCCACTCCACGGAAAAGCGGCTGGAACCGAGGGGCCGCTCTCTCGCTTTTCCGGACGACGGGCGATTGCAACAGGGTATCTGCGGGTGATGATCGAACTTCTGATGGCCGGCGCGGCTGGTGCGGCCGGCGGCTTTGGCGGCCCCGCCGAGATGTGGGACGCGATCGTCACCGACTTTTCCAACCTCGGCGAGCCGGCGGCCCTGACCGCTTTCTTCCAGGTGCTGATGATCGACCTGGTTCTCGCCGGCGACAATGCGATCGTCGTCGGCGCTCTGGCCGCGGGCCTGCCGCCGGACCAGCGGCGCAAGGTCATCCTCATCGGAGTCCTTGCCGCGCTGGTGCTGCGCATCGGCTTTGCGTTGATCGTCACCCAGTTGCTCCAGGTCGTCGGCCTGATCCTGGCCGGCGGGCTGCTGCTCCTGTGGGTCGCGTGGAAGATGTGGCGCGAGCTTCGCGACAGCGAAGGTCACAGCGCCGGCTCCGACGAGATCGTCGGGGACGAGCATTCGGGACTGAGGGCAGCCAAGAGCTTCGCCGGCGCCGTCTGGGCGGTCGCCGTCGCCGACGTGTCGATGAGCCTCGACAATGTGCTGGCGGTCGCCGGAGCGGCGCACGAGCACCCGGGAATCCTGATCGTCGGCCTGATTTTCGCCGTCGCTCTGATGGGCATCGCCGCTAACGTCATCGCCAAATATATCGAGCGCTACCGCTGGATCGCCTACGTCGGACTGCTCGTCATCCTGTGGGTTGCGGGCAAGATGATCTGGGAAGGCTGGCACGACGTTTCGCCGGTGCTCGGCTTCGCGGGATAGGCCGCCCATGGCCGCGGCAACTGCGGCGAGCGCGGCGAGTGCGGCGACGATCTACGCGCTCGCCAGCGGTCGGCCCCCAGCCGCCATCGCCATCATCCGGGTCAGCGGGCCGCACGCGCACGCGGCGGGGCAGAGAATCGCCGGCGAGCTTCCGCAAGCGCGCGAAGTCGCGCTTCGCGAGCTGAGGCACCCGGCAACCGGCTTGCTGCTCGACCACGCTCTGGCGCTGCGCTTCGAGGCACCGGCGAGCTCGACCGGCGAGGACGTGGTCGAACTGCACATCCACGGCGGCCGGGCCGTCGCCGACGCGGTGCTTGACGCCTTGGCGTCACTCGACGGGCTGCGCCTTGCAAAACCAGGGGAATTCACCCGCCGGGCGCTGGAGAACGGACGCATCGACCTGACCGAGGCCGAGGGGCTCGCCGACCTCATCGAGGCCGAGACCGAAAGCCAGCGCCGGGCGGCGCTCGCGCTGGCCCAAGGCGGCCTGCGCCGGCGGATCGAGCAATGGCAGCAGCGGTTGCTGGCGCTGTCGGCCCAGGCCGAGCGGGCGATCGATTATGACGAGGAGGATCATTCCGGACACGATCCGAAGGCTTCTCGCGATTGCGGCGCATTAGCAACAGAGTTGCAGGAATGGCTCGCAAGGCCCCGGATCGAGCCGCTTCGGGACGGCGTCCGAGTGGTCATCGCTGGTCCGCCGAACGCCGGAAAGTCAAGCCTTCTCAACGCGATATCTGGGACCGAGCGAGCGATCGTGACCGAAATCCCGGGCACCACGCGCGACCATATCGAGGTGCCGCTTGCGCTCGGCGGGATCCCGCTGCTGCTGACCGATACGGCGGGATTGCGCGCGTCGGATGAACCGGTCGAGCGAATCGGGGTCGGGCGATCGGAGGCGCTGATCGAGTCGGCCGACGTGCTGGTGTGGCTCGGCGAAGCCGGCGAGGCGCCGCCGCACGGCCGCCTGGTGCGGGTCCACGCGAAGTGCGACTTGGCCGAGCGAGCCGACGCTCCTCCGGACGCCGTGCCGGTCTCGTCGCTGACCGGCGAGGGTGTCGCGGCCCTGCTCGAGCGAGTGGCGGAGCTCGCAGGCTCGCTGCTGCCCGGCGAGGACTCGCTGGCCCTCAACCGCCGCCAGGCGACGCATATTGCCGAGGCCGAGGCGGCGATGAGCCGCGCGTCCGCCGCTTCCGATATCGTTACGGCAGCGGAAGAGCTTCGTTTCGCTCGCGCAGCATTCGATCGCCTGACCGGGCGGGCGGGGCTGGAAGACGTGCTCGACGCCCTGTTTTCGCGCTTCTGCCTTGGAAAATAGCCCCGCGGTGAAATCTGTTTCACGTGAAACACGGTTTCTGCGTTTGTGCCCAAGCCCGACTTTGCCTAGACCGCGGCTCATGTTCGATGTGATCGTGATCGGCGCCGGCCATGCCGGCTGCGAAGCCGCGGCGGCGGCGGCGCGGCGCGGCGCGCGCGTGGGATTGCTCACCTTCCGGACCCAAGACCTGGGCCAGATGTCGTGCAATCCGTCGATCGGCGGCGTCGGCAAGGGCCATCTGGTGCGCGAGCTCGACGTGTTCGACGGGCTGATGGCCCGCGCCGCCGACCGCGCCGCGATCCACCGCCGGATGCTCAACCGGAGCAAGGGCCCGGCCGTCCAGGGCCCGCGAGTCCAGGCCGACCGCAGCCTCTACCAGGCCGCGGTCGCCCAGTTGGTCGCGGCCGGCGGGGTCGAGGTGATCGCCGCCGAGGCGCTGCGGTTGCGGATCGGGGACGGACGCGTCGCCGGTATCGAGACCAGCCGCGGCTTTTTCGGCTGCCGGGCGCTCGTGATCGCCACCGGCACGTTCCTCGACGCGCGGATTTTCGTTGGCGAGGACGTCCATGAGGGCGGGCGGCGCGGGGAGCGCGCTTCGGTTCCACTCGGCAAGCAGCTGCGCGAGATCGGTCTCGGCCAGGGCCGGCTCAAGACCGGCACTCCGCCCAGGCTCGACGGCCGGACGATCGACTGGGCGCGCCTTGAGGAGCAGCCGAGCGACTCGGATGAATGGAACATGTCGGCCCTGGACGACGGCGTCCGGCCGCCGCAGCTGCGCTGCGCGATCGCCCGGACCAACGATCGCACGCACGCCATCATCCGCTCGGCGTTCCATCGCTCGCCGCTGTTCGCCGGCGCGATCGAGGGCCGCGGGCCGCGCTACTGCCCGTCGATCGAGGACAAGGTGAAGCGCTTCGGCGACCGCGACGGCCACCAGATTTTCCTTGAGCCCGAGGGACTTGGCGACGCCCTCGTCTATCCCAACGGGATTTCGACCTCGCTTCCGGCCGACGTCCAGAAGGATTTCGTGCGCAGCATCGCCGGGCTCGAGCGGGCCCAGATCGTCCGCCCTGGCTATGCGGTCGAATATGAGTTCGTCGATCCGCGCCGGCTGAGCTCGACCCTCCAAGTCCGCGAGATCGCCGGGCTGTTCCTCGCCGGCCAAATCAACGGCACCACCGGCTATGAGGAGGCGGCGGCTCAGGGGCTCGCGGCCGGGCTCAACGCCGCCGCTCACGCGCTCGACCTCGCCGAAATCCGCTTCGACCGCCGGTCGAGCTACATCGGCGTGATGATCGACGATCTGACCCTGCAGGGCGTCAGCGAGCCGTACCGGATGATGACCGCGCGGGCCGAGCACCGGCTGTCGCTGCGCGCCGACAACGCGACGACCCGGCTGGGTCCGGCGGCGATCGAGGCCGGCTGCGTGTCGAAGCGCCGGCGCCGGCAGATCGACGAGCATTGGAAGTTGCGCGGCACGACTGCCTGGGCCGAAACCGGCGAGGCCCGCGCCGACGCGCTCTACGCGCCCTATGTCGAGCGCCAGCAGCGCGAATGGGATGCGGTGCGGCGCGATTCGGCGGTGTGGATCCCGGCCGACCTCGATTATGCGGCCGTTCCCGGACTGTCGGCGGAGATGGTCGAGCGTCTGACCGCCGCACGGCCCGAGACCCTCGACCAGGCGTCCCGGATCCACGGCGTCACCCCGGCGGCGCTGTCCGCGGTCTACGTCGCCGCCTCACGCCGCGCCGCGGCATGATCGACGCGCTGGAACGGGCGGCGGGCCGTCCTGTTTCACGTGAAACACTTGCGTTGCTCGAAGCCTACGTCGAGCGACTGAAGTCCGCGAATAGCACGCAAAACCTCGTGGCCGAATCGACCCTCGACCACATCTGGGACCGGCATATCGCCGATTCCGCCCAGCTGGTGCGGTTCGAGCCGCGCCCGGGCGCGTCCTGGGTCGATATCGGCTCCGGCGCCGGCCTGCCCGGCGTGATCATTGCGGCGCTGGTCGCCGGTCCCGTCACGCTGGTCGAGCCACGCCGGCTTCGCGCCGAGTTCCTCGAGGAAACGGTCAGCGCGCTTGGTCTGTCCGACCGGGTCGCGATCCGGCTTGCGAAAATCGAGCATGTTCGTGGTCCGTTCGACGCGATCACGGCGCGCGCCGTCGCCCCGCTCGGCCGACTGCTCGGGATGGGACTCCATCTGGCGCATTCCGGGACGATTTGGGCGCTTCCCAAGGGCCGAAGCGCCAAATCGGAACTGGCCGAAGCCCGGCGAAGCTGGCAATGTGAAGTCCGCAGCGAAACCAGCTGCACGGACCCGCAAGCAACGATCCTGGTGCTCAGCAAGGTGAAGGCGAAGTCGAAACGATGATTCGCGTGGCGATCGCCAACCAGAAGGGCGGGGTGGGCAAGACGACCACCGCGATCAACCTCGCCACCGCGCTGGCCGCGGTCGGCTGGAAGGTGCTGCTGGTCGACCTTGACCCGCAGGGCAACGCCTCGACCGGCCTCGGGGTCAGCCAGGCGCAGCGCCGGCTGTCGATCTACGACGTTCTGATCGGCAATTCGAGCGTCGCCGACAGCGTCGTCGCCACCCGGGTGCCGCGGCTCGACCTCTTACCCTCGACGGTCGACCTGTCGGGCGCCGAGATCGAGCTCGTCCCGCTTGACGACCGCGCCCACCGGCTCGAGCGGGCGCTGGAGCAGGCCGATGCGCGCTGGGACATTTGCCTGATCGACTGCCCGCCGTCGCTGGGCCTGCTGACCGTCAACGGGCTCGTCGCGGCCCGCCAGCTGCTGGTCCCGCTCCAGTGTGAATTCTTTGCGTTAGAAGGACTTAGCCAGCTTCTGTCGACCGTCGAGCGGATCCGCCAGGCGTTCAACCCGCAGCTCGCCATCCTCGGCGTCGTGCTGACAATGTTTGATCGCCGTAACAATCTTTCGCAAGCGGTCGCCGACGACGTCCGCGCCTGCCTGGGCGCGGCGGTGTTCGACACCGTGATCCCGCGCAACGTCCGCCTGTCGGAGGCGCCGAGCCACGGGCTTCCCGCCCTGATCTACGACCTCCGATGCGCCGGCTCGGAGGCCTATCTCAAGCTGGCCCGCGAACTGATGGCGCGGCTTCCGCAGCGGGCCGAAGCGGCGTGACCGCCAAGCGGCCGGTGTCGGGCCTCGGCCGCGGCCTGTCCGCGCTGATGGACGAGTCGGCGCGGCTGGTTGCCGACGACGAGCGGCCGGGCGAGACTCGCGGAGTCCGCGAGGTCGAGGTCGGCCGGATCCGTCCCAACCCCAACCAGCCGCGCATGCATTTCTCCGAGGAATCGATCGACGAACTGGCCGACTCCATTGGCGAGAGAGGAGTCCTGCAGCCGATCCTGCTGCGCCCGCACGGTGACGGCTTCGAGATCATCGCCGGCGAGCGGCGCTGGCGGGCGGCGCAGCGGGCGCGGCTGCACTCGATTCCGGCGATCGTCCGCGACGTCGACGATGCGGCCGCGGCCGAGATCGCGCTCATCGAGAACATCCAGCGCGAGGATCTGAACGCGATCGAGGAGGCCGAGGGGTACAAGCAGCTGATCGAGCACCACGGCCACAGCGCCGAGGACATCGGCCGACTGGTCCACAAGTCGCGCAGCCACGTTGCCAACCTGCTGCGCCTGCTCGACCTGCCGGCGTTCGTTCGCGAGGCGCTGGTCCGCGGCGAGATCAGCATGGGCCATGCGCGCGCCGTGGCGACCGCGCCCGACCCCGAAGCGCTGGCCAGGGAGATCATCGCCAGGGGCCTGTCGGTCCGCCAGGCCGAATCCCGCGCGCGCCGCGCGAAGAAGCCGCCGGGCGAGCTGCAGCTGACCGAGCGCCGCAGCGACCCCGACCTCGAGGCGCTCGAGCGGCAGCTGGGCGATCTGCTCGGGATCCGGGTCAAGGTCGCGCACAACGGCACCGCCGGCACGGTGACCCTGCACTACAACAGTCTCGACCAGCTCGACATGATCTGCCAGCGCCTGACCGGCGAACCGATCTGAGGCTTACCGCCGCCGCGCGGCCCGGCGCGCGATCGCCGCCAGCTCCTCGCCGAGCGCTTCGGCCGGGGGCGGCGAATTGGGCCGCATCAGCTGCCGCTCGAGCTTGCCGGCGCGTTCGGCGACCGTCTCCAGGCCGCTCGCGTCCCACGTCGCCAGAAGCTTCTCGAGCAGCGGTTTATCCTTCCAGAACAAGGACTTACCGAGTGACGTCATGACGTCGGACGAGCGCTCGCCGGCCTCGACCCGGGCGCGCATCGGAGCCAGCATCAGCAAGCGCCGCTGCAGCGAGCGGATCACGGGGATGGCCTCGGACCCGGCCGGCGACAACCGCCCCAGCGTCTCCCCGACCTCGGCGATCTCGCCGGCCAGCGCCAGGTCGGCGAGGTGCAGGAAATCGCCCTCGGGAAGATCGGCCCCGACCGCATCGACCGCGTCATGGTCGAGATCCTTGGGCGCTTCGGGCGAGGCCCCGACATAGAGCGCCAGCTTGGCGAGCTCCTGGCCGACGATCGCCTGGTCGTTGCCGCACGCGTCGGCGACCCGCGCCGCGACACCCGGGGCGATCCGCAGCCCGTGCGCCCGGCCGACCTCGGCCACCATCCGCTCGGCCTGCTGCCCTTCCGGGACGTAGGATGCGTGGGCGAGCGCGGAGCGATGGCCTTCGGCGAGCTTGAGCAGCGCCGAGGATTTGCGCAGCGCTCCGGCGATGACGATCACCGGGCTTTCCGATGCCGGCGCCTCGAGCAGGGCCTCGACGGCTTCGGCGATCTCGTCACCGGCCGGCTCGACCCAGATCGCGCGCGGCTCGCCGAACAGGTTCATCGCCCCGGCCTCGTCGGCGAGCAGCGCCGGGTCCGACTTCAACGCGGGCGCTCCGACGATGAACCGGGTTGAGCCCAAGCCCTTGAGCAACCGTTCGCCCAGCGCCCTCGACTGGCCCTCGTCGGGGCCGTGGAACAGGTACAGCCGGACCTCGCCGTCGGGCTGGTCGAGCGAGCGCCCGATTCCGGCCTTGGTGGCCTTCACCGCCCTTTCACCACGCTCGTCATCGCGGCGCGGCGGTTCGCGCCGCGAACAATCCGAGTCGGGCGACGATCTGGTCGGCCACGACTTCGGACAAACGCTCGACGGCGGTCTGCTCGGCGGCGACGGTCGCATATTCCGAGCTGACGACGTCGATCCCCGCGTCCGATCCCGCGGTCGCGTCGAGCACCACTCCGCCGCCGGCAAGGTCGACCAGCCGGTAGCGGGCCCGCAGCGTCCGCCGCTCGCGGGTCACCGCTCGGTCGCCGCGAATCCCGAAGCCGGTGATGTTGTCGTCGAGTTCGACCTCGAGCCGATAGGCCGGCGGAGCTTCGCCGGCGGAGCCGAGCCGCTCCTTCAACTTGTTGTACATCAGCCAGCCGACCTGTCCGTCGATCGGCGCCACCTCGACCGAGCGGAGGGTCGCCGCGACCGGGCTTCTCGAGCCGCCTCCGTAGAGCGGCTGGAGCCCGCATGCCGACAGGGCCGCGGCGGCGAGGAGGACAAGCAGTCGGGCCATCATGCGACGATATTCACCAGCCGGTCGGGAACGACAATCACCTTGCGCGGAGCCGCTCCGTTCAATTGCCGCTGGACCTTGTCGGACGCCAGCGCGAGCGCTTCGGCCGCCTGGCGGTCGAGGCCGCGCGGAGCGCTCAGAGTGTCGCGCAGCCTGCCGTTGACCTGCACCGCCAGGGTCACCTGGTCGTCGACCAGCATCGCCGGGTCGAACGAGGGCCACTGCGCCTGCGTCACCAGGCCCTCGCCGCCCAGCGCCGCCCAGCATTCCTCGGCCAGGTGCGGCGCCATCGGGGCGGCGAGCTTGACCAGCGCGCGGACCGCCTCGGCGCGGCTGGCCGACGGCGGCGCCTTCTCGATCACGGTGGCCAGTTCGTAAAGCTGGGCGACCGCCTTGTTGAACTGCAGCCCGTCGATCGCCTCGCCGACGGCGGCGATGGCTCGGTGCAGCTTGCGGTCGAGCGCCGGATCGGCGCCGTCGCCTTCCTGCGGCCCGCTCGCCAGCCGCCACACCCGCTGGACGAAGCGCGCCGCGCCCTCGATTCCGGCGATCGACCATTCGAGGTCGCGCTCGGGCGGGCTGTCGGACAGCATGAACCAGCGGACCGCGTCGGCGCCGTACTTGCCGACGATCGGCTCGGGATCGACGGTGTTGCGCCGCGACTTGGACATCTTCTCGATCCGCCCGCGCTCGACCGCCGCGCCGGTCGAGCGCTCGACCAGCGCTCCGCCTTCGCGCGCCTCGACCTCTTGCGGCGACAGCCAGCGCCCGTCGAGCGAGCAGAAGGTCTCGTGGGTCACCATTCCCTGGGTGAACAGCCCCTTGAACGGCTCGGCGATGCCGATTGCGCCGATGCGCTGCAGCGCGCGGGTCCAGAAGCGCGCGTAGAGCAGGTGCAGGATCGCGTGCTCGACCCCGCCGATATACTGGTCGACCGGAAGCCAGGCCTCGGCCTCGGAGCGGTCGAACGGCCGGTCGGCGGGCTGGCTTGCGAAGCGGATGAAGTACCAGCTCGAATCGACGAACGTGTCGAGCGTGTCGGTCTCGCGGCTCGCGGACGTGCCGCATTTGGGGCATTCGACCCGGCGCCAGGCGTCGTGGCGGTCGAGCGGGTTGCCGGGAACCTCGAACGTCACGTCCTCGGGCAGCACCACTGGCAACTGGTCGCGGGGCACCGGCACCGGGCCGCAGCCCTCGCAGTGGATGATCGGGATCGGAGTCCCCCAGTAGCGCTGGCGCGACACCCCCCAGTCGCGCAGCCGCCAGGCGGTGGTGCCTTGGCCCCAGCCGGCGGTCTCGGCCCGGCGGATGACCTCCGCCGCCGCCTCCTCGGTCGGCAGCCCGTCGAGGAAAGCGGAGTTGACCGCGATTCCCGCCGCGCTTTCGGCCTCGTCGCCGAGCCCAAACGCGGCTTCCTCGGAGCTTGCGGCGACGACCCGCTTGATCGGCAGATGATATTGCTTCGCAAACTCGAAATCGCGCTGGTCGTGACCGGGGACTCCGAAAATCGCTCCGGTCCCGTAGTCCATCAGCACGAAATTGGCGATGTAGACCGGCAGCCGCCACTCGCTGTCGAGCGGGTGGATCGCCTCGAGCTTCGTCTTGTAGCCCTTCTTCTCGGCGGTCTCGATCTCGGCGGCGCTGGTGCCGCCGGCGCGGCACTCCTCGACGAAGCCTTTCGCCTCGGGATCCGTCTCGGCGATCGCCCGCGCCAGCGGGTGCGCGGCGGCGACGGCGATGAACGAGGCGCCGAAGATCGTGTCCGGGCGGGTCGTGAACACGTCGATCCGCTCGACGCCCCCGGGCGGCTCGGCGAGGCGGAACGAAAACTCGAGCCCGCGGCTCTTGCCGATCCAGTTCTCCTGCATCAGCCTGACCTTGTCGGGCCACTGGTCGAGGGTTCCCAGGCCTTCGAGCAGCTCGTCGGCAAAGTCGGTGATCTTCAGGAACCACTGGTTAAGCTTGCGCCGCTCGACCGGCGCGCCCGAGCGCCAGCCCTTGCCGTCGATCACCTGCTCGTTGGCGAGCACGGTCCGATCGACCGGGTCCCAATTGACCTCGCTTTCCTTGTGGTAGACCAGCCCGGCCTCGAACAGGTCGAGGAACAGCGCCTGCTCGTGCCCGTAATAGGCCGGGTCGCAGGTCGCCAGCTCGCGGCTCCAGTCGAGCGCGAAGCCGAGCCGCTTCAATTGCTCGCGCATCGCCGCGATATTGGCCTGGGTCCACTCGCCGGGGTGCACCTTGCGCTCCATCGCCGCATTCTCGGCCGGCATCCCGAACGCGTCCCAGCCCATCGGGTGGAGCACCTCGTGCCCCTGCATCCGCCGGTAGCGGGCGATGACGTCGCCCATCGTGTAGTTGCGGACGTGCCCCATGTGGATTCGCCCCGACGGGTAGGGGAACATCTCGAGCACATAGGTCTTGGGCCTCGAGCTGCCGCTGTCGGCGACGAAGCAGCGCTCCTCGTCCCACCGCGCCTGCCAGCGCCCCTCGGCGGCGGCAGGATCGAAGCGGGCAGGCGGGTCGAAGCGGCCCGTCATCGCCAAACCCGTCATTTTCGGGGCTCTGATTACCCGCCGACGGCGGTTCGGCGAAGGTCGCGGGCGCGGGTCAGGATGATGTCTTCGAGCTTCTGGACGGTGGCGGCCGTGACCGGGGCGGCGACCCAGACGCCGTTCTGCAGCACCTGGCGCGACGCGGCGACTCGAAGCGCGTCGGCGCGCAGATCCTGGTCGAGGATGGCGACGGTCAGCTTGACCCGCTCGCCCGGCGACCGCGGGTTGGCGTACCAGTCGGTGACGATCACCCCGCCGTTCGAATCGGCCTGCAGCAGCGGCGCGAACGACACGGTGTCGATCGCCGCCCGCCACAGATAGCTGTTGACCCCGATCGAGGTGGTCCGCGACGGAGCGAGCTGGAGCGGGATGTCGCGATTGCGGGAGCAGCCGGGCGCCCCGAGCACGATGGCGGCGAGCACGGCGGCGGTGATGGGCAGGCGGGGCATCGTTGTTCCTTGAAGCGTGCGGGTCAGGTCGGCGTTATAGATAGTCGAAGTTGCTCCGCAAGCGTGTCCCGCATCGGGCCTTCGTTGTGGTCTATCGGCCACAGGGCGCTTGTGAATCGATTCCGGACATGGAACCTTCAGCCCGCGATAGCTATATCGAGTCGTGAACAGGGAGTTCACTCGCGTGTTGCACTTGGGTCGCTCGAAATTAGCCAGGACGGTCACGGCATTCGCCGCGGTCGGCCTTGTGCTGACTCCGGCTTTCGCGGGCGCTCAATCGAAGAAGCGTGCACCCGCGGTGGCGGTCAGTTTCGACCCGGTGTCCAACTTCACTCCGGCAACCGCCGACCCGCGGCTCGCCGCCGCGTTCGCCGGCAAGAGCGCCTCGCTGACCGACTTCAAGTTCACTCCGGCTCCGTCCAAGGGACGGCCGTCGCAGGTCCGGGTCGCGATCCGCGCCCGCGCCGATGCTCCGGCCAAGGTCCAGGTCGCCGACGCCGGTGCCGCGACCTCGTCGGTCACCGAGCTGACTCCGGCCAGCTACAACCTTGGAGTCGCCGTCGGCTGGCGGCGGTTCGCGGTCGCGGGCGACGTCGGCAAGACCAAGGAAGCCAATCCGGCGCTCGGCGGGCGCGAGAGCGCGGCGCTCGGGGTCAGCTATTCGGTCAACAAGCGCCTGACCGGTCGGGTCGCCGTCGGCGCCGACCGCAGCGACGGGCGGGCTCTGACCCCGCTTCGCGACGCCGACAAATACTCGGTCGACGTCGGCGGCGCCTACTCGGTCACTCGCAACATCGCCGTGACCGGCGGAGTTCGCTACCGCATCGACCACGACCGCCTGGCGGCAGCGAAGGACGACCGCCGCGACAGCCAGGCCGTCTACGTCGGCACCGCCTTCAAGTTCTAAGCATAAGGCGCCGAACGGAATGAAGCGATTGCGCAAGCAATCGTGAATTTCCGTGACGAACTTTACTCCCGTGACGGCCCCCCGTAGCGGCAGGCCGTGAGCGACGCCGCTTCAAGATTGAAAGGGATCCGCGAACGCATCGCCGCAGCGGCGAAGCTCGCCCGGCGCGATCCCGGTGACGTCACCCTGATCGCGGTCAGCAAGACCCGCGGCGCCGACGCGATCGTGGAGCTGATCGCCGCCGGCCAGCGCGATTTCGCCGAAAGCCGGGTCCAGGAAGCGCTCGCCAAATGGCCGCCGCTCCTCGCCGACCATGCCGACGTCACTCTCCACTGCGTCGGCCGATTGCAATCGAACAAGGCGGCCGAAGCGGTTCGACTGTTCTCGGTCATCCACTCGCTCGACCGAGCGTCGCTGCTCGACGCGCTGGTGCGCGAAGGAGACAAGCAGGGGCGCCGCCCGGCCGTCTATGTCCAGGTCAACATCGGCGAGGAGGAGCAAAAGGGCGGCTGCGCGATTCCCGAGGTCGGCGAGCTGGTCGAGGCGGTCCGCGCTTCGCCGCTGCCGCTCGCCGGGCTGATGGCAATCCCCCCGCTCGGCGTCGAGCCGGCGCCTTACTTCGCCCTGCTTGCCGAGCTCGCCCGGCGGCATGGCGTCGCCGGCCTCAGCATGGGCATGTCCGGCGATTTTAAGAGCGCGGTGATGCTCGGCGCGACCGCCGTCCGGGTCGGGACGGCGCTGTTCGAAGATTGATTGTGAACGCGATCATCTTCGACTTCGACGGAGTGCTCCTCGAGAGCGAGTATGAGAGCAACCGCCACCTTGCCGAGCTGCTCACCGAGCTCGGCCATCCGACCGGGGTCGAGGATGCGCTGACCCATTACAGCGGGCTCAGCGGCCGCGACTTCATCGCCGCGATCGAGGCGAGGATCGGGGCCAGGCTCACGCCGGAGTTCCACGAAAGGCGCGGGGTCGAGGACGCCCGGGCCCTTCGCGACGGGCTTGCCGCGGTCGCCGGCGCGGTCGAGTTCGTGCGCTCGCTGCCGCCGGATCTTCCCAGGGCCGTCGCCTCGTCGAGCAGCGTCCAGTGGATCGGCACCCATCTCGATCACCTCGGCCTCAGGGATTCGTTCGGCGATCATCTCTACAGCGGCGCCGAGCATGTCCGGCGCGGGAAGCCGGCGCCCGACCTCTACTTGCACGCCGCCCGGCAGCTCGGAGTGCCGATCGCCGGCTGCACCATTATCGAGGACTCGCCCGTCGGCGCCAGGGGAGCCTTGGCTTCGGGCGGGCGGGTCGTCGGATTGATCGCCGGCTCGCACTGTTTGACCGGCCACGACGAGCGGCTGCAGGCGATTGGAATCGAGGAGATCGCTGACAGCTTCGCCGATGTGCGGCGGCTGCTCGGCCTAGGCTAGGTGCCCGCTCTTGGCGCGCTTGGCGGCCAAATAATCCGCGTTGTGCGGGTTGGCCGGCATGTGGTGTGCGACCCGCTCGACGATCTCTATTCCCGCCGCCGCCAGTCCGGCGACCTTGGCCGCGTTATTGGTCAACAGCCGGACCCGCTCGATGCCCAGCGCGCGCAGCATGGCGGCGGCGTGGTCGTAATCGCGCTCGTCGTCGGCAAAGCCGAGCCGCTGGTTGGCCTCGACGGTGTCGAGTCCGCGGTCCTGGAGCGCATAGGCGCGCAACTTGTTGGCGAGGCCAATGCCGCGGCCTTCCTGGCGCAGATAGAGCAGCACTCCGCCGCCGGCCACGCCGATCAGCCGCAGGGCCGCATGCAGCTGCGGGCCGCAGTCGCATTTCAGCGATCCGAACACGTCGCCGGTCAGGCACTCGCTGTGCAGCCGGACCAGCGGCGACTCGCCCCCGAACGCGCCGATCACCAGCGCGACATGCTCCTCGCCGTCGGGGCTCCGGAAGGCGACGATCTGGGTGTCGGGCATGTCCTCGAGCGGCAGCCGGGCGCGGGCGATGAGCGTGACTTCCGACGCGATTCCGGCGAGCTCGTCGGCCGCGACGACCGCCGCCGCCTCGGTCGCGCCGTCGAGCAGCCACAGGGCCGGCAGCAGCCCCGCCGTAGCGCTCGACCAGCTCGATCGGGACCGGGCCAACCCCGAGGTGACGCTGGTCGCCCGCGCCCGCCTTCCGTTGGACGACATTCCCAGCACGCAGATCTCCGCTTTCCGCTCGGCCGACGGGCGAGAGC
>NZ_JACCSU010000084.1 GCF_013812825.1 Sphingomonas sp. | reverse complement strand
GGGCTAGGGGGTCAGAAGCTGTCGCCATGGACGCCGCCCAACCCCCCGAGCCGACGAATGAGCTGAGCTTCGAGGCGGCGCTCGCCCGGCTCGAGGAGATCGTCCGACTGCTCGAGCGCGGCGAAGCGCCGCTCGACCAGTCGATCGAGCTGTACCAAGAAGGCGACCGGCTGAAGCGCCATTGCGAGGCGCGCTTGAAGGCCGCCCAGGCGCGGATCGAGCAAATCGCGTTCGGCGCCGACGGCAAGCCTGCGGGCGTGACTCCGTTCGATGGCAGTTGAGCTCATCGACCGCTCGCGGGCGGAGTTCGAGGCCGAATCGAACCGACTGTCCGCCGAGATCGACAGCTTCTTCTCCCGACTGCTCGAGAACAGCGGCGACGCCCGCGACCGATTGTACCAAGCGATGCGCCACGCTGCCGTCGGGGGCGGCAAGCGCCTCCGTCCGCTGCTGACCAGCGCGGCGGCGCAACTGTTCGCAATCGATCCCGAACGCGCGCTTCGGGTCGGAGCGGCGATCGAGGCGATCCATGTCTATTCGCTGATCCACGACGATCTGCCGTGCATGGACAATGACGATTTGCGGCGCGGCAAGCCGACTGTCCACAGGGCGTTCGGCGAGGCCGAGGCGGTGCTCGCCGGCGACAGCCTGCACGCTTTGGCGTTCGAGATCCTCGCCCATCAAGCAACCCACGACGACCCGCATGTGCGCTCCGAACTGGTGTTCGAGCTGGCCCGCGCGGCCGGCCCGGCGGGCATGGCCGGCGGGCAGATGATGGACCTGGTCGCGGAAGGCGAGGAGCTGGACATCGCCGCGATCACCCGCCTCCAGCAGCTGAAGACGGGCGCGCTGATCGAATATTCGGTCGAGGCGGCGTGCATCATGGTCCGGCTCGCCGAACCGGCGCGCACGCCCTACCGCGGCTACGCACGCAACATCGGCCTGGCGTTCCAGATCGCCGACGATCTGATCGATCACAGCGGCGACGAGGCGGCGGCCGGCAAGCGCACCGGCAAGGACGCTCACGCAGGCAAGGCGACCTTCGTGTCGCTGCTCGGCGAGCACCGCGCCCGGCAGCAGGCGCATTTCCTGGTCGAGCAGGCGGTCGAGCATCTTGGCGGCCATGGCGGCGAAGCGGACCTGCTGCGTTCCATCGCCCGCTTCGCTATCGAACGGGACCATTGAGATGCGGGGGCCATCGAGATGACTGAGCGCGTGGGCGTCTATCCCGGCACTTTCGACCCGATCACTCTGGGCCACATCGACATCGTCCGGCGCGGCGCGCACCTCGTCGACCGGCTGGTGATCGGAGTGACGACCAACCCGGCCAAGGAGCCGATGTTCTCGCTGCCCGAGAGGCTGGAAATGGTGCGCCGCGAGGTCGCCGACATCGCCGGCAACATCAAGGTCGTCGAGTTCGACTCGCTGCTGATGGACTTCGCGGAAGCGCAGGGCGCGTCGCTGATCCTGCGCGGCCTGAGGGCGGTCGCCGACTTCGAATATGAGTATCAGATGGCGGGCATGAACCAGCAATTGAACGACAAGATCGAAACCGTTTTCCTGATGGCCGACGTGTCGCTGCAGCCGATCGCCTCGCGGCTGGTCAAGGAAATCGCGCGCTACGGCGGAGCGATCGACAAGTTCGTCCCGCCGGCGGTCGCGGCCGATGTGGCGGCGCATCTCGGGCGAAACCCGGGGGTGGCGCGGGAGCGATCTCCGCGCTAGTTGCACGACAGTTTCCGGAGAGTGGGTGGACGATGCGTAAAGCCTTGAAGGCAATGATGTTTGCGGCCTTCGCGCTGGCCTCGGCCGAGCCTTCGGGAGCCGTTCAGACGGCGGCCCCCGCGCCGGCGCCGATTCCGCCAGCCGCCGCGGTTGCCGTGCTGCCGCCGCCGGCGGTGGCCGCCAACCCCGCGAACAAGCTCAGGCTCGAACTGTCGAACGGCGGCGCGGTCGTCATCCAGCTGCGCCCCGACGCCGCTCCGACGCACGTCCAGCGGATCCAGACCCTGGTCCGCCGCGGCTTCTACAACGGAGTCGTCTTTCACCGCGTGATCCCGGGCTTCATGGCCCAGGGCGGCGATCCCAAGGGCACCGGGGCGGGCGGCTCCGAGCTGCCCGACCTCAAGGCCGAGTTCACGACCATTCCGTATATGCGCGGGATCGTTGCAGCGGCCCGCACCGAGGACCCCAATTCGGCCAACAGCCAGTTTTTCATCATGTTCTCGCCCAACGTCGGCCTGTGGGGCAAGTACACGGTGCTCGGCCGGGTGATCTCCGGGATGGACGCGGTCGACCGGATCGCGGTCGGCGAGCCGCCGGAGAACCCGACCCGGATCGTTCGAGCGACGCTCGGCGACATGCCCGTCGTCCAGGCGCTTGCGCCGGCGGCGCCGGCACCGGCACCGATAGCGCCATCCCCGGCGGAGGCCCCGCCGACGGCCGACTGATGCGCGTCGACCAATTCGATTTCGAGCTTCCACCCGATCGAATCGCCTTGAGACCGGCCCGTCCGCGGGACAGCGCTCGGCTGCTGCGGGTCGAAGGCGCGACGATTTGCGACCACCATGTCCTCGACCTGCCGTCGCTGCTTCGGCCCGGCGACGTGCTGGTATTCAACGACACCAAGGTCATTCCCGCCCAGCTCGAGGGGCGGCGGGGAGCGGCGAGGATCGGAGCGACGCTGCACAAGCGCGAGGGGGCTCGGAGCTGGTGGTCGTTCGTCCGCAACGCGCGGCGCCTGCAGGTCGGTGACCGGGTCGAGTTCGAAGGCGGAGTCGCCGCTTCGGCCGTCGAGCGCGGCACGGACGGCGCGTTCCTGCTCCAGTTCCACGGCGACGAGCCGGTCGAGCAGCTGATCGAGCGGGCCGGGACCATGCCGCTGCCGCCGTATATCGCCTCGCGCCGTGCGCCCGACGAGGCCGACCGCGAGGATTACCAGACCCTGTTTGCGCGCGAGGAGGGGGCGGTGGCGGCGCCGACCGCGGCGCTGCACTTCACTGCGCGGCTGCTGAGCGCGCTGGACGAGCGCGGCATCGGCCGCGAAACGCTGACCCTGCACGTCGGCGCCGGGACGTTCCTGCCGGTCAAGGCCGACACCGTCGCCGAGCACCGGATGCACTCGGAATGGGGACGCATCGACGCCGGGACCGCCGATCGGCTCAACCGTGCCAAAGCCGCCGGCGGGCGGCTGATCGCGGTCGGCACGACCTCGCTCCGGCTGCTGGAAAGCGCGGTGGGCGAGGACGGCGAGATCCGTGCCTTCGAGGGCGACACGGCGATCTTCATCACGCCGGGCTACCGCTTCAAGGCGGTCGACGGCCTGGTCACCAACTTCCATCTGCCGCGCTCGACCTTGTTCATGCTGGTCAGCGCGCTGATGGGGCTGGAGCTTATGAAGACGGCCTATGGCCACGCGGTCGGGCGCGGCTACCGCTTCTACAGCTACGGCGACGCGAGCCTGCTGCTGCCTCGGCGCGGCTGACCGGCAAGCTCCTCGCGAGCCTTGGCCGACCTTGTCTCCGCCAAATGTCCCCACTAGCGCCCGCCACATGAGCATCGAGCGCTTTGCCTTCACCATCGCCGCGACCGACGGTGTTGCGCGCACCGGCACGATCGCGATGGGGCGCGGGGTCGTTCGGACTCCGGCGTTCATGCCGCTCGGCACCGCGGGCACGGTGAAAGCGATGAAGCCCGGCGACGTCGCCGCGTCGGGCGCCGACATCATCCTTGGCAACACCTATCATCTGATGCTCCGGCCGGGCGCCGAGCGGGTCGCTCGATTGGGCGGGCTGCACCACTTCATGGGCTGGGATCGGCCGATCCTCACCGACAGCGGCGGCTACCAGGTGATGAGCCTGGCGGACCTGACCAAGGTCAGCGAGCAGGGGGTGAGCTTCAAGAGCCATCTCGACGGGTCGGCGCACTTGCTGACCCCGGAGCGGTCGATCGAGGTCCAGCGGCTGCTCGGGGCCGACATCGTGATGGCGTTCGACCAGCTGGTGCCGACGACTTCGGGCCGGGCCGAGCAGGTGGCGGCGATGGAGCGTTCGATGCGCTGGGCGAAGCGGTCGCGCGACGCGTTCGACGCCTTTGACGGTGCAAAAGGCGGGGAGCATGCGGGCAAGGCGGCGCTGTTCGGGATCCAGCAGGGGGGGCTCGACCAGGGCTTGCGCGAGGCGTCGGCGGACGCCCTGACGGAAATCGGCTTCGACGGTTATGCGGTCGGCGGCCTCGCGGTCGGGGAGGGGCAGGGCGCGATGCTCGGCTGCCTCGATTTCGCCGCCGGGATGCTGCCCGCCGACCGGCCGCGCTACCTGATGGGAGTCGGCAAGCCCGACGACATCATCGAGGCGGTGCGCCGCGGCATCGACATGTTCGACTGCGTGCTTCCGACGCGCTCGGGGCGGACCGGCCAGGCGTTCACCGCCGACGGCCCGTTGAACCTGCGCAACGCGCGCTTCGCCGAGGATCGCGAGCCGCTGGAGCCCGGCTGTCCGTGTCCGGCGTGCAGCCGCTTCGAGCGCGCCTACGTCCACCATCTGGTGAAATCGGGCGAAATCCTCGGCGCGATGCTGATGACCGAGCACAATCTGTGGTTCTACCAGCGGCTGATGGAGGGCCTTCGCGACGCGATTGCGGAAGGGCGGCTGCAGGCTTTCGCGGGCGAATTTCTCGGCCGCTACCGATAGATCGCGTCGTCGGCGACGCTTTCCCGCTCGTCCGCGGCTCCCAGCTTGTCCTGCGTCCGAAGCTCGAAGTCGCTGGCGTCGTGGCGCTCGTGGAGTTGCTCCCACGGCTCGCCGGTCAGCTTGTTGACGATCCGTCCCCGCCGCACGGCCGGGCGCGCGTCGATCTGCCGGGCCCATCGCACGAGATGCTCATATTCGTGCGTGGCGAGGAAGGTGTCGGCGCCCTCGTAGGTCCGGCCGAGCGTGAGGCCGCCGTACCAGGGCCAGATCGCGATGTCGGCGATCGAGTAATCGGGGCCGGCGATATATTCGCTGTCCGCGAGGCGGCGGTTGAGCACGTCGAGCTGCCGCTTCACCTCCATCGCATAGCGGTTGATCGGATATTCCTGCCTGCTCGGAGCATAAACGAAAAAGTGCCCGAAGCCGCCGCCGAGGAAGGGCGCCGATCCCATTTGCCAAAACAGCCAGGACAAGGTCTCCGCGCGCGCCGGTCCGGATGGGGCGAGGAACTCACCGAATTTCTCGGCTAGATGGAGCAGGATCGCGCCGGATTCGAAGATGCGCACCGGCTCGGGACCGCTGCGGTCGACGAGCGCCGGGATCTTGGAGTTCGGGTTGATCTCGACAAAGCCGGTCGAGAACTGGTCGCCATCGGCGATGCGGATCGGCCAGGCATCATATTCGGCGCCGGAATGGCCGCGCTCGAGCAATTCCTCGAGCATGATCGCGACCTTCTGGCCGTTCGGAGTAGCCAGCGAGTAAAGCTGGAGCGGATGCTTGCCGACCGGCAACTCCCGGTCGTGGGTCGCGCCGGCGGTGGGCCGGTTGATGCTCGCGAACTGTCCGCCGCTCGGCGCTTCCCAAGTCCAGACCTCGGGCGGGATATATTCGGAATTGCTCATTGCGGCTGATCCTTTCGCTCGGGCTAGAGAGCTAGGAAGCTCGCCCGGCGCTTTCCAGCACCATGGAGGTAACTACCCGGCGAGAAGATTAATCCGCGCGGATCGAGAGGAACGACGGCATCGGGCCGTTCCAGCCCTCGTTCGCCTCGTCGGCCTCGTCGGTTTCGTCGACCTTCGGTTCGGGCTCGCGGCGCGGCGGGCGCGGCTTGCGCTCCTCCTCGGCTGCCGGCGGCGGGGCGCTCCTGGCCTCGGTCCGCTCGGCCCGCTCGGCCCGCTCGGCACGGTCGGGCCGCTCGGCTCGGTTGGCACGGTCGGCTCGGGGCTTGCGCTCGCGGCGGCCTCGGCGCGGCTCTCGGGCCGGAGCGTCGCTTAGCTCGCGCTCCTCGCGAGCGTCGGACGGAGCCACGGTTTCCTTCACGGTTCCGGCGCGGGCGATCTTGGTGCCGGTCAGTCTCTCGATCGCCGCGACCTGCTCCGCGTCGGCCGGGGCCGCGAGCGTGATCGCGATGCCTTTCATCCCGGCGCGGCCGGTGCGGCCGATTCGGTGGATGTAATCGTCGGGTTGCCAAGGAACGTCGAAGTTGATCACGTGGCTGACGCCTTTGACGTCAAGGCCGCGCGCGGCGACGTCCGAGGCGACCAGGATGTTGATCTCGTCCTGCTTGAAGCGGTCGAACTCGGCGATCCGGTCCGACTGCTCCATGTCGCCCTGGATCTGGCCGACCGCGAAGCCCGAGCGCTTGAGGCTCGAGGCGAGTTCGCGCACCGTCGTCTTGCGGTTGCAGAACACGATCGCGTTCTTGAACTCGGTGGCTCGCAGCAACTCGCGCAGCTTGTCTTTTTTCTTGTCGGCGCGGACTTCGACCAGCCGCTGCTCGATGTTGACGTTGGCGGTCGCCGGACGGGTCGCCTCGACGCGCTTGGGGTCGCTCAGGAACTTGGCGGCGAGCTTCTGGATCGGCGGCGGCATGGTCGCCGAGAAGAGCAGGGTCTGGCGCGATTTAGGGAGCTTGGAGCAGATTTCCTCGATGTCGGGGATGAAGCCCATGTCGAGCATCCGGTCGGCCTCGTCGATGACCAGCAATTCGCAGCCGTTCAGCAGGATCTTGCCGCGCCCGAACAGGTCCATCAGCCGGCCCGGAGTGGCGATCAGCACGTCGACGCCCTTTTCCAGCGCCTTCACCTGGTCCCCCATCTGAACGCCGCCGATCAGCAGCGCCATCGAGAGCTTGTGATACTTGCCGTATTTCTCGAAATTCTCGGCGACCTGGGCGGCGAGCTCGCGGGTCGGCTCGAGGATCATCGAGCGCGGCATCCGAGCGCGGCTGCGGCCGTGATGGAGGATGTCGATCATCGGCAGAACGAAGCCGGCCGTCTTGCCGGTCCCGGTCTGGGCGATGCCGACGATGTCCTTGCCCATCAGCACCGACGGGATGACCCCCTTCTGGATCGGGGTGGGCTCGCCATAGCCGCTGTCGGCGACCGCGCGCAGCAATTCATCGGATAGGCCGAGATCGGCAAAAGACATTCAAAGGTCCGGAAAAATAAGGTGGCGAGCGCCTCGCTAGGCGGCCGCAACGGTTGTCGGGGCTAACTCCGCCGCGATGAAATTGTCAAGGAAAGCCCGATTCCCTGAACCCTGTAAAACTCAGTCCTTGAGTTTCGGCTCGAGCCGCCGGAAGCCCTCGATCCGGCAGCTTCCGCCCATCCGCGAATGGACGACGTCGCGCCGCGCGCAGACCCGCTCGTCGTCGGTCTTGAGATAAAAGCCGCCGTAGAAGTCGAGTGCCGGGCAATTGCCGTTGAACGACGCCCGGACCCGCTGGCGCTTGCCGAGCAGGAAGTCGACGTTATCGGCCCCGGACAGAAGCGCGCCGCGGATATGCCTGGTCGGGAAGCATTTGACGCGCTTGCCCTCGCTCCACTCGAACCGGGGCGCCGCCCGCTGCGGCCGGACCGGAACGCGGACGATCCACTGCTGCTCGACCACCAGCCGGCTGACGCTCGGTTGCGGCTCCTCGCCCGGGGAATCGTCCTGGGACGCAGCCAGGCCAAGCAGCAGCGGAAGCAGCACCAGGAAGCTCGATACGGTCACGTTCCTCCCACCCTCATCGGCCGCGGCTTCGCAGCAAGCTGTTGAATGGTCAATGAATTGAAGGCGCAGTGGGGCTGGCATGCGCGCGCCCGACCGTCCGGCCTTGCCTAAACAGACGGCTCGGAATAGAGGCTCGACCGCAAATCTAACCGGCTGGCTGGCGGCGCCTGGTGCCTCAACCCCGGATCCGCCCGAGACCTTGGGAGATCGATCGAATGGCGACTGCCGCGCCGAACCAGACCCTGCCGTTATTCTATAACTCGCTCGAAGCCCTGAACGTCACCCAGCACGGAAAAATGAAGATCCGGCCGGTCGACAAGCCGACGATGATCGCCAGCACCCATGCGATCCCGGCGACGGTCGACGAGTTTTCGCTCCTTCAGCGCCACTATCCGATCGTCTTCTCGATCGGCGACAACCCGGTGCCGCTGGTGCTGATGGGTTTGAGCGAGGGGATCAACGTGTTCCTCAACGAGGAAGGCAGGCTCCACGATCCGGCGATCTACGTGCCCGCTTACATGCGCCGCTATCCGTTCCTGCTGGCGCGGCTTCGCCCCGACAGCGACGAGCTGTCGTTGTGCTTCGACCCGACCGCCGGCGCGGTCGGCGAGTTCGAAGACGGGGAGCCGTTGTTCGACGGCGACCAGCCGAGCCAGGCGACCAAGGCCATCCTCGAGTTCTGCGAACAGTTCGAGACCGCCGGCCAGCGCACCGCGGTGTTCCTCGAGGAATTGAAGAAGGCGGGGCTGCTGATGGACGGCGAGGTCGCCATCCAGCCCGAGGGCGCCGAGCAACCGTTCGTCTATCGCGGCTTCCAGATGGTCGACGAGGAGAAGCTTCGCGAGATGCGCGGCGACGAACTGCGCAAGATGAACCAGAGCGGCATGCTGCCGCTGATTTACGCGCATCTGTTCTCGCTGCCGCAGATCCGCGAGGTGTTCTCGCAACAGGTGCTGCAGGGCAAGGGGCCGATCGCCGCTCCGGAGCGGCCAAAAGTCGACGCCTGAACCGAGCGCGGCGGGGCCGAGTTCAAGCGCTCCCGGGCGTCCCAATTCAATGATGCAGGCGGTCCGCGTTGTCGCCTTTCATGGGCCGCAAAACGCGCCGCTCAGCTAACCGTGTTTTGGCACTAATATATGAGACTCAGTGACTCGCTAACGTCCGCATTCGACCCATTGCGGACATTAGCGCAATAGCTGCATTCGACCCACTGCGAGCAGTCCATCGGCCACCGGCGCGTATTTCCATTTCTGTTCGCCGGCACTAGCGTAGCTCGAATGTCGCAAGCCGGGAGAGGCAAGTCACTTGCCTAGCGAAGAGGCCGACGAGTATCTGGCGAGCTATCAACGGGACGGCTACGCCGTCGTTCGCGGCCTGTTCACCGCTCGCGAGGTCGAGGCGATCGGCGCCGCCATCGATCAGGTACACGCCGAAGGTGTACGGCACGGCCGCCGCTTCCGGCACGGCAATCTGTTCGACAACGTCACCAGCCTCGCGAACGGCGAGCCGCTGGTGCGCATGGTGCAGTGGCCATCGTATCACCAGCCGGAACTCAACAAGGTGCGTCTCGACAGGCGCATGGCGGAGCTGCTCGAGCCGCTCCTCGGCCGCGACCTCAAGCAGATCATCAATCAGATCCACTGGAAGGTCCGCGGCGCGCTGGGCGACTTCGCCTGGCATCAGGACTCCCGCTTTCGCCGGCCGGCGACTGCCTACCGCAATCTTGATGCATCCTATGTGCAGACGGGGCTCGCGATCGACCCGCACACGCCTGAGTCGGGGTGCATGCGGGTCATCCCGGGGAGCCACCTCAGAGGCGATCTCGGGATCGACAGCTCCACCGAGGTGCTTGGCGCCGCGATGGCCGACGCCGTGCTCGTCGCGGCCGGCTTGTCTCCTGCCGATGCCGTCGACTTGATGCTGGATCCCGGGGATGTGGCCCTGTGGAGCCCATTCCTGGTGCATGGCTCAGGAATCAACAGCTCCGATCATCGAAGGCGCCTTTACATAAACGGCTATGTCAAGGCGGAGGATTGCGACCGCGGAGAGTGGGCCTTCCGCGACGGGCAACCCGTGCCTCTTGGGCCGGAGCCATCTCTCGTACATTACGAGGACCTGCACGAGCGGGGTGAGCCTCATTACGTGTAGCCCGTCGGGTCCTGGTCGAGGTGCTTTGTTCCTATCCTGCTCTCCGGCTGTGGCTCGACGATCGAGGGCTGCTCAGCCGGGAGAGCCGGATCGCCCGGCCGAGTGGTCTGGGTGACCGTCGACTCTTCCGTTTCCGGAGCGCCCGGCCGACGTGCGCAGCTGCGGTCTGTGCTGCTCGCCGTCCTCTAATGTCCGCTTTCCACCCAAAGCGGACATAAGAGAGGTCTCCTGAGACTCCTCGCGGGCCGTGGGCGAAGAGCTTTCGCGCCAGCTTCTTACACGTGACTTATTCCGCCGCGGTGGCGAACTGCCGGCTGAGGACCAAATCCCCGAGACCCGAGGCGAGCGCTTCGATCAGCGAGGCGATGGCGTCGAACCCGGGTCCGGGCTCGTCGAGGCGCTCGTTCAAATAGGCTCGCCGGTCGATCTCGACCTGGAGCGCGTGGATCCCGCGCTCGGGAGCTCCATGGCGCTCGACGATGTGGCCGCCGGCGAACGGATCGTTGAGATCGGCGACAAAGCCGGCCGACCGGACGATTCGAACCGCCTCGGCGCTGACCCAGGGGGCGGCGCTTCGCCCGTGGCAGTCGCCAAGCACGATCGGCGCCACCCCGCGGGCCGGCGGCGGCATCGAATGGCAATCGAGCAGGATCGCTCCGCCGTAGCGCCCGGCGAGTTCACCGAGCTGCTCGGCGAGCGCTCGATGGTAGGGGCGGTGGGCCTGGTCGAGCCGGTCCTCGAGCTGCCCGGAGCCGATCGAGCGGCGCCACAGATAGCCGTGGCTCTGGGTCCGGCCCGGGACGATCCCGAGCCCGCCGCGAGCGCGGGCGCTGACCCGCCCGCGGCGGCCGCCCTCGATCACCGACGGGTCGATGTCGTCTTCGGCCCGGTTGCAGTCTACCGCCGCCCGCGGCGCCCGGGCGATGACCGCCGCGGTGCCGTGCTGGACCGCCCGCCAAACCAGCCGGTCGACCAGCGGATCCTCGAGCGCGGCCAGCGCCCGGCGGCCGCCCGACGCCATTGCCACCAGCCAGTCGGGATAGTCGCGGCCCGAGTGCGGGACCGACAACAGCACGGGCCGACCGGCTCGCGGCGGATGGACGATCGGGGCGGGAAGGGGAGTGATGTGGGACTCGGCGAGCGTCACTGGGCCGTCTCAATCTAGGACGAATGGGCCCCGGTCAACGCCCGAGCGAGCCGAATAGCGGGTAGAAAATATTAAAAGCTGTGCGCATAAGATGGAGCGATGGCGAGAATATTGCTGGCGGAAGACGACACGTCGATGCGCGAGTATCTGCAGCGCGCCTTGCAGCGCGTCGGCTATGAGGTCGAGGCGGTCGGCTGCGGAACCGAGGCGATGCCGCTGCTCCAGGCGGGGCGGTTCGACCTGCTCCTGACCGATATCGTCATGCCGGAAATGGACGGCATCGAGCTCGCCCAGAAAGCCTCGGTGATCGATCCCGCGATCCGCGTGATGTTCATCACCGGCTTTGCCGCGGTCGCCCTCCAGGGCGGTCGGACGGCGCCCGAGGCCAAGCTGCTGTCCAAGCCGTTCCATTTGAAGGACCTCGTCGCCGAGGTCGACCGCATCTTCCAGACCGAGGACCAGCACGGGCGATTGTAGTTTCGATCAAAGTGCTACTTTGATCGAGGCGGAATTGAATCGCTCCGGCCCGGAATAAATCCGTGCCGGGCGCGATGCGTTTTCGATTGGGTTTCCAGCCAATGTGGCCGGGTTGCGCGTTTGGTCCCCGCTGCCTAAATGCGGCCCGAGTGGGCGTGTAGCTCAGTGGTAGAGCACTGTGTTGACATCGCAGGGGTCGCAAGTTCAATCCTTGCCACGCCCACCATTTTTCTCCTTATAATTCAACAGCTTAGGTGCGTGCATCGTCGATTCGGCTTTCGTCTGCGCGGCGACATTTTCCCACTTTTTTCGAGGCGCGATGCCGTTGGTTTCCGCTTTGGGGACATTCAGTCAGCCAGGGCGCCACCGTTGCTAGAGATGACGGCGGAATAGAAGCGAGCGCTGTCTTTGGGAGTCCGCTCCTGGGTTTCGAAATTCACATGAACGATGCCGAAGCGTTTGGAAAATCCCAGCGACCACTCAAGGTTGTCGAGCAGCGACCAGGCCATGTAACCGCGGACATCCGCGCCTTGCCGGATCGCCTCGTGCACCGCGCGCAAATGACGCTTCAGATAATCGATCCGCAACGGGTCCTGGACCCGCCCATTGTCCGCGACGGGCGGGTCGTAGAAGGCCGACCCGTTCTCGGTGATGTAGACAGGCGGGTTACCGTAGCGTTCCTTCACCCACAGCAGAGTCTCGGTCAGGCCTCGCTCGAAGACCTCCCAGCCGGTGTCGGTGTAGGTGCTGCCCGGCTGGCGCGCGTAGTTTGCCTTGACCGGCCAGCTCGACGGATCGTGCTTCATGACTCCGCGGGTGTAATAATTGACCCCAAGCCAATCGGTGGGCTGCGAGGCGAGCTCCAGCTCGTCCGCTGTCCACTCCCGCCAGCCGGCGCCGAAAATTTCCGCCATCGAGTCGGGGCAGCCGAGCCCGAAGGCCGGGTCGAGATACTGATGGTTCATGTAGGCGGCTGAGCGTTCGGCGGCGCTCCGGTCCGCCGATTTGTCCGAGGCTGGATATTTGGGTTCGAGATTGACGACGATCCCGATGTCGTGCGCGCCGACCTGGCGGTAGCGCTTCACCGCGGCGCCGTGGGCAAGCATCAGGTTTCGCGACGCAATCGGAGTCTCGAACAGGTTCTTGTGACCGGGCGCCAGCGCCCCGTGCAGATAGCCTCCGTCCGTGATCACCCAGGGCTCGTTGAGAGTCGCCCACTTTTTCACCCGGCCATCAAGCCGCCGGAACATCACTTCGGCATAATCGGCGAACCAGTCGGCGATCTCGCCGTTCAGCCAGCCGCCGCGGTCGTCGAGCGCGGCCGGCAAGTCCCAGTGATAGAGCGTCGCCAGCGGCTCGATGCCAGCCTCGAGCAGGGCGTCGACAAGCCGCTCGTAGAATTCCAGGCCGGCCTCGTTGACCCGTCCGGTGCCCTGCGGGAGAACTCGGCCCCAATTGATGCTGAAGCGGTAGGCATTGAGGCCCAGGGATCGCATCAGGTCAACGTCTTCGCGGTAGCGATTGTAATGGTCGCAGGCGACATCGCCGGTGTCGCCGTCATGAGTCAGCCCGGGCGTGTGCACGAACCGCTGCCAGATGCTCGCCCCGGCGCCGTCGGCGAGCGGCGATCCTTCGATCTGGGAGGCCGATGTCGCCGCGCCCCACAGGAAGCCGTCGGGAAATTCGATCATTTCGGGGTTCCTGTTCTTTGCCCGACTTCTATCCGGATGGGGTTGCCTGTCGCGGCAAGGTTGAGCGCGCCGTTGCGCCACGGCACGACCCGTCCATCGACCCGCGCCCTAGGGGGCCGGGTTCGATAGGGCCAGTGGAGAACGAAGCCTCCCGGCGGGCGTGCTCCGCCGCCGATCGTTGCCGTCAGATGCCGGTGATCGCCCCGGATTGAAAAGTCGAGTTGGCCATATGGCGTTGCCAGCCCGGCGATCCTGGAGCCCTTGCCGGCCAGCCAGTCCGCCGAGAGCCCGCCGCCGAGCACCAGCGCCGAATCATCGCGCCGCTCCCACGCGAACATGTCGAGCACGCCGCGGACGAAGTCGGACGCCACCCAGGCATGCGGCATGTCGCCGATGAAGCGGATCTCGCGCGTTTCGCGGCCGACGATCTCGGCCCACTGGTTCCACTCCGCCGGGCGGCGGCTGGCCATGAAGAAGTCGAGCAAGGGATCGATCCGGTCCCGCCATCCCAGTCGGACGAAGCTGCCGATCGTGCGGGTCTCGTAGGGCGTGTAATCCTTCCACGGCCGGGCCCCCGAAGCGCGCGTCTGGAACTCTCGCCAGTAGCGCTCGAAGGTCGCCTCCAGCATTTTCGGATCGAGCCGCGACTGCTCGTTGCCCGGGTCGAGAGCGATGGTGGTCGAGGTTGCGTCGAAGTCGCCGAGGCTGGTCGCTCCGGGGATGAAGTCGATTTTCCAGCGGTCGCGCGCGGCGAGGATCGCGGCGTGAAGATCGGCGGCGATCTGGTCGCGCGACGCGGCGATGTCCGCCGCCTCCGGCTTGCCGAGAACCCGCGCGATTTCGGCGGCGTCGCGGTACCCGCGGAGCGCCCAGAAATCGTCCCACAGGCTGTACTGGGGCTTCGCCGAATAGCCTTCATGGCTGATCGACGGCGGCATCAGCCCGTAAAGCATCCGGCGTTCCGGCGTCAGGTTCGCCGGAGTCCGCTCGCTCAACCGAAGCTGGTCCATGTAGCGCGTCGCGGCGAGCACCGAGGGCCAGTCGCGTTCGAGCGCGGGCCGGTCACCCGTGAAGCGATAGAGCTGGTTGACGAGGAAAATATATTCGCCGTGGCTGTCGTTTTCCGGCACCGGGTCGGCACCGCGAAAGTCGACGCAGCACGGGACCTTGCCGCTGCTGAACAGGTTGGGCCGGTACCAGTCGGCGAAGGCTCGGGCGACGTCGGCCCGGCCCATTCGAAGCAGCGCCTCGGACATCATCGCGCCGTCGCGGATCCACGCGCGGTCGTAGCTGCGCGTTCCAGGCTTGAGCATGGGTCCGTCGCGGCTGGTGAGAATGTGCGAGAAGGCGGTCGCCAGCGTGTCGGCGACGGCCTGCTTGGATGGCGGGACTCGCAGTGTCACTCGGCCAAGCACATCGCGCCAATGCGAACGGGTGGCGGCAAACGCCCGGTCCCAGGAGGGCGGCACGACCTTGCCGGGCATGGTCAGGACAATTTGGTCGCTTGCCCCCGGCCCGAGCTCGAATCGGTAGACGAGGTCGGCGGTGGCCATGTCCTTGCCGGGCAGCGACGCGACCGTTGCCGAGTCGGGCGGGCGGCTGGCGATCAGCACGCGCTTGAGCGGTGGGTCCCCCTCGGTCTGCGGCTGGGTAATCTCGATCCGAGTGCCGTTTCGAACGATCCTGGAGATGGGGCTCGCGCCTCCCTGCTGGGCGAGAAACTGCGCCGGCGGGTTGACCTGCCAGGGACGAATCCCGAGCCGCAGCTCGATCGTTCGCCGTCCGCCCGAAAGGTTGGTCAGCGCATAGCGGGCAAGCGCCGAGCGTCCGGCGCTGTCGGCAAGCAGCGTCGTGTCGAGTCGAAAGCCCGGCGCTGACCAGCTCACCGACGGGATCGGCAGCTTGCCGTCGGCGAGCGAGTGGCTTTGCGGGACGTTTGCCCAACTGAACCGACGGCCGCCGTCGATCACCACCGGCTCGATGGAATAGCTGCCCTTGGCGGGCTCGATCGCCGCATCCTCGCTGATCAGCGCGGCGACCTTGCCGCCGTCGCTGCCCGCCAGGGTCCAGTACGGCTGCTCGCCGATGAAGGCTCGCGGGAAGGCTCCGCGCGGGCTCGCTTTGGCAAGTGCGGCGATCCGGTCGTTGGCGGAGTTTTCCGGCGGACGAACGGACGTTCGGACGCCGGGGAGCGGGACAATTCGAAGCTCGTCGATCGCGATTCGTCCGGCCCCGCCGTCGCGATTGCGGGCGACGACGAATTCGATGCCGTCGGCGCGTCGCAGGATCTTGTCCTCGGTCGGCCCCCAGGCGAAGCCGATCTCGCCCGCCGGGACCACGACTTCCTGCCATTGTTCGGGCGGCCGGAAATTGCGCCAGACCTTCCACCAGACATTGTCGCCGTTGGTCAGCTTCATCTGGAAGTCGTTGCGGCCGCCGGTGCCCTTGACCCGGAACCGGACTTCGAAATTGTCCTCCAGCGCAATCGCCACCGGGCGGCGCATGTACGCGTAGCCCGATACTCGGCCGAAGTCGTAGGCAAGCTCCACCGCCCGCCCGTCCGAGCCGGGGACCGAGGCGCTCGAACCGGCGACGCTGTCGGATCCCTTGGCGACCCACGGCCCCGCCGCCTCCATCGCATCGGCGAAGATCGGAGCGGAAGCGGGTGCGGCGGCCAGCAGTGCGAGAGCGGGCAATGCCGCGAGGCGCGTCACCCCTTGACGCTCCCGGCGAGCAGGCCCTGCATGTAGTAGCGCTGGAGCGCCAGGAACAGCAGCAGCACCGGCAGGACGGTGAGGACCGATCCCGCCATCATCAGCTCATTGTCCTGGACATGCTCGCGGGACAATGCGGCGAGCGCGACCGGCAGGGTGTATTTGTCCTGGTCGGTGAGGATGATCAGCGGCCACATGAAGTCGTTCCAGACACCAAGGAACGTGAACAGCGCCAGGGTGACCAGGATGGGCATCAGCGCGGGGACCACGATCTGGAGGAAGATGCGGCCCTCGCTGGCGCCGTCGATGCGCGCCGCCTCGAGCAGCTCGTCAGGGATCGACAGCGCATATTGCCGAACCAGGAAAATGCCGAAGATGCTGGCTGTCACCGGCACGAGCACTCCGGCGAAGCTGTTGATGAGGCCAATCTCCTTCAACATCAGGAACAGCGGCAGCATGGCCACCTGGGCGGGGATGACCAGCGCCGCAAGAAGCAGCTGGAAGATTCGGTCGCGCCCGCGGAACTTGAGTTTCGCAAACGCGTAACCGGCGGTCGCGTTGAAGGCGAGCGACAGCAAGGTGCCGAGCGTCGCGACGATCACGCTGTTGAGGAAATAGACGCCGATTCCAGTCGTCGCGAACAGCGCCCGGTAGCCGCTCAGCCCCGGCGCGTCGGGAAGCAGCGGCGGCGGGAACTGGCTCGCTTCGCCGGGCGCCATCAGCGACACCGAAAGCATCCACAGCAACGGGAACAAAGCGAAGCCGGCGAGAATGACGAGGAGCAGGATCCGCATCGACCGGGCGAGCCGCGAGCTTCGCATCAGGCGACTCCCCGCGCCCTGGCCAGCCGGTACTGGATCGCGGTGATCACGAACATGATCACGAACAGGATGAAGGCGACCGCCGACGCGAAGCCCAGGTTCCACCATTTGAAGCCCTGCTCGTACATGAAATAGAGCACGCTGACGGTGCTTTCGACCGGGCCTCCCTGGGTCATCACATAGGGTTCGGCGAACAGCTGGAAATAGCCCGCCATGGTCAGGATCGAGACCAGCAGGAGCATCGGCCCGAGCCCGGGCAGAGTGACGTGGAGAAAGCGCTGCCAGCCGTTGGCTCCGTCGATCCGTGCCGCTTCGTAGAGATCGTTCGGGATCGTCTGGAGCCCGGCAAGCAGGATCACCATGTTGTAGCCGAAGTTCTTCCACACCGCGAAGAAGATGATCGCCGGCATCGCCCAGTTCGGGTCGCCGAGCCAGTCGACGGGATCCACCCCGAGACCCTCGAGGCCGTAATTGATCATCCCGTAGCGGGTGTGCAGCAGGTATCGCCAGATCACCGCCACCGCGACCAGGGTGGTGACCACGGGCGCGAACAAGGCCGTTCGGAAAAAGCCGACCAGCGCCGAGGCGATCCCGTTCAACAACATCGCCGCACCGAGCGACAATGCGATCGACAGCGGCACTCCGACCACCACGAAATAAAAGGTGTTGCCGAGCGCCTTCCAGAACAAGGGCGTCTGCAACAGCTCGCCATAATTCCCCAGGCCGATGAACCGCAGGTCGTCCACATCGGCCAGCGCGTAGAGGTCGAAATCGGTCAGGCTGAGGGCAAAGGCGAGCAGCACCGGGATGAAGAAGAACAGGCTGAGCATGATCAGCGCCGGGGCCGCGAAGGCCCAGCCGGCCGAGGAAAAGCGGGTCATTGCGCCGCCTCGCGCTCAAGCTTCCAGCGGCGCTTTTCGAGCATCGCGTTGGTGTCCGCATTGAGCGTCGCCCGGAATTGCGCCGGAGTGATCTGCCCGGCGACCGCGCGTTCCGAGACGATCCGCATCTGCTGGCCAATCCGCTCCCATTCCGGCACCGCCGGAGGCGCCTCGGTCCGCTCGAGCTGGTCCTTGAAGGCCTTGGCATAGCGGTCGCTGGCGAGCAGCGGGGCGGCCCACGCGCTGCGCCTCGGCGGCAGGTCGCCGGTCAGCTCGAAAAACCGCACCTGGACCTCGGGCCGCGACAGATATTCGACCAGCTTCCAGGCCGCCGCCTTGCGCTTCGAGCGCGCGAAGATCGCCAGGCTCGATCCGCCGGCGATCGACAAGCCCGGACCGGCCGGCCCCGGCAGCGGCGCGGTCATCCAGTCGTCCTGCCGCTCGGGCGGCATCCGCCGCTTGAACTCGCCGATGTTCCACGGGCCGGTGATCACGAACGTGAAATGGCCCTTGGCGAACTCATCGTGAATGTTCGAGATCTGGGTGTTGGTTGCCCGCGGCGCCAAGCCTTGATCGAACAGGCCGAAATAGAAGTTCGAGGCACGGACGAAACCGGGCGATTCGAAATTGCCGTAGCGCCCGCCGCCGCGCAGCAGCGGCTCGGGCTGCTGGAGCCCGAAGGCGAGCAGCGGCTCGTACTCGTTGATCGGCAGAAAGATCGCATAGTCGCGGGGCGCGCCGCGCTGCTTGATCGCCCGCATCGCCTTGACCCAGTCCGCCCAATTATCGGGAACCTCGGGATAGCCGGCGGCTCGCAGAAGGTCGCTTCGATAAAAGAGGATCCGGGTGTCGGCGTACCAGGGGACGCCCCAGGTGCGGCCATCGATCGCATTGCCGCCCCAGATGCCGGCAAAGAAATCGTCGGCCGGAACGCTGCTTGAAGCCGCGATCGCTTTGTCGAGCGGCTCGAGCGCTCCCAGTGCTACCAGCTCCGGCACCCAGCTCGAGCCAAGCTGGGCGATGTCCGGCGTGACCCGCCCGGCGAAGGCGGTGAGCAACTTCTCGTGCGCCGCGCTCCACGGGATCTGCTGCAGCTCGATACGGATGTTGGGGTGCAGCCGTTCGAATTCCGGAATGAGTTCGGCGACCACTTCGCCCTCGCGTCCCATCGCCCAGAATTTGACGACCTCCCGCCCGTCGTCGCGGCCGGCGCAGCCGAACAGCAGCAGCACCGCGAGCAGCCACAGCCTCATGCGAGCCAGCCGCCGGTGAAGCCGGCCCTCTGGAGCCCGCGGCGGATATGCGCATTGGATCGCATCACGTCCCAGATGAGACCGCTGCGGTGGTTCTCGATCATCGCCAGGATCGGGCCCTGATCGATGCCGAGATAATCGCCGTCGTACCAGCCGCGTCCAGGCACGTGGCGGCCGTGCTTCAGCGGCACGGTCGGTGGGACAGTGAGATTGACCGAATCGAGGAAGCCATATTGCCCGTAGAGATGGTCGCCGTGATCGGCGCGCATGGCCATGAGCGTTGGAATGCACAGGTCGGGCGCGAACGGCACGGACCCGCCGACCGCGGTCGGAGCGATCGTGCCGTCGTCGAAATCTCCTGGACCACGCGCCGAGTAGGTTCGAAAGGTGCGGGTCCGGCCTTCCACCTGGACCGTGACGTCGGCCGGCCCATCGCAAGCCGTAAGCCCCCACAAGCGCGGCCCGTAGCCTTTCCACTGCATCGGATTGCGCAACGCATAAGCGTGCTGGGCGAGAGTCGCGCGGCGGCTGTTCTCGAAATAATCGAGACCCTTCTCGCGCATGAAGGCGTCGCGGATGCCGCGAAAGTCGACCCAGATATGGCTGTACTGGTGCCCGAACAGCGGGCCGAAGCGGACCAGTTGCTGCCCCTCTTGCGTCCCCCAATGCTTGGGCAGCCCGGCCGACCATGCCTGCCAGCTTTGCGGGCCGAGCGCGTGGGTCGGCGAGCCGAGCGCGAGGAGGTAGACCAGCATCGCCTCGCTGTAGGCGATCCAGTCGTAGGGCAGGTGGCCCTTCTCTGGGCTCCAGCCGAGCGCCACCGTCGGCGGACGCGCCTGGCTCCAGCGCCAGTCGACCCGAGCGTAGATCCGGTCGGCGAGGTCGCGGATTTCCCTCTCGGCCGGCTGATCGAAGAATCCCTGCGCGAACAGGATGCCGCCAAGAAGCAGCGCGGTGTCGACCGTCGACAGCTCGGTCTGCTCGAACCGGGCGCCGCGTTCCATGTCGACGAAATGGTAGAAGAAACCCTTGTGCCCCGTCATTCCGGACGGCGCGTCACCTTGCGGAGCGTTCGCCAGGAAACGCAGCGTCGCCAGCGTCCGCTCGGCGGCGGCCGCGCGGCTGACGAACCGACGATGCACGCCGATCGGGTATGCGGTGAGCGCGAAGCCGACCGCTGCCATGCTGGCGAAGGACGGCGTCGGATAGCGGTCGCGGGCGAGGCCGTTGGCGGGGTTGGTGGTGTCCCAGAAGAACTGGAACGCGCGCCGCTGGACGTCGTCGAGGAAGGCATTGACCGCCGCCTCCGGGCGCGGCCGCGGGGTCATGCCGACGCAGCCCGTCGCAAGGCCCGAGAGGCCGAGCGCGGCGAGCTTCATCACATCGCGGCGAGTGGTCACCTGCTTCTCCGCATGGCGGAGGGGCCGCTGCGAACAGCGGCCCCCGCACCTTGGCTCAGAACCGCGTCGACACCCCGAACTGGAAGCTCCGCGGCGGCCCGGCGAGCGCGTTGGGCTTCCCGAAGTTGGGGTTCCCGTCGCAGCAGATGAAGCCTTCGGCACTCCCGAAGTTGGCCCGGTTGAACAGGTTGAACACTTCGGCCGACAGACTGACTTCGCGGTCGCCGAAGAGTCGGAAGATTTTTTGCAACCTCAAGTCCACCTGGAGGAAATCGCGAACATTTTCGAAATGCCCGAGGCGAATCCGGTCCGGCTGAAAACCGTCCCGTGCGTCGATTACGAAGAACGGCGCGCCCGACCCGTAGGTTACGAGACCCGACGCTCGGAATCCGAGCGGGAGGTCGACGATGCCGTTCAAGACCGCGCGGTGTTTCTCGTTCCCGGCGTTCGGGACGAAGGGTTGATCGGCAATGTTTGGAACGTCGAAGTTGAATTCGAAGCCCCGCCCCTTCGAACGCAGCACCCACGTATGGGCGAGCCCGACTCCCCAGCCCGACGACTTGCTGTAAGGTTTGTCCACCGACAGGAAGAGAGCGTCATACTTTGTCTGCCGTGTGTTGAATGCCGCGATCGCGTTGCTGTAGCCGTTGATCAGCGGGATGAAATCAAAGAACCCGTTCGCGTTCAAAGTTTCCGTGCGGTTGAGCGGCGCGTAACCAATCTGGTTCTTGCCGATCGTGTGATTGTAGGTGAGCGAGGTCCGGAAGATTCCAAAGCGCTGTCGAACGCCGACACTGAATTGGTCGGTGTAGGGCGTCTTGAGATCGTTCGGGATGACCCTGAGCTCGCTGGTTCCGGGCGATGTCGGGTCAGCGGCGAGGCTCGCCAGCAACGCTTCAAACCCCGCCTCGGTCAGGAATTGGTCCTGAAACTGGATCGTCGGCCGCCCATCGCGCGGCTGCCCGTTCCTGGAGAACAGCAATTCACCGGACCGAAACTGCGAAAACAAGGTTTCTTCGGCCGCACTACGGAAAAGCGCTCTGTCGTAGTAGCGGCCATAGCCTCCGAACAGGACAGTGCGCTGATCAGCGTTGATGTCATACGAGAGTCCGATGCGAGGCGCGAAATTGTCCCACTCGGCCTTCCGGTCGCCGTCCGAAATGTAATCCTCGACGTCGAAGTATGTCGGCGCGCGCGGGTCATTGCCGAGCGCGCGCAACGCTTCGGCCGCGCGATCCGGAGTTTCGAAGTCATTGTTCTTGGCGTTGGTGTCCAGGTCCCAACGCAAGCCGAGGTTAACCAAAAGGTGTTCGTTCACCTCCCAGTCGTCCTGCGCGAACAGGCCGATCTGGGTAGTGTTTGCTTTCACTTCCGGATCGCCGCCGCCGAAACGGACCACGGCAGGAAAACTGAAGTCCAAGTCATCGCTGGTATCGGGCGTTCCGAGATTGTTTCTGATAAACTCGAATTGAGGGTTGGCGTTGGGACCGCTGCCGCCGACGCCGTATTTCTGGAATGAAACTTTGGCTCCCACCTTGACCAGGTGGCTGCCTTTCCATTCGATGTCGGTAAAGCTGAGATTGTTGCGGAACGTCAGGCCTTGCTGCCTGACCTCCTGCAATTGCGGTCGGCCGCCGACACTGATGACGCCTTGGTAGATTCGGCCGAAGCCGGCTTCACCGAGGGCTCCGAACTGCAGGTCCGACTTCAGCCAATCGATGGTCGCTTCGTTGAGGAAGCCGTTACCCGAGTAATCGTAACGCAATTTGGCCGTGTAGACATTGTTATCAACGTCTTCGCCGCGCTCGCGGGATTCGGCTCCGCCGAACCCCCGCAGGTCCGTTTCTTTGCGGATGCTGGCGCTAAGCTCGACGAGCTGGTTGTCGGCCGCTTGCCAGCTCAGCTTGCCGAAGCCGAGATGCTCGCGGAACGGGCTTCTAAAGCTACCGCGGAAGTCGTCGACATCGAACGGAAGCAAGGCTTGGACTGCTTCGGTGCCGCCGGGAACGACGGTGTTGGCGCGGTCCTGCAAATTGGCTTCGTAGCTGGCGAAGAAGAACAGATTATCCTGGGAGATCGGTCCGCCGAAGCTGGCGCCATATTGCGTCCGCTTCAGCTTGGGCTCGTCGAGATCGTCACGCTTAACAAAGAAGTCGCGGGCGATCAGAGACTGGTTCTGGTACGATCCGAACGCCTCGCCCTTGAAGCGGTTGGTGCCCGACTTGGTGATCGCGGTGATGATCGCGGTTCCGGCATCCTCGAATTCGGCCTTGAAGTTCGACGTCAAGACCCGGAACTCGCGCACCGCGAGCTGCGAGAACGGATTGCCGCGGCTGACGTCCTGGCCGACGATGCCGCCCTGGTTGACGTTGCTCTTGAGGCTGACGCCGTCGATGAAGACGTTGACCTGAGGGCCGCCGAAGCTGTCGCCGTTGCGATCGGCGCCGACGCCGCCGCCGGAGAAGGTCTGCCGGAACTCGGTCTGATTGACCCGGATGCCAGGCGCCAACTGAGCGAAATTGAGGAAGTTGCGGTTGTTCTGAGGAAGGTTCTCGATCTGGTCGTCGCTGACGTTGGTGCCAACCTCGGATGTTCGGGTTTCCACCAGACGGGTGCCGGTCACGACGATCGTGTCACCCTCGGCACCAGCAACGACCGGGGCTCCCTCAGTGGTTGCGATCGCCTCGTCGACCGGCTGCGCGGTTTGGGCGCCGGTGTCGACGTCGAGCGACGCGGTCTGGCCGACCGAAACAATGACCCGGCGGGTGACCGGGGTGCCGCCGGCGGCCGTAAAGTTGATATCGTATGTTCCGGGCTGGAGGCCGGTCAGGACGTAGGAACCGTCCGGCCCGGCCGTCGCTCGCGCGGTCGATCCATTGTCGATATTTCTCGCCGTCACCACCGCTCCGGGCGCCGCGGCGGCGGAAGTCGTCACCTGGCCGCGGATGGTGGCGGTCGTGAGCTGGGCGAATGCAGGCGTCGCGGCGAGCAGGGATGTCGCGAGCAAGGCGGTGCGCATTGCGCGGGCGAGGCGTCGGCTGGTGTCTGACTTGGTCATGGGATCTCCCCTTCGGATCTATTTGGTTAGCGGTCGGTAGGTCGGCGTTGAGTTGACGAGCGGACGACGAGCTCGGGCTGAATGACGTGCCGGCGTTTGGTCTTGCGGCCGGCGATGAGCTCGACGCAGCACTCGAGCGCTCGGCGGCCGATCGCGGCGATCGGCACGGCCGCGGTGGTCAATGCCGGGCTCACGTAACGGGCGATCGGAATGTCGTCGAAGCCGGCGAGCGCGATGTCGTCCGGAATGCGAAGACCGGCCTCGCGCAGCGACTCGAGGCAGCCGATCGCCATCATGTCGTTGGCGCAAAAGATCGCATCGGGACGAGGGCCGGCGATGAATTGCGCGGCCGCGTCGCGGCCCGACTGCTCGCTGAAGTCGCCGGCGACGATCCATTCGTCCCCGCCGGCCGACGCGATCGCGGCCCGATAGCCGCGCTCGCGTTCGCGGGCTTCGCGGTTGTCCAGCGGGCCTGCGACAAAAGCGATACCGCGGCGTCCGCTGTCCAGCAGATGGCGGGTGATCGCCACCGCCCCGCCGTAATTATCGATCTCGAACGAGGGGTGATCGCGATGATCCCCGCTGCCGAGGAATACCATCGGCACGGGCCCCTTCCTGGAGTGGACGAGCAGCTCCTCGCCGGCGCTCGGAAGCATGACGATGATTGAATCGACCCGGCTTCGCATCGCCCGCAACGCGGCGGCCGCTTCGGTCGGATCGCCGTGGGAGCTGGACAGCAGGAGATGAAGGCCGTGCTGGCGAGCGGCGAGGTCGATGCCGCGGATCAGCTCGGAGAAATACTCGCCGTGGAGATCAGGGAGCAGCACGCCGATGGTTTCGGTGCGCCGAGTCGACAAGGCGCGAGCGCCGCTGTGCGGGACATAATCGAGCTCATGGACAATCTTGAGGACACGCTCGCGGGTGATCCCGGCCACCTTGTCGATTCCATTCAGGGCACGCGAAACCGTCGCCACCGAGACGTCCGCGGCTCGAGCCACGTCGCGGATGGTGGCGCCCCTCAAGGCCCCGGTCGACTGGCTGGTGTGGTGCGAGCTTGGTCCACGGGCCGCCCCCAAGAAGCTGAGCTATGTTGTCTTTGTGTAAACGGTTACATTGCAACCTATCAGGTCTTGCCGGGACTGCAAGTGCCTAAAAGTAGGTCGGTTTTAGATCAGGCCGTGGGTTTGGTCAGGCAGCCAGCGATCCCGGCTTGTCCGACGGCCGTGGAAAAGCCTGGCCGGTCCGGTCGAACAGGTGGCAGTGACGCGGCGGGGCCTTGAGTTTGACCGCCTGGCCTTCGGCGACGTCATCGTCCGGGGCCAGCTGCATGATCAACGGCTCGTCGGCAACCTCGGTGTCCAAATAGGCAAAGCGGACGTTGCCGAGCCACTCGATCAGCGCCACGGTCGCCGCGATTCCCTTGTCCGACAGCGTCAGATGCTCGGGCCGGATGCCGAGCGTCACCTCCTCGCCTTGCCTGGCGGAGGACGCATCGACGCAAGCCTCGAGCGCCTCGCCGCCGCCAAGCTTGAGCGTCGCCCCGCCTTCACCGGAACCGTCCAGCGTCGCCTCGATCAAGTTCATCTTCGGCGAGCCGATGAAGCCCGCGACGAACAGGGACGCGGGCCGCTCGTACAGATCTTCGGCGGTGCCGAGCTGCTCGACCCGGCCCTTGTCCATGATCGCGATCCGGTCGGCGAGAGTCATCGCCTCCACCTGATCGTGGGTCACGTAGATGGTGGTCGTCTTCAGGCGCTTGTGCAGCCGAGCGAACTCGTAGCGCATGCGGACGCGCAGCGCGGCGTCGAGGTTGGACAAGGGCTCGTCGAACAGGAACACCGAGGGTTGGCGGACGATGGCGCGGCCAATCGCAACCCGCTGGCGCTGACCTCCCGACAGGGTCTTGGGTCGACGATCGAGCAGATGGGTGATTCCAAGGAGGGCGGCCGCGTCCTTGACTGCGGTGTCGATCTCCGCCCGGCTTTTGCCGGACAGCTTCAGGCCGAAAGCCATGTTGTCGTAGAGCGTCATGTGCGGATAAAGCGCGTAGGATTGAAAGACCATGGCGATGCCGCGTTTGGCCGGCGCAAGATCGTTGACCCGTTTCTCGCCGATCAGCACATCGCCATGATCGACTTCGTCCAGACCTGCGATGGTGCGCAGCAGGGTCGATTTCCCGCAGCCCGACGGCCCGACAAGCACGAGAAATTCCCCGTCTTCCACGGCCAGGTCGACATTTTCGAGCACTGGCGTAGCTCCGAAGCTCTTGCTGACTTCGCGCAACTCAACTGTAGCCATGCCAGCACCTCCCGATGCCGCCACCTGACTGACACAGGTGCTTCATGGAGGGCAAGTCCGCCAACAGTGACACAACAGGTAAAGGTGCGGAACTCCCCGTTGACAAGCTCAGGGCCTCGACCGGTCCGGCTCTGCCGGCGGAGCTTGGGGGGTCGCGGGCGGCGGAGCATTATCGATGTCTGGTTGGACCGGCCGCTCCTCGTTCGGTGCTGGAACGGGCGATGCGGGCTCCGAGGTGCCTGGCTTTTCCTCGGGTATTTGCCGCGGTGCACTGGCCATCATGCGGTTCCTTCGCTGGTCAAACGCCGGCCTGGCCCGTCCGGTTGCCGTCGCGATGACCCGGTTACCGGCTTTGGGTGGGCGCGCTGATCGTCCCCGCCGGCGCCCGTGGGCCGCTACGGCCGCAATGTCGGCTTTCGGCCCAAAGCGGACGCTAGGCTCATCTTCGTTGGCTTGACCCGTACCGCCGTCGCGGTTCATCAACACGCGTCTCGAGGGCCGTCCCGCTGCCCGGCCTTCCGAAGGCGGCGCCAGTTTCAGCTGGAGGTTTCAATGGCTGAGCGGTTCACTTCATCCTCCGGCCCCCCGTCGGATGCGGAGCGGCCGCGAGAGCTGCTTCGCCGGGGAGATGCCGGCTACGACGAAGCTCGGCGCATCTGGAACGGGATGATCGATCGGCAGCCTGCGTTCATTGCCCGCTGCAGCAATGTGGACGACGTCGCCAAGGCGATCGCTTTCGCCCGGGCAAAGGGCCTGCCGATTTCGGTCCGCGGCGGCGACCACAGCGCAGCCGGAGCTGCCGTCTGCGAGGGTGGCGTGATGATCGACCTCGCTCCAATGCAGGGGCTGGAGATCGACCCTGCAAGACGCGTCGCCCGAGTGGAGCCGGGCCTGCGCTGGAAGCAGGTCGACGAGGCGACCCAGGCCCATGGCCTTGCCACCACCGGCGGAACCGTGTCCGACACCGGCGTCGCCGGGCTGACGCTGGGCGGAGGCCTCGGCTGGCTTGCAGGGCGGTACGGCCTCACCTGCGACAACCTGCTCGCTGCCGAGGTGGTCACCGCCGATGGTGCTCACCTGCGCGCGAGCGAGACCGAAAATGCCGATCTGTTCTGGGCGTTGCGGGGCGGCGGCGGCAACTTCGGGGTGGTCACCGCCTTCGAGCTCCAGCTGCACTCCGTCGGGCCCACGATCTACGGCGGAATGGTCGCGCATCCGATCGACCGGGCGGCCGAGGTGCTGCGCTTTTACCGCGACTTTTGCGCGTCGAACCCCGACGAGATGAACACGGCCTGCGCGATGATGACCACGCCCGACGGCGCCAAGATCATCGCCATCGCAGCCTGCCACTGCGGCTCGTTGGAAGATGGGGAGGAAGCGCTCCGGCCGATCAAGCAGTTCGGGTCCCCTGTGGTCGATCAGATGGGTGCGATGCCCTATCTGGCGCTGCAGACCGCGCTCGACGGCGCATTCCCCCGGGGACGGCGCTACTACTGGAAATCCGCGCTGGTCACGCAGCTGCGCGACGAGATGATTGAGCGGATGCCCGAGCAGTTCGTCACCGCGCCGTCGCCGCACACCCTCTTTCTCCTCCAGCAGATCGGCAATGCCGCGAACCGGGTTCCTGCGGATGCCACCGCCTTTGCCCATCGCGACGCCCGCTGGGACGCGCTGGTGCTTACCGGGTGGGAGGATCCTTCCGAGGATGCGCAGCAGGTCGCCTGGTCGCGGCAGGTGCATCAATCGTGGAAGCCCTTCTGCAGCGACGCCAGCTACACGAACGCCCTGTCGGGGGAGGACAGCGACGCGGATGTGCGTTCCTCCTACGGATCGGCCTATCGGCGATTGGCCGAGATCAAGGCCCGCTA
Source organism: Sphingomonas sp. (assembly GCF_013812825.1). GTDB lineage: Bacteria > Pseudomonadota > Alphaproteobacteria > Sphingomonadales > Sphingomonadaceae > Sphingomicrobium. Next base: position 32,882 of record NZ_JACCSU010000084.1, on the reverse strand, counting down.
CGACCCCGCGAACGTCTTTCGAATGAATGCGAACATAAAGCCGGTGGGCGCCACTGCGAGCTGACGCGGATCAACGCAGCGAAGACCTGAGCCGAATGTCCGCAAGGGGTCGACAGCGGACATTTGTTGGCTTCTCACGCGCACGCGCATCCGACGAGACTTCTCCCCCGTAGCTGAAGCTACCAAGGGAGGCTGCGGCATGAGCTGGAAAAGCGATGGGATCAGGCAAGGCACAGAGGCGCCTGTCACGCTGTCTTATCTCGAGAGCAGGGTGCGGGAGGAAGCGGATGCTGCCGCCACCGCGACCTCCCTTGAGGCGACACTGATCCATTTGAGACTCGCGACGGCATACGCCAAGCGTTTCGATGATTGCGCCGGCCGCAGCAGCAACTCCAACGTCCGGTCCTGGGTGGAAGATCACCGAGTGTGGTGAAGCTGCCCCGGCGCCGGTGCGGAACCGGACGTGGCCGCGGTCGTCGGCCCTGGCTTGAAAGCGGACTGTTAAGGCATTCCCCCGACGACAACGAGCAGCACCAGCCTGCCCGCGCGCCGCCGCTCAGGCAGGCATGAAGCGCAGGGCGAGCCCGTTGGTACAGTAACGAAGACCTGTGGGTTGCGGACCATCCCTGAACAAATGGCCGAGATGCCCGCCGCAGCGCCGGCACAACGCCTCGGTTCGCCGCATGCCCAAAGTCGTGTCCGTGCGGGTGCCGACGGCGTTCGGAAGCGCCCGGAAAAAGCTTGGCCAGCCGGTGCCGCTCTCGAACTTGGAAGTGGAGGCAAACAGCGGAAGACGGCAGCCTGCGCAAACGTAGGTGCCGCGACGCCTCTCTTGGTCGAGCGGGCTTGAGCGCGGACGTTCGGTGGAGCCTTCGCGCAGCACTGCATAACGATGCGGCCCCAGCAGTCGACGCCATTCCGCCGGTGAGCGGGTGATTTCAAACCGCGCCGACGCGCGCGCGGCCAGCAGCGGTCCAGCCAGCGACGCCGCCACGAGCGCGGATCCGGCGGCGGTGATGGCACCTCGCCGACTGAGAGTGGGACTTGGCATCCGGCAACCTCTTTGCTTGGGCCTGCCCCAGATACGGCCGGTGGGCGGCAGCGGATGCGGTCAGGTCTGCTGGAGCTTGCCCGCTGCGATCACCGGGCCAGTCGGAAGACCGGTCGGCGAGCCTCCGCTCGGCTCGACCGATAGCGCAATTGTCGCCCCCTCGGCGAGCTGCCTAGCCATTGGCTCGTCGATGCGCAGGTGCATTGGATCGGCACCGGGGAGGATGCCCATCGATCTCGGAGTTCCGTCGGCGGGAATCACCCACAGTTGATGCGAATGGCCGGCGACTGGAGCAATCCCCGCAGCAGCAGCGACGACCAGGCTCTGGTCGTCCGGATCCCAGGTCGCGACCAGCCTTGCCTCGCTGCCCTCGGCTTCCATCATCGCGACCATCGGTGCGGGCGCCTGCTGGGTGGCCGGCGGCTGTTGGACCGTCTGAGGTGGCATCACCAGTACCAACGCGAGGGAAGCCGCGAGCGCGCTCGCGCCGACTGCGAAGCCGCGCCACACGTTCACCCGGCGCCGCAAGTAAAGAACGTTGTCTGCGGACCTATCCCGATTGCCAAGGCGTTGCTCGATCGCTGCCAACACTCTCGGGGGAGCGGATACGGGATCCACTTCGTCGAGCAGGGGCGCAAGCCGCCCCGACCATCCGGCGATTTCTTCAGCGAACTGCGCGTCCGCCGCAGCCAATTCGCGCGCACGCGCGAAATCATCGCCGTCGAGCACGCCAAGCGCATATTCGCCAGCAAGCTCGCTGCGCTCTTCGGGGGTCATCGGGTCGCTCATCGCTGCAGACACCCCCGGAGCCGCACAAGGCCGCGTCGGATCCAGCTCTTCATGGTGCCGAGAGGGACGCCTTCACGCCTGGCGAGCTCAGGATAAGTTGCGCCGTCGAGGAAAGCCGAGCGGATCATCGCACGCTGTTGCTCGTCGAGCTCCTCGAGGCAGCCTGCAAGCCGCTGCTGCTCCTGGGCCCGCTCAAGCACGTCGAGCGCCGACGGCCGCTCATCCTTGATTTCAGCGGCGCTATCCAGCGGTTCGGTCCGGAGCCGACGGATGCGCAATCGATCAATCGCCTTATTCCGGGCCATGACCGCAAGCCAGGTGATCGGGCTCGCCTTCACCGGATCAAAGCGGTCCGCCTTGTTCCAGACGGTGAGAAACACTTCCTGAAGCACGTCTTCCGCCTCGGCTTCGCTTCCAAGCACGCGCACGCAAATGCCGAACAGCTTGGACGACGTGCGCTCGTAGAGCTCTGCGAGGGCCCCCCGGTTGCCGGATGCGATCGAGCGCATCAGCGGATCGAGCTCGTGACTTGTGCCCGTGCTCATCACCATGGGGATCGGTGCATCCATCACTGTGCCCATGCACAAGAAGAAGGCCGAGGAAAAGGGGTGCCCGGCGAGAGGCAACACCGAAGCTGCAGGGGGCCGCTTCATCGGTTCGCTCCCGCCGGGCGGCGGCTGGGTCAGGAAGTCACCCGCCGCCTGACCCGTCAGGACATCAGCACAGTGTCGACGACGTGGATCACACCGTTTGATTGCATGACGTCGCCCTGTGTGACGTGAGACATGCCGCCCTTGCCATCGACGAGCATGATCTGATTGCCCATCATCTGCGCGGTCAGCCTTGCGCCCTGGACGGTTGCCAGACGAGCCTGTCCGCCGCCGGAGGCGATCAGGCGCATCAAGTCTGCGGCTGTGATTCGACCGGGAACGACGTGGTAGGTGAGCACGGACTGCAACGTGCCGCGGTTTTCGGGCCGCAGCAAAGTGTCGACCGTTCCCGCCGGGAGCTTCGAAAACGCTGTATTTGTCGGAGCGAAGACCGTGAAGGGCCCGGCGCCGGACAAAGTGTCCACGAGGCCCGCGGCCTTCACCGCAGCGACCAAGGTCGTGTGGTCGGGTGAGTTAACTGCATTCCCGACGATCGTCTTCGTCGGATACATGGCTGCACCGCCGACATAGGAGAGCGACGAGCTTTGCGCGGGAGCCATGGTCATGCATCCGCCAAGCGACGAAGCAGTTGCGGCGAGAGCCAGTGTGGCGAGTTTCGAAATCATGATTTTCCTCCGTTGTGAGTTGACGCTCGGAGTTACGGCGCGGCGAGGCGAGCGGATGCAAGCGGCTCACATCTGCCCAGCCGCTTCATCGGGCAGGTTGCTCTGCGGCGCCGGGACCGGCGCGGCGCTGCAGATAATCGGCTGGAAGCCCGAGCCGCTGCGCGGCCAGCGCCCATGGGCTCGTTGGAACGTGCAGAGCCCCCGCGGTCCGCGCGAGGAGCCGCACCAGAGCGCGCTCCGCAGCAGTCGCGCGCGGCTCGCTTCCGATTGCGAGGCTTTCCCGGAAGCGTTCGGGAATGATTCCGAGCGCGGCGCGCACAATCAGCCGCTGCAGCGGCCGCAGCGGCGCAGGCAGGATCGGCTCGGCGCGGACGATGTGCAGGAATTGGTGGATCACCGGTGAAGGCGTCAGCCGAGGAGCCACATCATCGAACAGCCGCTGCAGTTCCGCGTCCGACCGGGGCGGATCGGTGACGCCGTAGAGCCGAGCGCCCGCCGCCGCCTCGGCGTAGTAGCCGTTCTTCTCGCTGATCGTCAGCGGCCGCACGAAACGCGTGTAGGCGGACAGAAATGCGAAAGAAGCGGTCGCTTGAACCCAAAGCAGCAGGTCCGGGTCGTCGGCGCGATAGCGCTGTCCCTCGGGAGTCTCGCCGGCGATCTGTGCATGCACGGCGTTCACCTGAGCGGCAAGCGCTTCGAACTCGCTGCGCGCCGCGAACACCGTCACCATCGCTGCGGCACCGGTGCGGCGCATCCTCTCGCCCGGGTTGCGCCTGAAATCGCTGTTGTCCCATATGCCTGCCCGGACTCGCGGCTCCCCCAGTTCCAGAAGCACCGCGGCAATGCCGCCGACGTACAGCGACACCGGATTGCTGAACACGCGCCAGGATACGGAGTCGGCCGGGACGATCGCCGGCTCCCCCACTGGGTGACTGAAGTTGCACCCGTCAAAGGTCAGCAGGCGCGAGGCCAGCGGAGTCAGCGCGGTGGAAAGCAGTCTCATGATGCGACACAAAGCTTCATCGATCGGATGAGCTTCCTGGAACCGTGTCGGTCATCGGCGCGGGGTGAAGGAACAGCAGCAACAGGAGGCCGCTTGCGAGCACTGCCACGCCGGCGAGCGCGCCAACGCCGGTAAAGGCGAGGCTGGAATAGAGCAGATAAGCGTTCGTCAGGCAGAAGATCGCCGGCAGTACCGGAAACAGCGGCACCCGGACTGGACGAGCGGTCCCGGGGTCCTGGACTCGAAGGATGAACAGCGACAGGCCGACAAGCAGCATGAACAGCCAGAAGACGGGGGCGGTATATTCGACGACGAGCCGGAACCCGTCACGGGCGGATGCGCCGGCGATCACCAGCAGCAAAGCGACCAGGCTCTGCGCGATCACCGCATTGCCGGGGGTGTTCCGCTGCGTGTTCCAGGAACCGAGCCATCGCAGTGCCGGAAAAGTCCGGCCGAGCGCGCAGGTGGTCCGCGCCCCGCTGATCACCGTCGCGTTTGCCGACGTCAGTGCAGCGATCGCCACCAGCAGGGTGATGACCACCGCCCCGGCATTGCCCATCGCAAGGCGCATGACGTCCGCGGCGATGGCGTCGGAGGCCGCCATTCCGGCGAGCCCCATCGCGCGCAGGAACGCGAGGTTGGTGAGCAAATAGAGGATCGTGACGAGTGTCAGGCCGGCGACCATGATCCGCCCCAGCCGGCGCGGTGCGTCCTTGAGCTCGGCGGAGACATAGACCGTTTCGCTCCAGCCGCCGTAGGTGAGCAGCACGAACACCATCATCAGCCCGATCGCGCTCTCGCCGCGCGGAGGCGAGGAAACCGGCGCCGCGGGCGCGAGCAGCAGGCCGGCGACCACGATCAGCAATAGCCCGCCGACCTCGGCAAGGGTCAGCCAGCGCTGCGCCCGCACCCCGTGGCGCACGCCAAGCCAGTTGACCGTCCCGAGGAGGATCACCGCAGCGGCGGCGTAGAGCGACGAGGCATGCGGCCCGATTGGCAGAACCGCCGCCACATAGTCGCCGAAGATGTAGGCGAGGAGGGCGATCGAGCCGGTCTGGATCACCGCGAGCCGGGCCCAGGCATAGAGAAAGCCGACGCGGCGACCGTAAGCGCGGTTGATGAAATGATAGTCGCCGCCCATGCTCGGGTAGGCCGACGCCAGCTCGGCGTAACAAAGCGCGCCGATGATCGACAGCAATCCACCAGCCGTCCAGGCGAGGAGCATGGCGGTCGCGCTGCCGGCCTCCCCCGCGATCAGCGCCGGCGTGCGGAAGATGCCGGCGCCGACCACGATGCCGACCGTAATGGCGAGCACATCGCGCGCCCGGAGCGTGGGCCGTGGATCGCCCATGGGCGTGTGCGCCGCTTTTCCCGCCGCGCCGGGCGCGGAACCGCCGTTCATCGGGATTCCCGCATCGGGGTGTCTTGCTCCGGCACGCGTGGTCGTCACAGTCGCTTCGGCGCAACGGCCCCTGCGGCGATCCGTTCCGGGAGAGCATCCAGGCGCGCTGCCTCCGCCGCAGGATGGAATTCGCGCGCCGCTGCCTTTTTTGCTGCGCCGTGCGTTGGTGCCGTCGCCAATCCTTCGCGGATCCGATCAGCGCGGGAGAGCTGGGATGAACTCGATCAAGGCGCTGCTCGCCCTTGCACTGCTGCCGGTGGTGGCGAGCTGCCAGCCGGCCCCCGAGCCCGTCGAAGTCGCTGCCGATGAGCGCCGCTTTGCTGACGAGCGAAGACAGCTGGCCGCTTCGATCCGTGACTATGCCGAGCCGATCCGGGAGCCGGCCAATCCGCGCATCATCAGCGCCGTCGGTGAGCTGCCCCGCCATCTGTTCGTCCCGACATCGCAACAGCCGTTCGCCTACCGGGACGAACCGCTGCCGATCGGCGAAGACCAGACGATCTCGCAGCCGTCGCTGGTCGCGCTAATGACCCATTTGCTTCGGCCGAGCGAGACCGACGTCATGCTCGAGGTCGGGACGGGCTCCGGCTACCAGGCCGCGCTGCTGTCGAAACTGGTTCGCCACGTCTACACGATCGAGATCGTCGAGCCGCTGGCGCGGCAGGCCGCGCAGCGTCTGGCAGACCTCGGCTACGCCAATGTCACCGTTCGGCACGGCGACGGCTACGCCGGCTGGCCCCAGTATGCGCCGTTCGACGGGATCATTGTGACGGCGGGGGCGCCGCACGTACCCAAACCGCTACTGGATCAGCTCAAGCCCGGTGGTCGAATGGTGATTCCAGTGGGGCCGGCTGATTCGATCCAGCAGTTGAAGCTGATTGCGAAAGACTCGCGCGGAAGGGTCCGGGAGGAGATCATCATTCCCGTGCGCTTCGTTCCACTGACACGGCAGTAAAGACCAGACGAGCGGGGTGCCTCGCCGGGGTTCGGGTCATGCGGCGAGCATCAGCCCGGCATCTCCTCCAGCTCCTTGCCCTTGGTCTCGTGGATGAACTTCTGCACGAGGAAGAAGCTGATCACCGCAGAGACAGCATAGAAGCTGTAGCTGATCGCAAGGCCGAGGACGGCCGCCATGATCGGGAAGCTCTGAGCGATCAGATAGTTCGAGAACCACTGCGCGAAGCCGGCGACGGCGAGCGCCGAGCCCCGGATCTGGTTCGGGAACATCTCGCCCAGCATCACCCACATGACGGGGCCCCAGCTGCCATTGAAGAAAATCACGTAGAGGTTGGCGGCAATGAGGGCGAGGGTGCCAAGACCGCTCGAGAGCTGCAGATTGCCCTCGGCGTCGAGGGTGCCGTTGGCAAATGCGTAGACCATGGCGAACAGCGTCACCGCCATGCCCGCCGACCCGATCAGCAGAAGTGGCTTGCGCCCGATCTTGTCGATTACGGCGATGGTGACCAAGCAGGCCGCGATCGACACCGCGCCCGAGACGATGTTGATTTGCAGCGACTGGTCCTCGGTGAAGCCGGCGAGCTGCCAGAGGGTCGCTCCGTAATAGAAGATCACGTTGATCCCGACGAGCTGCTGGAAGACGGCGAGCAGGATTCCGGCCCAGACGATCGGCCGGATGCCGCCGCCCGGCCGCTTCAGGTCGCTGAGGCGAGGACGGTGGTCCTGGCTGAAGGTTGCGCGGATCTCCTCGAGCTTGGCTCCCGCGACGTCGGCGCCGAACAGGCTGGTGAGCACGACATGCGCTTTTTCGTCGCGGCCCTTGGAGACGAGGTAGCGCGGGCTTTCCGGGATGAAGAGCAGGGCGACGAGGAAGATCGCGGCCGGCAGCGCCTGCATCAGGTACATCCAGCGCCAGGCCTCGATGCCGAGCCAGAAGTCTTCGGTCGACGCACCTGCTCCCGCGGCGAGGAAGTAGTTGACGAGGAAGGCTGCCGTCAGGCCGGTAATGATCATGATCTGCTGAACCGTCGTCAGGCGGCCGCGAATCGCCGCCGGTGCGACTTCCGAAATGTAGGCGGGCGATAGGACACTCGCCGCGCCGACCGCCATTCCGCCCATCACTCGCGCGATGACGAAAATCGCCTGAGTTTCTGCAAAGCCCTGCAACAAGGCCCCGACGAGGAACAGCACGGCGGCGACCATCATCGTGTTGCGCCGGCCCATCAGGTCGGCCAGGCGACCGGCAAAGAAGGCGCCGATGAAGCAGCCGATCAGCAGCGAGCCGACGGTGAAGCCGAGCCCGGCATCGCCGAGGTTGAACGCGGTCCTGAGGCCCTCCTGAGTGCCGTTCACCGCACCGCTGTCGTACCCGAACAGGAACCCGCCGATCGTCGCAACCGCAACGATCGCTCCGATGAAGCCCATGTTGGCACGTCCCGGACTGGCCTCGGTCATTTGCGCCTCCCTACCAGTCGGTGAGTGCTGCCAGCGGTAACACGGCGCTCGCGGGCGGCGCAATCACCTGCGCGGCTTCGGCCTGACACTGCCATGGGCCTGCAGCGGGCGGCCTCCGAGCGCTGTGGAGGCGGCGCTCTTCGTCAGTCTTGGCTGGCATGTGCCTGCCTTGAGATCGCGGGGTCCCGAGTTTCAAATCTTGCCGCGCCCACCATCTTCACCTCTAAAATCCGTGCGTTCAGGTGGCCGGTGCCTTATCCTGGCCCGAGGGGCCGGGTTCCTCGCCCGAATGGCGCGCTTGGAGAAGCCGATGAGCAAGATGCCGGCGCTGTTCATTGGCCACGGCAATCCGATGAACACGCTCGAAGTCAACGGCTTCACACAGGCCTGGCGGGCGCTTGGCCGCGGCCTTCCGAGGCCCAGAGCGCTGCTCGTGATTTCGGCGCACTGGTTCATCGGCGCGACCGCGGTCACGGCGATGGCCAGGCCGCGCACGATCCACGACTTCTACGGCTTCCCACGGGAGCTGTTCGAGTTCGATTACCCGGCCGCCGGAGCGCCGGAGGTGGCGCAGGAAGTCGCCGATGCGGTCAGCCCGATGTGGGTCGGCCTCGACCAGGACCAATGGGGCATCGACCACGGCGCGTGGAGCGTGCTCGCGCACATGTATCCGCAGGCCGACGTGCCGGTGGTGCAGCTGTCGATCAACGCCCTGAAGCCGCTCGATTACCATCTCGAGCTCGGCCGGAAGCTCGCTTTGCTGCGCGACCGGGGCGTGTTGATCGTCGCCAGCGGCAACGTCGTGCACAATCTGGGCCGAATCCAGTGGAATCAGCCGGACCTGGCGTTCGACTGGGCCGAGCGCTTCGACGATTCGGTCGTCGAGCAGCTCGCCAATGCGCCGGCCGATGTGCTCAAGCTCACCGAGCACGGCGATTATGCGCTGGCGGTTCCGACACCGGACCATTTCATTCCGCTGCTCTACGTTGCCGGCCTCGCCGCGGACGAAGGGCCGATGGAGGCGATCGTGCGCGGCTACGCAATGGGTTCCATCTCGATGACCTGCTACGGGCTCGGGACCCGGCTAAGCTGCCTCGACGCCGAGGGCGCTGCCGCGCTGCCCGAGGGCGTTCCGCCCGACCAGACCAACATGTAGCGCCCTGCTGGGTAACACCTGCGGTCCGGGCGGGATGGTGGGTGGTTTCAGCACCGTGACGCGAGGAACGTCAGCCTTTCGGCAATCGTTACCTTGATGTCTGCGCCAATCGCATTCCCCAGAAAGGAGGCTGAGATGAGCGCCAACGGACTCGAGGTGTTCGACAAGACCCTCGAAACGACCCACATCTGGCTCAAGGAAATCATGGCCGACATCGGCCCCGACCGGCAGGTCGCGTGGAAGGTCCTGTCGGTGGTGCTCCACAAGCTCCGCGACCGACTGCCCCTGGGGCTTGCGGCGCATCTCGGAAGCCAGCTGCCGCTGCTGATCCGGGGCGTCTATTACGACCAGTTCGAGCCCGGCAAGCTGCCGACCGAATGCAACAGCCGCGAGGAGTTCGTCGCCGAGGTTGCCGAATGGCTGGCCGACACTCGGCCGGTCGATCCGGATCTGGCGGTGCGGACGGTCTTCAAGGTCCTGTCGAACCACGTGTCGGAAGGCCAGATCGCGAAGGTGCGCGAGGCGCTTCCGAAAAGCCTTCGGCAAAGCTGGATCACGGCCGACGAACGCGAGCCGGTGGACAGCGACGCCTGACGGGTGGACGCCGCCGCCGGGGCTTTAGCGTCGCGGCTTGACGAACTTGAGGGTCATCCGGTCGCTTTCGCCGATCGCCAGATATTTCTCGCGATCCTTGTCCTTGAGCTGCAGTGAGGGCGGCAGCGTCCAGACGCCGCCGGGCCAGTCGGCGCTGTCTTTCGGGTTGGCGTTGATCTCGGACGAGGCGACGAGGCGGAAGCCGGCCGCTTCGGCGAGGCGCCGCACGGTCGAGGTCTTGATGTAGCCGCTGGTCCGCTCGCGCTCCTCGCTGGCGTTTTCGGGCAGGCGGTGGTCGACGACGCCCAGAGTCCCGCCGGGCTTGAGCATCGCGTAAATCTCGCGGAACGCCTGCGCGCTATAGTCCTGCTTGTCGTCGCGACGGTAGCCCATCCGCCAGTTGTGGACGTTGCGAAAGGTGAGGACGACGTCCGCGGTGCCGGCGGGAACGCGCGTTGCAGACGCGTCGAACACAGGGAAGGTCGCAGCGGTCACGTGAGCGTAGAGGGCTGGGTGGGCGTCGCGCAGCTTGGCGACCCCGCCGAGCTGGCCGTCGAGCGTGGCAAGGATCAGCCGGCCGCCGCCGGAGGCGAGATAAGGCGCGAGGATTTCCGTGTACCAGCCGCCGCCCGGCCACAGCTCGACGACGGTGTCGCTCGGCCTGACCCCGAAGAACGCCAGCGTCTCGACCGGGTGGCGGTAGCGATCCCGGGCAACGTTGGCCGGTGTCCGGGACGGCGCTGCAACCGCCGCTTCGAGAGCTGCGTGCGTGGCCAGCGCGGGCGGCGGCGGGGCGGGAGCGCAGGCGGGCAACGCGGCGGCCGCCATCAGCAGGCCGAGCAGTGGACGAGGCGGCATGGGGGCGCTCCTTTGCAAATCGATCGTGGCCGTGTGGCAAGTCCGCGGCCACCATGCAACGGTCATCGCCCGGCGACTGGACCGCGCGTATTCGTCCGCAATGAACCTGGTCGCAGTGGCTTCTGCCCCGGGGCAAGGCGCCCGCACTCCAGTCCTTACAGGCAGGCCTCGAGATAGGGCTGGTCGAAGCCGAACTGCTTGGCTTTTTCGAGCGTGTAGGGGCGCAGGCCCATCGAGCGGTACTCGCCGATGATCTTGCCGTCGGGGCTCTCGTCGAGATACTCGAACTTGAACAGCTCCTGGGTGACGATGACGTCGCCTTCCATGCCGATCACCTCGGTGATGTTGGTCGTCCGGCGCGAGCCGTCGCGCAGGCGCTTGACCTGGACGATCAGGTCGACCGAGTCGGCGATCTGGCGGGAAATCGCCTCCTTCGGAATCTTGATGTCCGACATCATCACCATGTTCTCCATACGAGCGAGGCATTCGCGCGGGGAGTTGGAGTGGAGCGTCGCCATCGAGCCGTCGTGGCCGGTGTTCATGGCCGCAAGCAGGTCGAAGCATTCGGGACCGCGGATTTCGCCCAGGATGATCCGGTCGGGCCGCATACGCAGGGCGTTGATGACGAGGTCGCGGATGGTGATCGCACCCTGGCCCTCGAGGTTGGGCGGGCGGGTTTCGAGCGGCAGCCAGTGCGGCTGCTGAAGCCGAAGCTCGGCCGCGTCCTCGATGGTGATCACGCGCTCGCCCGGATCGATCATCTTCGACAGAGCGTTGAGCATCGTCGTCTTACCCGAGCCGGTGCCGCCCGAGATGACCACGTTCATCCGGCTGGCGCCGGCGATCTTGAGCAGGGTCGCCATCTTGTCGGACATCGAGCCGAAGCCGGTCATCATGTCCAAGGTGATCGGCTTTTCGGAGAATTTACGGATCGAGATGGCGGTGCCGCGAAGCGACAGCGGCGGGATGATGACGTTGACGCGGCTGCCGTCCTGAAGCCGGGCGTCGGCGAGCGGGGTCGTCTGGTCGACTCGGCGGCCGACCTTGTTGACGATCCGCTGGGCGATCTGGAACAGATGCTCCTCGTCGCGGAACTGGACCTGGGCGAGCTCGAGCTTGCCCTTGCGCTCGATGAAGCACTGATCGGGGCCGTTGACCATGATGTCGCTGATGGCCGGATCGGCGAGCAATTCCTCGAGCGGGCCGAGGCCGAGAAGCTCGTCGACCAGCACTTTTTCGAGGGCGAACTGCTCGCGCCGGTTGAGCGTGATCTTGAGCTCGGCGAGCACCTCGCCGATGATCGGGCGAAACTCCTCGGCCAGCTCGTCCTTGTTGAGCGTGGCCGCGGCTTCCGGGTCGACGCGCTCGAGCAGGCGCGGAAGCACCTGCTCCTTGATCCGGTGGACCGAGGCCTCGAACCCTTCGGCCTTGCTGCTGCCTTGAGCGCCGCTGGCGTTCTGACGCGCGGTCAGGCGGTCCATCGCCCCGAGCGGGTTGTTGACGTTAACCTCGCCGCTATCCTCGGGCAGCTCGTCGGTCTGCTCGGCGAGATCGTCCAGCGGCGGGAATTGCTCGCCGCCGGGCGGAATGGCCTGCGCCTTGCCGCCGGGTGATTTCATTGGACGGGCCACGCCGAAGTTGGGACGCTGCCCACCTCCGCTCATGCCGCCACGCTTGCCGAATGCGCTCATTCCCACCCCATCGCCGTGCGGATCGCCGCACAAAGTCTCGATGGTGAATAAGAGGCAAACTTTTAGAAAACGCTAACTTCGCTGCCCTTGCTCAGCCGGCGCTCTCGGCCAGGACGGTGAGGCCGCGCTCGCTGACCTCGGCGAAGCCGCCGCTGACCGCGACTTTCTCGGGAGCGGCGCCGGCCGAGCGGTAGATCGCCAGCTCGCCGTCGCGAAGCGTGCTCATGAAGGCCGCGTGGCCGGCAAGAACGCCGAATTCGCCCTCGGTGCCGGGCACGACGACCATGTGGACGTCCTCGGAAAACACGAGCTTTTCGGGAGTCACCAGCTCGAAGTGGAGGTCAGCCATCAGCGCGGTCCGTCGATCAGCGCGTCGAATGCACCGGTCGCGGCCTCGAACTTCTCGCGGCACCCGGGATTGCAGAAGCCGACGACTTTCCCGCGGTACATGGTCAGGCTGTCGGAGCTGACCGGCTTGCCCGACCAGGGGCAGGTCCGGTTGACGCACAGCACGATCCGCAGGTCGTCGGTCATCAGGCGTCCTCGGCGAGGCGCTGGGCCTTGGCGGCGGCTTCCTCGATTCCGCCGACCATGTAGAAGGCGGCCTCGGGCAGGTGGTCGTACTCGCCGTCGACCACCGCCTTGAACGAGCGGATCGTGTCCTCGAGCTGGACGAACTTGCCGGGGATGCCGGTGAACACCTCGGCGACGTGGAACGGCTGGCTGAGGAAGCGCTGGATCTTGCGCGCGCGGCTGACGACCAGCTTATCCTCTTCGCTGAGCTCGTCCATTCCGAGGATCGCGATGATGTCCTGCAGGCTCTTGTAGCGCTGCAGCGTTTCCTGAACTGACCGGGCGGTGTCGTAATGCTCCTGCCCGACGGTCCTCGGCTCGAGCACGCGCGAGGTCGAGTCGAGCGGGTCGACGGCCGGATAGATACCAAGCTCGGAGATCGCCCGCGACAGCACCGTGGTCGCGTCGAGGTGCGCGAACGAGGTGGCCGGCGCCGGGTCGGTCAGATCGTCGGCCGGGACGTAGATCGCCTGGACGGACGTGATCGAGCCCTTGTTGGTCGAGGTGATCCTCTCCTGCAGCGAGCCCATGTCGGTGGCCAGGGTGGGCTGGTAGCCGACCGCCGACGGGATCCGGCCGAGCAGCGCCGACACTTCCGAGCCCGCCTGGGTGAAGCGGAAGATGTTGTCGATGAAGAACAGCACGTCCTGCCCTTCCTGGTCGCGGAAGTATTCGGCGATGGCGAGGCCGGACAGAGCGACGCGGGCGCGCGCTCCCGGCGGCTCGTTCATCTGGCCGTAGACCAGCGCCACCTTCGAGCCCTCGGAGATCGCGTTGCCGTCCTTGTCCTTGGCGATGACGCCCGCGACGAGGAACTCGTGGTAGAGGTCGTTGCCCTCGCGGGTGCGCTCGCCGACCCCGGCGAACACGCTCGTGCCGCCGTGGCCCTTGGCGATGTTGTTGATCAGCTCCTGGATCAGCACGGTCTTGCCGACGCCGGCGCCGCCGAACAGGCCGATCTTGCCGCCGCGCGCATAGGGCGCGAGCAGGTCGATGACCTTGATCCCCGTGACCAGGATTGAGCTTTCGGTCGATTGCTCGACGAAGGCCGGCGCCTCGGCGTGGATCGGCGAGAACAGGTCGCTGCCGATCGGCCCGCGCTCGTCGATCGGCTCGCCGATGACGTTGATGATCCGGCCCAAGGTCTTGGGCCCGACCGGCACCTGGATCTGCGAGCCGGTGGTCTTGACCGACTGGCCGCGGGTGAGGCCGTCGGTCGAGTCCATGGCGATGGTCCGAACGACGTTCTCGCCCAGATGCTGAGCGACCTCGAGCACCAGGCGGTTGCCGCCATTGTCGGTCTCGAGCGCGGCGAGGATCGGCGGCAGCTCGCCTTCGAAAGCGACGTCGACGACCGCTCCGATCACCTGCGCGACCCGGCCGACCAGGTTGCTGGTGGTGGCGGCCTTCGCGGGTCCGCTGCCGGTCGCGGACGTCGCGGCGGCCTTCTTGTTGCGGGGCTTGGTCGGAGCGGCGGTGGCCATGGATTTATCCTTGCGTGCTTGAATGGGCATTAGAGCGCTTCCGCGCCGGAAATAATCTCGATGAGCTCGGTGGTGATCACCGCCTGGCGCTGGCGGTTGTACTGAATCGACAGTCGGTTGATCATGTCGCCGGCGTTGCGCGTCGCATTGTCCATCGCGGTCATTTGCGAGCCGTAGAAGCCGGCCTGATTCTCGAGCAAGGCGCGGTAGATCTGGACGGCGATGTTGCGCGGCAGCAGCGCTTCCAGGATCGCCTCCTCGTCGGGCTCATATTCGACCGCGACGTTGGATGCGCCGGCCGGCCGTGTGTCGTTGGCCGGCGCCGGCACCGGGATGATCTGCTGAACCAGCGGCTCCTGCACCAGCGTCGACTTGAACTGCGCGTAGGCCAAATGGACGACGTCGATCCCGTCGGTGGTGAAACGGTCGATGATGTCGGCGGCGATCGCCTGCGCGTCGGAATAGGCCGGCGCCTTCATCGCGGTGGTGTCGTGCTGGGCGATGATCGCCTTGGGGTAGAGGCGCTGGATCACGGGGCGGCCCTTGCGCCCGACGAGGTAGAACAGCACCTTCTTCCCGTCCTCGATCAGCTCGTCGGCCTTGCGCCGCGCGGCTCGGACGATGTTGCTGTTGAACGCCCCGGCAAGCCCGCGGTCGCCGGTCGCCAGCACGATCAGATGAGTCTCGTCCTTGCCGGTGCCGGCGAGCAGCTTGGGGCTCTGCGCGCTGACCGTGACGCCCGAGGCGATCGATGCGACGACATCGGCCATCCGGGTCGCATAGGGACGGCCGGCCTCAGCGCCCTGTTGTGCACGGCGCAGCTTGGCCGCGGCGACCATCTTCATCGCCTTGGTGATCTTCTGCGTCGACTTGACTGAGCCGATGCGGATCTTGAGGGCCTTGAGGCTAGCCATTCGTCACGTCCGGAAACCGTTCGGGCTGAGCTTGTCGAAGCCCTGCCTTTCTCCTGCACTGCAGAAGGACAGTCCTTCGACAGGCTCAGGACGAACGGGTGTGTACTTGCACATGCTACGCGAACTGCTTTCCGAATGCGGTCAGGGCGTCCTTGAGCTTCTTGGCGGTGTCGTCCTCGAGCTGCTTGCTGTCGCGGATGGTCTTGAGGATGCCCTTATGCTCGGCCCGCAGATAGCTCAGCATCGCCGCCTCGTAGCGGACGACGTCCTTGACTTCGACCGGGTCGAGGAAGCCCTGGGTGCCGGCGAAGATCGAGGCGACCTGCTCCTCAACCGGCATCGGCGAGAACTGCGGCTGCTTGAGGAGCTCGGTCAGCCGGGCGCCGCGGGCGAGCAGCCGCTGCGTCGAGGCGTCGAGGTCGGAGCCGAACTGCGCGAACGCCGCCATCTCGCGGTACTGGGCGAGCTCGAGCTTGATCGAGCCGGAGACCTTTTTCATCGCCTTGGTCTGAGCGGCCGAGCCGACCCGGCTGACCGACAGGCCGACGTTGATCGCCGGTCGGACGCCCTGGAAGAACAGATCGGTCTCGAGGAAGATCTGGCCGTCGGTGATCGAGATGACGTTGGTCGGGATGTAGGCCGAGACGTCGCCGGCCTGGGTCTCGATGATCGGCAGGGCGGTCAGCGAGCCGGCGCCATTGTCCTCGTTCATCTTGGCGGCGCGCTCGAGCAGCCGGCTGTGGAGGTAGAAGACGTCGCCGGGATAGGCTTCGCGGCCGGGCGGGCGGCGAAGCAGCAGCGACATCTGGCGATAGGCGACCGCCTGCTTGGACAGATCGTCATAGACGATTACCGCGTGCATCCCATTGTCGCGGAAATATTCGCCCATCGCGCAGCCGGTGTAGGGCGCGAGGAATTGCAGCGGCGCCGGTTCCGAGGCGGTCGCGGCGACGACGATCGAATATTCCATCGCTCCGTTTTCCTCGAGCGCCCGGACGATCTGGGCGACGGTCGAGCGCTTTTGGCCGATGGCGACGTAGATGCAGTAGAGCTTCTCGCTCTCCTTGCCCGAGGCGTTGATGTCCTTCTGGTTGATGAAGGTGTCGAGCGCGACCGCGGTCTTACCGGTCTGCCGGTCGCCGATGATCAGCTCGCGCTGGCCGCGGCCGATGGGGACCAGCGCATCGAGCGCCTTGAGGCCGGTCTGGACGGGCTCGTGAACCGATTTGCGCGGGATGATTCCGGGCGCCTTGACCTCGACCCGGCGGCGCTCGGTCGCCTCGATCGGGCCCTTGCCGTCGATCGGGTTGCCGAGCGCGTCGACCACCCGGCCGAGCAGCCCCTTGCCGATCGGCACATCGACGATGGTGCCGGTGCGCTTGACGGTCGAGCCTTCCTTGATCTCCGCGTCCGAGCCGAAGATCACGACTCCGACATTGTCGGCCTCCAGGTTGAGGGCCATGCCCTTGGTGCCGTTCTCGAACTCGACCATCTCGCCGGCCTGGACCTTGTCGAGGCCGTGGATTCGAGCGATCCCGTCGCCGACGGAAAGCGCGGTGCCGACTTCCGAGACCTCGGCGTCCGAGTCGAAATTCGCGATCTGGTCGCGGATGACGCGGGAGATTTCAGCGGCGCGGATGTCCATGAACTAGCCTTTCATCGCCTGGGCGAGCCTGTTGAGTTTGGTGCGGATCGAAGCGTCGATCATCTCGCTTCCGAGCTTGATGACGATTCCGCCAAGGATGCTTGGGTCGACCTCGGCGTCGATGGTGACGTCGCGGCCGGCGCGCTTGCCGAGCTGCGCCTTCAGGGCTTGGACCTGATCGTCCTTGAGCGGGTGCGCGCTGACGACTTCGGCGCTGATCTCGCCGCGATGCTCGGCGGCGATGCGCTTGAACGCCCGGATGATCTTCCCGAGCGCGCTCTTGCGGCCGTTGCGCGCGAGGACGCCAAGGAAATTGGTGGTGATCGGGTCGAGCCCGAGCTGCGGACCGAGCCCGGCGAACGCCTTGGCGGCATCGTCGCGGCTGACCAGCGGGCTGGCGACCAGCTCCGAAAAGTCGCTCGAATCGGCGAGCCCGGAGGCGAGCGCGTCGAGGCTCCGGCCGACCGCGTCGATCTGCCGTTCATCGCGCGCCAGGCCGAACAAAGCGGACGCATAGCGCCCCGCTAAGCTGGCTTGAATGCCGCCGGATGTCTCCACGCGCCCGAAGCTCCAGACTTGGAATGTGCCCCACACGAAAATGGGGCGCTTCCCGGCCGAAAAACCGCACGCCCCGATGGGTTGGCGCGCCCCTAGCAGGGGGGCCCAAACGATGCAAGGAGGGCTCTTGGAGTTTGACCGCAAGCCGCGGGATGCGCGGGCGCCGCGACTGGCGTATCTGAATGGCCATGCTGATGAAAACCATTGACGAGACGGACGCCTGGACGGCCTTCGTGAAGCGCGACCGGTCGTGGGACGGGCGCGTGATCGGAGCGGTCAGGACGACCGGCATCTATTGCAAGCCGAGCTGTCCGGCGCGGCGGCCGAGGCGCGAGAATGTCGACTTCTTCGCCGATTGCGAGGCAGCTCGGGCGGCCGGCTACCGCCCGTGCCTGCGCTGCAAGCCCGACGCGGTCGGACGCGACCGCGAGGCGGTGGCCCGAGCGGTCCAATTGATCGAGCAATCGGAAGAAGCGCCCAACCTTGCCGGGCTGGCGGCCGAGGTCGGCTATGCGCCGCATCACTTCCAGCGGCTGTTCACCCGCGATGTCGGCGTGTCGCCGGCGCGATATGCGCGGGCGCTCCGGGCCAAGCGCGCCCAGGCCGAGCTGACGGAGGACAAATCGGTGACCGAGGCGATCTACGATTCCGGCTATTCGGCGCCGAGCCGCTTTTACGCCGACGCCAAGGAGCGGCTCGGGATGACCCCGTCGGCGTGGCGCGACGGCGGCCGCGGCGAGACCATCCGCTGGACGGTGGTCGCCAGCGCGCTTGGGCCGATGCTGGTCGCGGCGACCGCCAAGGGCATTTGCCGGCTGACCTTCGAGGACGACGAGCGCTCGCTGCGGCGGATCTTTCCAAACGCGACCCTGGTCGAGGACGACGGGTCGATGGGCGAGCTGGTCGAGGGCGCACTGGCGGCGGTGGAGCGCCCGGCCGCCGCTCCGGACCTGCCGATCGACGTCGCCGGGACCGCGTTCCAGGAGGCGGTGTGGCGCGAGCTTCGCAAGATCCCGCCGGGCGAAACCCGCAGCTACGCCCAGATCGCAGCGGCGGTCGGCAAGCCGGGAGCGGTGCGCGCGGCCGGCTCGGCCAATGGCCCCAACCATGTCGCCGTGCTGATCCCGTGCCACCGGGTGGTGCGCAGCGACGGGAGCCTGGGCGGCTACGCGGGCGGCGTCGAGCGCAAGCGCAAGCTGCTCGAGGCGGAAGGGTGTGATGAGACAGCGAACGCGCGAGTAGCTATGAGGTTGTTTTAGCCCCGCCACTGGTGCCGCGCTGCCGTGCGAGCGCGGCTTGAAGCCTCGCCATTTGCTCGCGCGCCGCGTCGCGGCGCGGTGAATCATGCGGCGAGTTGGCGATCGGCAGAAGCCAGGCGATGGCTTCTGCATACCGCTGGTCGCCGGCAAGCTGATCAACCAGTAGCTGACGGATCGCCAGGTCTTGCGAGAGGGTCGTGACCGCCTGCATCAGCCCTTCGAGGGCAAGCGGCGTCGGCTTTTGGCCGGCGAGGCGGAAGCTTTCGAAGAAGGCGATGAGGGGCAGAGGGTCATTCGGATCAGCGCGGTTGGCCCGGACCGCGAGACGCCGCGCCGCGCTCGCCTTGGCAGCCATGTCCGTGCCCTGCAGCCTGCTGGCGGCGCGCGACAGGTTCAACGACTTGCGAGCCATCGCTCGGACATGGCCCGGCTGAAGCGCCAGCAAGCGGTCGATCGCAGCATCGGATTGCGCCAAGTTGCCGGCGGCGTTTTCCGCCTCCGCGAGCAGATACAAAGC
Source organism: Sphingomonas sp. (assembly GCF_013812825.1). Taxonomy (GTDB): domain Bacteria; phylum Pseudomonadota; class Alphaproteobacteria; order Sphingomonadales; family Sphingomonadaceae; genus Sphingomicrobium. The sequence goes on along the minus strand of NZ_JACCSU010000084.1, from coordinate 13,700 downwards.
AAATGCGTCATTGGGGTAGCGAGCCGCCTTCTCGCGGATCTTTCTAAGATTGCCTTCGCGAAGCCTTCGCTCCCGCTCGCGCCACGCCGGCTTTTTGATCAGCGAGAGATCATCGTCACGAAAGGCGATGACTTCAGGAATAAGAGCAGCCTCGCCGGCGCTTAGCCGGCGCATGTTGCGGATGACCGGGCGGGCGATCTCGACCTTGACCGGTTTGTAGTCGAAGACACCGGTGGTGACGTAGCGCCGGGCCTCCCGGTTGAGAGCGTTCAGGTCGCCAAACACCTGAGCCGCCTCCTTGAAGGATTTGCCGGCGCGCAATGCGCTCAGATACTGGCGAAGCTGTGCGGAGCGCTTGCTGTCAAAGGTGAAGAAATGGGTTAGCGCCCAGCCTTGACCGTATCGGTCCAGATCGCGAACCCGCTCTTTGACCAGCAGCTCCTGCAACGGGACCCAATAAGCGGCGATTTCATTGCCGCGATGCTTGGCCGGCATGCCGTAGCCAATGCGGCCATTGGGCAATTGTTTGCTCGACCCGACGAGCTCGGCGAACCCTTCGACATACCAGCTGGGATAAATCGCCGGAAAATATTGCAGCATGAAGTGATGCGCATATTCGTGGTTGAGCACCAGCTCGGGCGTGACATATCTGTCGTCGACGTCGGCGTTGCGCGGTGTGACCAGAAACGGACCAAAGATGTTGCTGTCGTAAAAACCGGCAATTCCGCTGTTGCCGAGGCCCAATGCATCCTGAACGAGACCCATGCCGGCGACCTCGTAGATGCGCACTTTGACCGGCGCCTTCTCCTGGGGGACGTTGGTCGCCATCCGCATAAGTTTGTCGTAGCTCTCGAGGCGCTCGGCGAGTTTCTCTATCTCGGCCCCAGAGCTTTCGCTGTAGATGATGAAGTGCTGAGTTTCCGCGGCCTGCCACTCGGCGAGTGCCGGCGCAGGAAGCATCAGCAGCGCAATGGCTGCAAGCAGTCGAACGACCATGGGATCTCCTGATCCGAAGGTACAGTGGTAGCTTAATCAAGGAGTTGGTTGCGCGCTAGAGGAAGCTGTACGGGTCGACGTCGACGCTGACCCGGACCTTGGCGCCCCAGTCGATCCCGGCGAGCCAGTCGCGGATCACGTCCTGAACGTCGAGGCTTCGAGCGGCATGGACGAGGATGCGCTGGCGGTGGCGGCCGCGGAGCATGGCCAAAGGAGCGGGCGCCGGGCCGAACACCGCCATGCCGTCGACACTGGGCGCGGCCTGGCCGATCCGGCGGGCGACGGTTTCCGCTTCCGAGCCATCTTCCGCCGAGACGACGATCGCCGCGAGGCGCCCGAACGGCGGCATCGCCGCCTCGCGCCGGGCCTCGGTCTCGGCCGCGTAGAAGCCGGGGCCGTCGCCGGAGACCAGGGCCGCGATCACCGGCGCATCCGGGTCGTGAGTCTGGACCAGCACCCGCCCGGGCTTGTCGCCTCGGCCGGCGCGGCCGGCGACCTGCTGGATCTGCTGGAAGCTGCGCTCGGCGGCACGCAGGTCGCCGCCCGACAGGCCAAGGTCGGCATCGACGACTCCGACCAGAGTGAGGTTCGGGAAATGGTAGCCCTTGGTGACCAGCTGGGTGCCGATGACGATGTCGATCCGGTTGGCTTCCATCGCCGCGACGAACTCGGCGGCGCGCGCCGGTGACCAGATGGTGTCGGAGGTGACGATCGCCGTCCGGGCGTCGGGGAACAAGGCCGCGACTTCGTCGGCGATGCGCTCGACTCCGGGGCCGATCGGCACCAGGCTGTCCTCCTCGCCGCATTCGGGGCAGGCGCGGGGCGGCGGCATCACATGGCCGCAATGGTGGCAGGCAAGGCGGTGCATCAGCCGGTGCTCGACCATCCACGCCGTGCAATTGGGGCATTGGACGCGATGCCCGCAGTGACGGCACAGGGTCAGCGGAGCAAAGCCGCGGCGGTTGAGGAACAGCAGCGACTGCTCGCCGGCCTCGAGATTGGCGCCCAGCTCGTCGACCAGGCCTGGAGCGAGCCAGCGGCCACGCGGCGGCGGGTCCTGGGTCATATCGATCGCCTTGATCGCCGGAAGGGTCGCGCCGGCGAAGCGGCGGGTCAGCGTGACTTGCCGGTAGCGGCCGATCTCGACCATGTGCCGGCTCTCGAGCGCCGGGGTGGCCGACGACAGGATCACCGGCATGTCCTCGAACTTGGCCCGCATCACCGCGACGTCGCGGGCGTGATACTGGACGCCCTCTTCCTGCTTGAAGCTCGGCTCATGGGCTTCGTCGACGACGATCAGCCCGAGATCGCGGTAGGGCAGGAACAGGGCCGATCGGGCGCCGACCGTGACCTTGGCCTCGCCCGACGCGATCGCCCGCCAGGATCGGCGGCGCTGCGACGAGCGCAGGTCGGAGTGCCAGGCGACCGGAGCGCAGCCGAAGCGCGCCTGGAACCGCTTGAGGAACGGCTCGGTGAGGGCGATCTCGGGCAGCAGCACCAGCGCCTGCCTGCCCTGGCGAAGCGCCTCGGCGACCGCCTCGAAATAGACCTCGGTCTTGCCCGAGCCGGTGACTCCGTCGAGCAGCACCGGGTCGAAACCCTTGCCGATCGCTGCCGACAGACTGGCGGCGGCGGAGCGCTGCTCGTCGCTGAGGTCGGGGGGCGCGAAGTCGGGGTCGGGGCAGTCGAGCGGACGGTCGGCCTCGACAACCACCGGCTCGAGCGCTCCGGCGTGGACCAGGCCGCGCAGAACCGCCTCGCTGACCTGGGCGTGCTGGCACAGCTCGCGGATGGTGCCCTGCCGGCCTTCGAGCGCGGCGAGCGCTTTCAGCCGCTGCGGAGTCATGCGGTCGGGCACCTGGCCGGTCGGCCGGTACTCGGTCAGCTGGCGCGAGCCTTCGAGCGCGCTCGACGACGGCAGGATCATCCGCAGCACCGAGGCCAGCGGGCTCAAATAATAATCGGCGGTCCATTCGGCGAGCCGGCGCAGCGGGGCGGCGATCGGCGGCACGTCGAGCAGGGCGGTGAGTGGCCGCAGGCGGTTGTCGCCGACTTCCTCGGTCGGCAGCCGCTCGGGCTCCCAGACGACTCCGACCAGCTGCCGCGGCCCGAGCGGAGCGACGACCACCGAGCCGGGCTCGACGTCCATGCCCGCGGGAACTCGATAATCGAGCGGCCCGAGGGCGGCGTTCAGCGTCACCACCCGGACGCGCGGAACGCCCACTATTCGTCACCCCGACCTTGAGCCGGGGCCTGCCTGTCCGCGCTCAGCGGTAATGGTTCAAATCCGAAATCCTCAGCCAGATCGCGCCAGGTCGGATTATCTTGGGCGATCAGGTCGTACTTCCATTGACGCGACCAGCGCTTGATCTGCTTCTCGCGCTTGATCGCGCTCTCCATGTCCTGATGCGCTTCAAACCAGACCAATCGTTTGATTCCCCAGCGTCGAGTGAAACCGCCGAATCCGCCGGTTCGGTGCTGGTGAATGCGTTGCACCAGGTTGGACGTCACCCCGGTGTAAAAGGTACTGTGGGACGCGCGGGCGAGGAGATAAACACAGGGTCGCGGTCCATGGTTGCAGCAAGAAGAAAGCAGGCCCCGGGTCAAGCCCGGGGTGACTTGGGTGGAATTGGCGCTAGCTAGCGCCCGCGCTTCTTGCGGTGGGTGTCGAGGTCGAGAACGCTGCTTGCGTCTTCCTCCTCGAGGAGGCCGAGCCGCCGGGCGATTTCCTGATAGGCTTCGGCCTCGCCGCCGAGGTCGAGGCGGAAGCGGTCCTTGTCGAGCTTCTCGTTCGACTTCATGTCCCACAGCCGGCAGCCGTCCGGGCTGATCTCGTCGGCGAGGATGATTCGCGGATAGTCGTTTTCCCACACGCGCCCGAACTCGAGCTTGAAGTCGATCAGGCGGATGCCGATCGCCGCGAACATGCCGCTCATGAAGTCGTTCACCCGGATCGCCATGTCGGCAATGTCGTTCATTTCTTCCTGGCTCGCCCAGCCGAAGCAGGCGATATGCTCGTCGGCGATCAACGGGTCGCCGAGCGCGTCGTCCTTGTAATAATATTCGATGATCGTTCGGGGCAGCTGGGTGCCTTCCTCGATCCCGAGGCGCTTCGACAAGGAACCGGCCGCGACGTTGCGCACCACGACCTCGATCGGAACGATCTCGACCTGGCGGATCAACTGCTCGCGCATGTTGAGGCGGCGGATGAAGTGGGTCGGGACTCCGATCCCCTTCAACGCGGTAAAGATGTGCTCGGAGATGCGGTTGTTGAACACGCCCTTGCCGCTGATGGTGCCGCGCTTCTGGGCGTTGAAGGCGGTCGCGTCGTCCTTGAAATATTGGATCAGAGTGCCGGGCTCGGGACCCTCGTAGAGGATCTTGGCCTTGCCTTCGTAGATCTGGCGGCGGCGGACCATATTTGTGACGCTTCACTCCGGCGGACGGGCGGGGAAGCGCGGGCTATAGGCGAGCCGCCGCTCCGCCGCAATTAAGCTGTGTCGGCCGGCCATCGCTGCTTCGGGAGGCGCCGCGTCCTCTGCCGTCAGCCGCGAAGTGCCGCAGCGATTGCGTGAACAGTGACGGCCCAGGCGTCGCTCCCGGGCGCGATCAGCTCGACGTGCCCCGTGCGGTCGACCCAGCGGACGGTCACCGGGTCCCCTGTAGCGCTCATCCGGCGCTCGTAGCTGGTCGCCATCTTGGTCGGGATGATGCGGTCCTGCAGGCCGTTGATCAGCACCTGACGGACGCCGAGCGGGGCAAGCCGCGGCACCGAGGTGTCGGCATAATGGCCTTTGGCGAGAATGCTGCTTGGAGCAAGGCCGCAACCGTTGTCGATGCGGCTCGCTTCCTCGAGGTCAGGCAGACCGCCGAGGCTGATGACTTCGGCAATCGGCAACGGGCGCGGTCTCCGAAGCGGGCTGTCGGCAGGAAGCCGTTTGCGGCCTGCCAGCCACAGCGCGAGATGCCCGCCGGCGGAATGCCCGACCGCAACCACCCGGCTGGTATCGAGCCGGAAGCGGGCTGCGTGCACCGCGAGGGCGTCGGCCGCGGCGGCGGCGTCGATGAAGGTTCCGGGATAGCCGCCGCCCAGGCGGTCGATGCCGCGATACTCGATGTTCCAGACGGCGATTCCGCGCCGGCGCAGGTCCTCGGCCGCCCAGTTCATCAGGTCGCGCTCGGCGATTTCGGTTTGCCAGCAGCCGCCATGCACCATCAGCACCGTTGGGTGCGGCCCCTTGCCGGAGGGCAGCCAGACGTCGACGACTTGCAGCGGATCGGCGCCGTAGCGCACAGTTGCGCTCGGTGCCGGCTTGGGCCGTTTCAACAGGTCGGCCCATCTGAGCAAGCTATCCTGGGGCGGCGTCGCCGGCTGGGAAGTGGCCGCCGGCACGGCGAGGGCGACAAGCCCGGCGAAGACGGCCACGTGGCGCATCATGGGGATGAGCTTGGTTTGCCTGTCGGCGGCCGCAGCGACGGCGGCGCGTTTGAGTTTTTTCATGAAGGTGACATCCGGGTGGGACGTCAGCCTAGTCGCTGGGAGTTGTCAGGCAAGGGCGCGCGGAAAATTCCAAGCTACTTGGAAAGCGAGGAGCGCGGTGCCTGCAAAGCCGCGCTCCTCACCGGCCGGTCGGCGCATTCGATGTCATGCGCATCCCGGATCCCTCGCCGATTTGGCGGCCCACGGGGCGCTCCACTGGATTCGGTGGAGGACGTCGAGGCTCCTGGCGAAGTTCGCGGCGACCTGGCGCAGGCCTCGGTCGATCCCGGCGTTGAGCTCGGCTCGGCCCGACTGGTAGGTGCGATCAAAATGCTCGTCCATCATGGCGATCATCCTTTTGCGTTGCTTGGGTTTCGGGGTGCGTCAGAGCGCCAGCGGATAGCCGTCGATGACGTCGTTGGCCGGCCTCAGCGCATGCTCGACCGCTGCGAGGCGGCGCTCCGGGTCGAGACCGCGCCAGGCGCGGTACACCAGGGAGGAGCGCGGACCGTGCGCTCCGGCAGCGGTCACCGCAGGGCCGTTCTCGACGAACAGCCGGGGGTTGAGTCCATAAGCCATTTTCCACCTGTCCTTTCTTGACCCGTTCGGTCGAATGGTCCGCCGGCGGGGGGCTGGGGAGGGGAAGAACCATCCGCCGACGGTGGACAGCCATCTATGCGTCGAAAGCTCGTTTCGCCAATCAAACGCTCGACAGAACCGATAAGGTGGATTTATAGGGTGAGCGATGCGACGGCTCCCTCCACTCGCCGCGGTCCGGGCTTTCGAGGCGGCCGCGCGGACCGAGAACTTCACCGCCGCGGCGGCGGAGCTCGGCCTCACCCAAGCGGCGGTGTCCTATCAGGTAAAGGCGCTCGAGGAGCGGCTGGGCGCGGCGCTGTTCGTGCGCGAGCGGGGTCGGGCGCGCTTGACCCCGCTGGGGCAGCGGCTGCTGCCGACGTTGAGCCAGGCGTTCGATTCGATCGAGGCGGCCTTCGCCAGCCACAAGGCCGACGACGAATCGCTGCTGACCGTCACCACCACCTACACCTTCGCCAACACCTGGCTGGCCTGGCGGCTGGGCGAGTTCCAGATGGAGCACACCGACCTCGCGGTGCGGATGACGACCAGCAACGAGACGATCGACCTGCGCTCGGGCGAGGCCGACGTCGCGATCCGCGCCGGCCTTGGGCAGTGGCCCGGGCTCGAAGCCCATAAGCTGATGGAGTCGGATTTCACGCCGATGGCGAGCCCCCAATGCGTCGCCAAGTTCGAGCGCGAGCTCGGCCGCAAGCTCCAGCCGGCCGATTTGCCCGGCCTGCCGCTGATCGGGCCGCAGGACGAGTGGTGGGCGCGCTGGTTCCGCGACGCCGGAGTGCCGCTCGACAGCCATCGGCCGCGCGGCGGAATCCGCCTCGACAGCCAGGCCAACGAGGGCCACGCGGCGATGGGCGGGCAGGGGTTCGCGCTGCTGACTCCGCTGCTGTGGCGCGGCGACCTCGCCGCCGGGCGGCTGGTGCAGCCGTTCGAGCTCAGCTCCACCGCCGGCTATGCCTATTGGCTTGCCTATCCGCCCGAGCGGCGGATGGTGCCCAAGGTCAAGCGGTTTCGCGAGTGGCTGCTGGACTCGTTCCGGGAGCAGGACAGCGAGCCGCGCGAAGCCTATGCCTAGGCGGGCCACGACGGTGCCGTCGCTGTGCCTAGCGACTGCCAATCGCCTGCCTCTTAATATAGGTTAAAGACGTGAAACGAACCTCGGCCAAGGCGAAGCGGCTCAGTCCCGATCTGGAATTGATGCACGCGATGCTGGCGTTGTTCGGCGAAGCGTTCGGCGAGATCGAAACCTATGGCTCGGCCCGGCCGAGCGAGGAGTATCTTCGGCGATTGCTTGGGAGCGACCGTTTCATCGCGCTTGCGGCGATCGAGGAAGGGGCGGCGGAGGATTTCGCGGTGGTCGGCGGCCTCGCCGCTTACGTGCTCGACAAGTTCGAGCAGGAGCGAAGCGAGGTCTACATCTATGATCTGGCGGTCGCGGAGCCGCACCGCCGCGCCGGGATCGCAACCGCGCTGATCGAGGCTTTAAAGCCGATCGCGGCCCAGCGCGGCGCTCATGTGATCTTCGTCCAGGCCGATCGCGTCGATGGGCCCGCGGTCGCGCTCTATTCGAAGCTCGGCAAGCGCGAGGACGTGCTGCACTTCGATATCTCGGTCGCCTAATTACGCAACAAAATACGCGCGACCGTTTCCGGCCGCGCGCATTTCCGCCCCCTGAGAGGCGGGTCTAGAAGCCGCGACGGGCGACGTTACGCCGAACGTCGAGGCTCGTCACATAGCCGCGAAAGTCGACCCGGCAGCTGAAGCGAAGGTCGGCGACCTGGGCGTTCTGGCCATAGGCGTAGGCGTTGCCGTAGCCCTGGTTCGAGTAGCCCTGGTTGGGATATCCTTGGTTCGCGTAGCCCTGGGCGCCGTAATTATAGCCCTGGTTGGGATAGGCGCCGCGATACTGGCTGCGGCCCGAGTCCATCACACCGGAAACCCTGAGGCCATTCGATCGACGCTCGACGCCGGTAATGCCGATGACCCGGGCGTGACGCATCTGATGGCCGTAAGCCTGGTTGGGATAGCCCTGATTGGCGTAGCCGTGCTGATAGTTGCCGTAGCCGCGCGCTCGCGAACTCTGGCTGACTCGAGCTTCGGCCGCACGGGCGCACTGATCAACGGCGACCCGGTCATTCCCCTGGCCCTGGGCGCCGTAGCGCCCGCCGCCGAGGATCTGGCTGATAATCGCCCCGACTCCGCCGCCACCGGTGTTGTAGCCCTGGTTGTAGCCGCCGTACGGGGCCGGCTGAGCAACCGCTGGAGCGGCAGTGACCGCCGCGATTGCGAGACCGGCCGTACTCGTCAAAATCTTTGCGAACATGGTCATAGTAATATCCTTGAAAATATCGCCGAAAACAGCCGGCATCCTTAGTAACAACGCTTCTACGGCTGTTGAGATGCATCCTATGTGAATAGAATCACGTAGATAATCCGTCGATTTATTTGGAAGACAGGGTGGCGGTACCCTGATTTTCAGTCGTCTACTTTACAGCCTCAAATAGTTGAGGCAGCCACGCGTGAATGGAGGCCCATCGGACCAGCATGCAACGCCAGTCCGCTTGAATCGTTGTAGCGCCCATGCCGAACAGGAAAATCTATCACCAGCCGAGCCTGGTGACCGCCGAGGATGGCGACGTGCTGATTCTTGGTCCCGACCAAGTGAACATCGCCCTGGACCCCGATGCCGCCGAGGAGACCTCGAACCGCCTGCTCGAGGGCTCGCTGAAGGCGCGCGGCCAGCGGCACCTCAGGAACTACCCGCACAAGGCCGAATAGCCGGCGCAATATCGGGCGAATAGCCGGCCGTTCCGACCACTCGCGGCGCTTTCGCGGCGACAGCGCGGTTGCTAGGGCTGGGCCATGCAGTCCGTCGCCGAATCCGAAATCGACGTCCCGTTCGACGCCGCTTTGTCCGAGCGCTACCTGGTCTATGCGCTGTCGACGATCACCGCGCGCTCGCTGCCCGACGTCCGCGACGGCTTGAAACCGGTCCATCGCCGGCTGCTGTGGGCGATGCGGCTGCTTCGGCTCGACCCGGCCGGAGCGTTCAAGAAAAGCGCTCGAGTCGTCGGCGACGTCATCGGCAAATATCATCCGCACGGCGACCAGAGCGTCTACGACGCCATGGTTCGGCTCGCACAGGATTTCGCGCTGCGCTACCCGCTGGTCGACGGCCAGGGCAATTTCGGTAACATCGACGGCGACAACGCGGCCGCCTATCGCTACACCGAAGCTCGGCTGACCGCGATCGCGAGCCAGCTGATGGCCGGGCTCGACGAGGGCACGGTCGATTTCCGCCCGACCTACAACGGCGAGGAAGAAGAGCCCGAGGTGTTCCCCGGGCTGTTCCCCAACCTGCTTGCCAACGGCGCCAGCGGAATCGCGGTCGGGATGGCGACTTCGATCCCGCCTCACAATGTCGGCGAGCTGATCGACGCGGCGGTCCGGCTGATCGAAAATCCCAAGACCGAGGATGCCGCGCTGATGGAGTTCGTGCGCGGCCCCGATTTCCCGACCGGCGGAGTATTGGTCGACAGCGGCGAGACGATCGCTTCGGCCTACGCCAGCGGCCGCGGCAGCTTCCGGCTGCGGGCGTCGATCTCGATCGAGCGCGAGAAGGGCGGCGGCTGGCATTTGCTGGTCAGCGAAATTCCTTACGGAGTTCAGAAAGGCCGGCTGATCGAGCAGGTCGCGGCGCTGATCGCGGACAAGAAACTGCCGATCCTCGCCGACGTGCGCGACGAAAGCGACGAGCAGGTGCGGCTGGTGCTCGAACCGCGCTCACGCACCGTCGACCCGCAGCTGCTGCTCGAGAGCCTCTATCGGCTGACCGACCTCGAAATCCGCTTTCCGCTCAACCTCAACGTGCTCGACGCCAACCGGACGCCGGGCGTCATGAGCCTCAAGCAGGCGCTGACTGCCTGGCTGGCGTTCCAGATCGAGGTCTTGCTCAACCGCTCGCGGACTCGGATCGGCAAGATCGGCGAGCGCCTCGAGCTGCTCGACGGCTTCCTGGTGGCCTTCCTCAATCTCGACCGGGTGATCGCCATCATCCGCACCGAGGATGAGCCGCGGCCGGTGCTGATGGCCGAGTTCGCCTTGAGCGAGCGCCAGGCCGAGGCGATCCTCAACATGCGGCTGCGGCAGTTGCGTCGCCTCGAGGAGGTGCAGATCGCCAAGGAGCGCGAGGCGCTCGCCAAGGAGCGCGACGAGCTGGTGAAACTGGTCGAAAGCCCGGCCCGGCAGCGCACCCGGCTGAAGAAGGATCTGGCCGCGGTCCGTGAGCGCTTCGGCGACGAGCGGCGAACGCGGATCGAGGAAGCCGGAGCGACCCGCGAGATCGACTGGTCGGCGATGATCGAGAAGGAGCCGGTCACCGTGCTGCTGTCGCAGCGCGGCTGGCTTCGGGCGATGCGCGGGCATCTTCAGCGCGACGAGCTCGACGCGCTCAAGTGGCGCGAGGGCGACGGCCCGTTCATCCACTTCCACGCCCAGACCACCGACCGGCTGGCGTTGTTCGCCGACAACGGCCGGGTCTATACGCTGGCCGGCGACAAGCTTCCCGGCGGGCGTGGCTTCGGCGAGCCGGTGCGGCTGCTGGTCGACCTCGACGCGGAGGTCGGGATCGTCGCCTTCATGGTCGCTCGGCCGACGGCCAGGCTGCTGGTCGCCTCGTCGGACGGACGCGGGTTCGTCACTCCGGGCGATGCGGTCCTGGCCGAGACCCGAAAGGGCAAGCAACTGGTCAACCTGCGGCCCGGAGCGAAGGTCGCGGTGGTCGGCGAGATTCCGCAAGGCGCGGACTCAGTCGCGACGATCGGCGAGAACCGAAAGATGCTGGTGTTCCCGTTGGCGGAACTCCCCGAGCTGGCGCGCGGGCAGGGAGTGACCCTGCAACGCTACCGCGACGGCGGCCTGTCGGACGCGGTCGCCTTCCGCTTCGCGGAGGGCCTGAGCTGGGCGCTTGGCGGCGAGACGGGCCGGGTGCGGACCGAGAGCGATCTGACTGCGTGGCGGGCGGCGCGCGGCGCGGCCGGCCGGATGCCGCCGCTCGGCTTCCCGCGGAGCAACCGCTTCTGAGGCAATCCGGCGCCGCTTAGGCGAGCGACGCTAACCCTCATCCATCCACTCATTCCGGCGCTGGATTATACTCCGAATTAACCTCGCGTCCTTAGGCCGTCGGGAATGCAGGCTGCAGCCAAACGTCTGCCGGGAGCCGGGAGGCACCGGCGGAGGGCGACCCCCGGTGCCCAACCGCCGATTGCGACGGCGGACGATGCGGCATTGCTCGGAGCGCTGCCGATTGCAGCGGCGGTCATCACCCAGCACGTCGACGGCGGCATCCATGTCCTGGCGCACAACGGGCGCTTTCGCGACACCGTCGACCGGTCGACCTGCGACGCGCTCGAGTGGAACCATGCCGAGTGCATCAAGGCGGGCCCGATCGCCGAGCTCCTGACCAATCATTTCGCCGGCACCGATCCCGTCGGCGAGCTCGATTTCCGCGACGGCGACGGAGTCGCCGCCCGCTATTTCCGGATCAAGCTGGCGCCGCTGCCGCGCGCCAAAGGCGCGGCTCCGCGCTGCCTGCTGAGCGTCGTCGACCGCACCGTCGAGGTGCAGGCCGAACGCACCTTGCGCGCCGAGATGCTGCGCGACAGCCTGACCGGACTTCCCAACCGGCTCGCCTTCACCGAGGCGATCGAGAAAGCCGGCGACAAGGTCGCCCGCGACCTCGAGCATGCGGTGCTGGTGGTCGACATGCTGCGCTTCAGCCGGATCAATGAGTCGATGGGCAGCCTGGCGGGCGACGAGCTGCTGATCACCTTCGCCAGGCGGCTGATCCTTGCGCTGCGGGGCGGCGACGTGCTCGCCCGGACCGGCGGCAACGAGTTCGGAGTGCTGGTGTCGCTGCGGCGCGGAGTCGAGGACGCGCTCAAGGCCGCCGAGCGCATCCAGGAGGTGATGGCGACTCCGTTCAAGCTGTCCGACCTCGAAATCCGGATCGAATGCGCGATCGGGGTCGCCTTGATGGACGCCCGCCAGGATCCCGAGGAGCTGTTCCGCAACGCCCAGTTCGCGGTCAAGCAGGCCAAGCAGGCCGGCAAGCCGCAAGTCTATGAGCCCAAGGAAGCGAGCCTCGCCCGGCGTCGCTTCTCGATCGAGACCGAGCTTCGCCGGGCTCTGGAAAAGGACCAGCTGAAGCTGTTCTACCAGCCGCTGATCAACCTGAAGTCGGGCGAGGTCGCGGGGTTCGAGGCGCTGGCGCGCTGGACCCACGAGGAACGCGGCGAGATCAGCCCGACCGAATTCATCCCGGTCGCCGAGGAAAGCGGGCTGATCCTGACGCTCGGCCGCTGGGCGATGGACCGGGCGACTCAAACGCTGGCGGGCTGGGACGCCGCGGCCGGGCAGAAGCTGCCCTGCTACGTGGCGGTCAATCTGTCGGCGATCCAGGTCGCGCGGGACGACATCGCCGCTCTGGTGGAGAGCGCATTGCGGTCGAGCGGGCTGACGGGCGACCGGCTGACTCTCGAGCTGACCGAAAGCTCGATCGTCCAGGACCCGGCCCGGGCGACGCGCGTGTTCGAGGCGTTGAAGTCGCTCGATACGACGGTGGCGATGGACGATTTCGGCACCGGCTATTCGAGTCTCGCCTACCTGCAGCGACTGCCGATCGACGTCCTCAAGATCGACCGCAGCTTCGTTTCGGGAATGATGATCGACCCCGACAGCGCGGCGATCGTCCGGGCGGTGCTGAGCCTTGCCGAAGCGCTCGGCATGTCGACCATCGCGGAAGGGATCGAGACCGTCGAGCTGGCAACCACGCTCGCCGCGCTCGGCTGCTCGAGCGGGCAGGGCTATTATTTCTCCAAGCCGCTCGAGCCCGAAGCGGCGATGGAATATTGGCGCTCGCGGCGGCGGTAGCGTCGCACGTCTTGTTGATCGCGCGGCGTGAACCCGCGAGGCGCCCGCGAGTTAGCCACTGTCATGGCGTGAGATCGAGCGAGCATCTCAACGGCACCCAGAGGTCCATCCGGTCGCGTCTGGAGCGGCGCGTGAGCCGCTAATTGCCCCGGACTTGGTCGGCCTCCTCCTCGAGCGCGTCGGCTTCCTTGTCGGCCGCGGCGCGCTTCTCGTCGGCGGCCGCCTCGAGCGACTTGGCTTCGGCCTCCTTGGCTTCCTCGGCGCGTTTGTCGGCGGTATCCTGGGCCTCCCCGAGCCGCTCGGCCGGCCCCTGACGCAGCGTGTCGGGGCTGTTGACGACGCCGGCCTCGAAGTCGGCGTTCTCGCCGGCATTCTCGCGCGGGCCGTCGCAGGCGGCGAGCGCGATCAGCGCGGCGAGGGCAAGAATGCGCATGGTCGGTTCCTCCAGTCGATCGAACAACGGTCCAGGGGCCGCCAATGTTGCGCCTGAGAACGGCGACCTAGCGCGAGACCTCGGACTCGAGCGCCTCGGCGACAATGGCTTCGAACCGATCGCCGTGGGGGAAGCCCGACTCGACCCACCGGTCCTCGATCCGGCGCAAGGTCCGGGCGACCGCCGGGCCTTCGGGAACGCCGCGGGCGATCAGCTTGCCGCCGCCGATCGGCAGCCGCGGCGAGCGCCAGCCGACCAGCGCCGCCG
>NZ_JACCSU010000083.1 GCF_013812825.1 Sphingomonas sp. | reverse complement strand
CCTCCGGTCCCTCGATCGACAGCGAGACGGGGATGGTCGCGATCGGCGAAATCGCGCTTCCCGTCGTGGCGCCGCCGGTCGAGCTTCCAGACCATGCCCGGCGCGACCCTTGGGTTGTCGGCCGGCTCGACCCGCTTGGGCTCGGGCTGGGCGCGAACCCATGGGGAGCCGCGAGTGGGGCGTTCCTGTCGAGCCTGATGCGCCGAACCGAGGCCCCGATCGCATCGCGCTGGGCGCATATTGCGCTTCGCAATGCGTTGCTCGCCAGGGCCCGGGCACCACGCAACGTCCACCCGGTCGACTGGACCGCGGAGCGCGCCTGGTTGCTGCTCCGGATGGGCGAGGCGGACGCCGCCCGGATGCTGGTCTCGGGGGTCGATGTCGACAATTTCACTCCGAAGATGTTCCAGGTGGCGGTGCAGAGCGCACTCGCCAGTGCCGACCCGTCCGGGCTGTGCCCGCTGCAGGATGGAATTCGGGACGTCGAGCGGGCCATCTTCCCGCTGGTCGACGCGATGTGCGCATCGCTGTCGGGTGAGCCGGAGAGCGCCGCCGCGCAGATCGACTCCGCCCGGCGGCGCGGCCGGATCGGCGGCATCGACCTGGTGCTTGCCCAGAAGGTCGTCGGCGCGGGCGCCGACACCGGCCGAGCGGTCACCGTCGAATGGGATCCGGTTGATCGCCTCAATAGCTGGCGGTTCGGATTGGCGACCGCGACCGGGATGACCGTGCCCGATCGGCTGCTGAGCTCGGCGGAGCCGCGATTGCGCGCGTGGCAGGCCCGAGCGCCCTTATTGTCTCCGCAGCAGCGGCTCGAGTCCGCGCGGATCGCGGCCGGCCTGGGAGTGCTGTCGTCCCAATCCCTGATCGACCTCTACTCGCTGATCTACGACGCGACCGACGCGGACCAGCTTTCGGAAACCGATGCGTGGCAGGTTCGACTGGCGTTCGTCGGCCGCGACCGCGACACGCGCATGGCGGCGCTCCGCAAGCTGTGGTCGATCGGCGACGGGCGGCTGGACAGCGAAGCTTCCCGCGCGCTGGCCGCCCGCGCCGCAACGTTGATCGCGCCGGATCCCGACCTGCAGGAGGATGCTCCGGAGCTGATCGCCTCGATGCTTGCCGGCGGCTACGATCGCGAGGCGGCGCAATGGAACGCGGCGGTTCGCCGGATGGACGATCGCCTGGCCGATGAAAGCTGGGCGATGCTGGCGCTTGCCGCTCCGGATACTCGGGGGCTTGACGTCAGCGTTGGCCGAGTCAACGCGTTCATCGGCCGCGACCAGAGCCGCGCCAAGAAGCGCAGCGCGCTGCTGGTCGCTGGCCTCGCCGGGCTTGGCCGACTCGACGGAAGCAGCGCCGACCGGCTCAACCGCCGACACGGCCTGCGGATCGGGCATCGGACTCGATGGACGAAGATGATCGACGGGTCGGCGGCGCTCGGCCAGTCGGGCAGCGTGATGGTGCTTGCCGGCGCCGGCTTCCAGGCGGCGAGTTTCGAGCAATTGCCCTCGTCCCATTTGTATCACGCGGTCGCTGCGCTCAACCGGACCGGGCAGGGGTTCACCGCCAGGATGATCGCCGCCGAGGCGCTCGCTCGCACGTGACGGACGAGGCGTGACCGACGAAGATCGGGCGCTGGTCGACCGGTTCCTCGACATGATGGCGGCCGAGGCGGGAGCATCGCCGCACACGCTGGCCGCCTATCGCAACGACTTGAAGCGCGCGGCGGACGACGCGGGGGGATCGCTGGGCCTGGCGGGCGCGGAGGCGCTTGCGGGCCTTGGCCGCCAGTGGGCGCAGCTCTCGCCGGCGACCGTCGCGCGGCGATCGGCAGCCCTTCGGCGCTTCTTCGGTTTCCTGATGGACGAAGGGTTGCGGAGCGACGATCCGTCGGCAGCCCTGCCTCGGCCGAGGCTCGAGCGGCCATTGCCGCGGATCCTCGACGAGCGCGAGGTGACCGCGATGTTCGAGGCGGTCGAGGATCGAGCGGCGAGCGGTGAGCCGGCGGCGGTTCGTAACCTGGCCTTGCTCGAGCTGCTATACGGCTCGGGCCTTCGCGCCAGCGAACTGGTTACGCTCGGGCGCGGCTCGCTGCGCAAGGGGCAGCCGTTCGTGATTCTCCGCGGCAAGGGCAGCAAGGAGCGGCTGGTGCCGATTTCCTCGCGGGCGGAGGCGGCGGTCGAGCGCTGGCTGCAATTCGTACCGAACGACAGCCTGTGGCTGTTCCCGAGCGGCAAGCGGCATTTGAGCCGGGTCCGGCTGTTCCAGATCGTCCGCGAGATCGCGTCGCTGGCCGGAATCTCCCCCGAGCGAGTCAGCCCGCACGTCCTTCGGCATGCATTCGCGACCCATCTGCTGTCGGGCGGCGCCGACCTTCGAGTGCTGCAATCGCTGCTCGGCCATGCCGATATCGCGACGACCCAAATCTACACCCATGTCGACAGTACGCGGCTGGTCGAGCTGGTGAACGCGCGCCACCCGCTCGCTGACCGGGATCGTTGACGTGAGGGCGGGGTCGTTGACGCGAAGTGAGGCGCGTCCTACCCGCCGCCGCGAATGCTGACCTTCCTCGATTTTGAAAAGCCGATCGCCGAGCTCGAGACGCGCGTCGCGGAGCTGCGCGAGACCGCCACTGCGGGATCGATCAACATCGACAGCGAGATCGCGCGTCTCGAGGCGAAGTCGGCCAAGCTGCTTCGCGAAACCTATTCGCGGCTGACTCCGTGGCAGAAGTCGCAAGTCGCGCGGCACCCCGACCGCCCGCACTTCAATGATTATGTCGCTGGAATGGCCGACGAGTTCGTACCTCTGGCCGGCGACCGAGCGTTCAGCGACGACCCGGCGATCGTCGGCGGCTTCGCGCGCATCGACGGGCGGCGGGTGATGATCATCGGCCACGAGAAGGGCGACGACACAGCCTCGCGGCTCAAGCATAATTTCGGCATGGCCAAGCCCGAGGGCTACCGCAAGGCAATC
The DNA here is from genome assembly GCF_013812825.1 of Sphingomonas sp. GTDB lineage: Bacteria > Pseudomonadota > Alphaproteobacteria > Sphingomonadales > Sphingomonadaceae > Sphingomicrobium. The sequence continues at coordinate 24,425 of NZ_JACCSU010000083.1, read as the reverse complement.
CGGCTGATGCAGCTTGCCGACCGGTTCGCGATCCCGATCGTCACGCTCGTCGACACCCCCGGCGCGTTTCCTGGAGTCGAGGCCGAAGAGCGCGGCCAGGCGGAGGCGATCGCCCGGTCGACCGAGCAATGCCTCGACGTGCGGGTGCCGATCGTCGCCGTAATCCTCGGTGAAGGCGGCTCCGGCGGCGCGGTCGCGATCGCCGCCGCCAATCGCGTGCTGATGTTCGAGCACGCGGTTTATTCGGTGATTTCACCCGAAGGTTGCGCCTCGATCCTGTGGCGGACCGCCGACAAGGCCGCGGAAGCCGCCGAAGCCATGCGGATCACGGCTTTCGACTTGCAGGCGCTGGGGGTCGTCGACCGGGTCGTCAGCGAGCCGCTCGGCGGCGCCCATCGCGACCCGGACGCGGCGATCGGCGCGATCAAGGGGGCGATCGTCGAGGAGCTCGACGGCTGTTCCGCGCTCGGCGGGGACGAGCTTCGAACCCAGCGCCGGGCCAAGTTCCTCGCCATCGGCTGACGGGTCGTTCCGGAACCACAAGCAGTCATCTCCCGTTCAATGGCCGATTCATAAAGTACTTGGACATCGGAGGTTTTGGTATGCGTAAGGCCGTCCTGCTGCTTGCCGCGACCGCGGTCGCTATCACTCCGGCGGCATTGCCGGCGCAGGCGGGCCGCCATCTCGACCCGCGCGAGGTTGCCGAAGCGCGGCGACAGCATGCCGAGCTGGTCCAGGAGTTCGGCGGCGCCGAAACAGGCGCTCGAGGCGCCTATGTCCAATCGGTCGGCCGCCGGCTCGCGGCTTACTCGGGAGTGGTCAATCCCGGTGCCGCTTTCCACTATACGACGCTCAATTCGGCGGTCGAGAACGCGATGGCGGTGCCCGGCGGCTATATTTACATCACCCGCCAGCTGCTGACCTTGATGGACGACGAGTCCCAGCTCGCCTTCGCTCTGGGCCACGAAACCGGGCACATCGCCGCCAACCACCACCGCGCGCGCCAATCCGCGGCGCGCCGCAACAGCATGGGCGGCATTTTCGGAGCCCTGCTCGGAAGCCTGCTGGGCGGCGGGATCGGCAGCGCGATCGCGCAGATGAGCCAGCAGCAGGCCCAGCTGTCGACGCTCAGCTTCTCGCGCGACCAGGAGTATCAGGCCGACACGCTGGCGACGCGCTATCTGCTCGCGGCGGGCTACGACCCAGCCGGCGGCCCTGGAGTCCTGGCGGCCCTTGGCCGCGCCAGCGCGATCCAGGCGCGCGCCCAGGGGCGGACCAACCGGCAGACGCCGGAATGGGCGAGCACCCACCCGCTGAGCGAGAACCGTCTGCAGCGCGCGGTGGCCGCTGCGCGCGCCACTGGCCGCCTCGGCCAGGGGATGCGCAACCGCGACCAGTTTTTGGCCCAGCTCGAAGGAGTCTATGTCGACGACGACCCGGCGCAGGGAATTATCGAGGGTCGGTCGTTCACCCATCCCGACCTGCGGATCCAGTTCGCGGTGCCGATGGGCTATCTGATGCAGAACGGCACCCGCGAGGTGACGATCAAGGGCTCGGGCGGCCAGGCCCAGTTCAGCGGCGGCCGCTACCGCGGCAGCATCGAGAACTACGTCTACCAGGTGTTCCAGCAGCTTACCGGCGGGCGCCAGCAAATGATGATCCCGCCGCCTCAGCGGACGATGATCAACGGCTTCCCGGCGGCGTTCACGACCGCGCGCGCGAACACGTCTTCAGGCGTGGTCGACGTCAGCGTCATGGCCTATCAGTGGGACCCGAGCACCATCTACCATTTCATTATGTTGACGCGCGGCGGTGCGGGCATTGGTCCGTTCGTCCAAATGGTTGAATCGCTGCGGCGAATCTCGCCGGCGGAAGCGGCTTCCATCCGGCCGCGGGTGATCGACGTGGTGACGGTGCGCCTAGGCGACACCGTGCATTCGCTGGCCGGCCGTATGGCTTATCGGGATTTCCAGCTCGACCGGTTCCTGGCGCTCAACGGCTTGACCACGGCGAGCCCGCTGATCCCCGGAAACAAGGTGAAGCTGGTCGTGTACGGGGCGCGGCGGTCCTAGTCGTACGTCGCGCGGTTATGTGGCGTTTTGAACTTCGGAGCTAAGGCCGGTCCACATGCCGCCGGCGCCGCCGCCCAGGGCGGAAATGCCGCCGATCGCTACGACCGCGATCAGTGCAACGATAAGTCCGTATTCGATTGCAGTTGCGCCGCCCTGGTCGGCGACCAACCGGCGCAAAGTCGTTCGGATAGCGACCACGCCACCCTCCTCTGGTCCACGTCCACGTGCGCAAACTAAACAAGCCTCAGTTAACAACTTACCACGCGTATATCGTTAACGGGCTCTCAGCCGTGAGATTCCACAATGGATCAATCGCTCGGAGTCCAGGCGGCGAAATGGAGGATTTCGAACGTCTCGACGGTCCGCGATCCGTCGCCGGCCGAGCGGAACGCGGCTTCCGCGGCGGATTTGGCCTCGCGCAATAGTGGCTTGCGCGATCTTCGCTTGAGGATGTTGGTCGCGCCCATGCGACGCAGGTCGGTGACCAGGCTTTCGAGCGTTTCATAGGACACTTGAACCCGGTCGACATCGACCACCGGCATGATGAAACCGCAGGCCGTCAGCAGCGGCGACAAGGACCCCGCTTCGACGCGCGGATGGACATGCGGTGACGATCCTCCAATGGCCTGATCGGCGATATGCATCGCAAGGCGCAGCTGCGGGAGGCCTTGGCCGCCGGCGATCGCACCGATGAAAAGCGAGTCTTCAGCAAGCGAGGCGCGGATCGCCTGGAGGGCACGCGGCAGGTCGTTGACGGTGTCCAGGGTCCCGATGGACAGGACGAGATCATAAGCCCTCTCGGGCGGCGCCCATCGATCCTCGGCGATGCAAATTCCACCGGCGGCCCTGGCGAACAGGGGGCCCGGGTCAGCGGTCTCGACGGCCTCGACGACTTCCTTCAACCGATTCGACCAATCGGGGTTCGGACAGCCGATCAGCAAGGCGGACTTGAACTGGCGGCGGACAAGCGCGAGCCGCTCGAGGCAGTCGTCCAAGGCTCGCTCGTGAAGGAACAGCTCGGGGCCGGTCCCAAACGCCCGATCGCGTCGAAGCGCCCGCAACTCCCTGTCGAATATGTCCGTGGGCACGGCAGACTTGTGCGGCGCGCCTTGCGGGGCGACAAGGGGCAAATGATCCGCACGGCAGCGCTCAAGGTTGGCAAGCTCGCCTACTGGCTGCTCGACTTCGCTTTGCCTGCCCGATGCGCCGGCTGCGGCACCATCGTCAACGATGTGCACAGCTTCTGCCCCGATTGCTGGAAGCGCATCGAGTTCCTCGGCTCGGCCGGGTGCGTGACATGCGGGACGCCCCTGCAAGCGACGGATGCGGAGAATTGCGCGGTTTGCCTGGCGAAGCCGCCGCGGATCGAGCGCACGCGCGCCGCGGTGGTGTACGACGACCTCACCCGGAGCCTCGCACTGCGCCTCAAGTACGGCCGCAAGGTCGCGATCGCGAGAACGATGGCGCGCTACATGGCGCCGTTGCTGGGCACGCAGCCGGAGAACGCCTTGCTGGTGCCCGTGCCGCTGCACCGTGGCCGACTGTGGCAGCGTGGCTTCAACCAGTCGGCAATCGTGGCTCGCGAGTTGTCCCGGCACACGGGAATCCGGAGCGACGCGTCGCTGCTGAAACGCATCCGACGGACGCCGCCGCTCAAGGGTATGAGCCTGCAGCAGCGGCGGCGGGTGGTCGCCGGAGCGTTCAAGGTCGATGACGGGTCCGCGGTCGATGGCCGAACGGTGATATTGGTCGACGACGTGCTGACGACGGGAAGCACCGCGAACGCCTGTGCGCGTGAATTGCGGCGGGCCGGCGCCGCACGCGTCGAACTGATCAGCTGGGCGCGGGTGGTGCGTCCTTCGCAGTTTATGCGTTGATAGTGCGGGAGTGAACAGGGACGAATGACCGTGCCGAAAGTCGAGATCTATACCCGAGCCTTCTGCGGATATTGCTACCGGGCCAAGCGGCTGCTCGATTCCAAGGGAATCGAGTACCAGGAACATGAGGTGTTTTTCAGCGGAGCCGAGAAACAGGCAATGATCCAGCGCTCGAGCGGGCGGACGACCGTTCCTCAGATCTTCATCGACGACCGCCACATCGGCGGATGCACCGAGCTGATGGAGCTGGAAAGCCGGGGCAAGCTCGACGAGTTGCTGACCGCCTGAGCAATGGCTCGGATCGCCCTCTTCCAGTCGTGCACCGGGATCGATCCTGCCCGCAACGCCGAGGCCCTGGTTGCGGCGATCAGCGAGGCGTCGGACGGCGGCGCGGAGATGCTGTTCACGCCGGAGATGTCGGGGCTGCTGGACCGCGATGCCAAGCGCGCGGCGGCGAACCTCCGAAGCGAGGAAGACGACCAAGTGCTTGCGGCGAGTCGCGAAGCGGCAGCTCGGCACGGCATGTGGCTGCACCTGGGGTCGCTGGCGGTGCGCACCGATGAGCAAAAACTCGCCAACCGGACATTCGTGGTCGATCCGACCGGCGCCGTCCGGGCGCGCTACGACAAGATCCATTTGTTCGACGTCGACCTTCCAACCGGTGAAAGCTGGCGCGAGTCCGCCGTCTATCGGCCGGGGGAGGGCGCGGTGGTGGTCGAGGGCACGCCGGTCGGGCTCTTGGGCCTGGCGATTTGCTATGACCTGCGCTTCCCGGCGCTGTTTTCGAGGCTCGCGGAAGCTGGAGCGCAGACCGTCGCGGTGCCGGCCGCCTTCACCGTACCGACCGGGCGAGCGCATTGGGAGGTGCTGCTTCGAGCCCGGGCAATCGAGGCGGGCGCCTTCGTTGTCGCCGCCGCGCAATCGGGACGGCACGCCGACGGCCGCGAGACCTACGGTCATTCGCTGGTGATCGGTCCCTGGGGCGAGCTGTTGCTGGACATGGGCGAGGACACGGGAATCGGATTCGCCGACATCGAGCTTTCGCGGGTCGAGGATGTTCGGCGACGAATCCCGTCGCTGATCCATCGCCGGCCCATTGCGCAAGCGGCGGTCGTGCAATGATCGTCTTCGACCTTCGCTGCCTGCAAAGCGGTGACCGGTTCGAGGCCTGGTTCCGGTCCAGCGCCGATTTCGACCAGCAATCGGAGCGGGGCCTGGTGCTGTGCCCGTTCTGCGAATCGAACCAGGTGGCCAAGGCGCCGATGGCGCCGATGGTGCCAAGGCGAAGCGTGCCCGGCGTGGAAGTGGTCGCTCAGCTGGCCGAACTGCAAGCCGAGCTGCTGCGCGATTCGCGCTGGGTCGGCGACCGTTTCGCCGACACTGCGCGGGCGATGCACTCGGGCGAGATCGACAGCCGCCCGGTGCACGGCGAGGCGACTTTGGAGCAGGCGCGCTCGTTGCTCGACGATGACGTGCCGGTCGTGCCCCTGCCGCTTCCGGTCGTGCCGCCCAGCCAACTCAATTGATCAAAGCGGGCTCAGTGCTCTATTCGGCTCGGATCGGCTCCGTAGCTCAGCAGGATAGAGCAACGGTTTCCTAAACCGCAGGTCGCAGGTTCGAGTCCTGCCGGGGCCACCACAATCGCGAAGCAAAATCGCGAACAAACGGGGCGCGTAGCAAAGACCATGGCTGTAGGACAGCAAGAGACTCAAGGCGGCGAGAATTCATCGCTCGTCGGCCGCCTGTTCACCGATCATCCGCGGTCGCTGGGGATGAGCTGGGCCGCGCACGGCATCGGCGCGGTGGCGATCGCCTTCCGGCTGATCGGCGCCGGGCTCGCCTGCCTCATCCATGCGCTGGTGCCGGCCTGGTTCACCCAGACGGCGGGCCGCACCATCACCACGATGCACGACGAGATCGCCCGGCGCAAAGAGGGCGCCGCGAACCCGGACGCATGGCCCGACTATGAAATCTGACCGGCGGGTTCCGGTCGCGATCGTCGGTGGTGGATTTTCAGGCACGATGCTCGCCGCCCAGCTCGCCCGGCGCGGCATCACATCGGTGCTGATCGAGGGCGGCGGGCGCCTTGGTCACGGAATCGCTTTTTCGACCGACGAGCCGGCGCATGTGCTGAACGTGCGCTCGGAAAGCATGAGCGCCTGGCCCGACGATCCCGACCATTTCGCGCGCGAGACCGGCGACCCCCGCGGCTTTGCGCAGCGCCGGCACTTCGGCCGCTATCTTCGCTCGATCCTCGACGAGGCGATCGCCAGCGGCCGCGTCGAGCCGATTGCGGACATGGCCGTGGCCGCGGTTCGCGAAGCGGGCGATTGGCGGATCGACCTCGAAGACGGCGGGGGCGTCGTCGCGCGGGCGCTGGTGCTGGCGATCGGCAACCAGCCGCCCGAACCGCTCAATGCCGTGCCGGCGGCGGCCGGAGAGCGCTTCATCAACAACCCGTGGGGCGGGGGGGCCAGGGCTGCTGTCCGCGAGGCGGCGGCAAGCGGCGGCGAGGTGCTGCTGATCGGCACGGGCCTGACGATGATCGACACGGTGCTGTCGCTGGCCGCCGCCGGCCACCGCGGGCGGATCGTGGCGCTGTCGAGGCGCGGCCAGATCCCCAAGGCGCACGCCGAGTTCGCGGCGGCGCCGGTCGAAGCGGGTGAATTGCCCGAGGGGCTGCTGGAATTGTGGCGCTGGCTGCGGCGGCGCAGCGGCGAGGTCGGCTGGCGCGCCGCGGTCGATTCGCTGCGGCCGCACAGCCATGCGCTGTGGCAGGGGCTCAGCCTCGCCGAGCAGCGGCGCTTCCTGAGGCACGCGCGGCCGTGGTGGGACGCTCACCGCCACCGGATCGCCCCGGAAGTGGCGCGGCAGATCGTCGACATGGTGGCCGGGGGCAGGCTGGATATCGTCGCCGGCCGGATCGTCGGCATTCGTGAAATCGAGGGCGCGCTGGGTGTGGAAATCCGGCGGCGCGGTTGGCCCCTCACCCCGCTCAGCTGCGCTGAGTCGCCCTCAAGCTCCGCCCTGCGGTGCTCGGATGTCCCCCAGACATTCGGCGCGCCTCGGCCCTCGGGGGGAGAGGGACTTGGGCGGTTCGAGTTCGTGTTCAATTGCACCGGGCCGCTGGGCGCCATCGGGCGCAGCCGCGATCCGATGCTTCGGCGGATGCTCGACGACGGGCTGGTGCGGCCCGACCGGCTCGGAATCGGGCTGGAGGTCGACGGGCGATCGCGAGCCGCCGGCGCCGCGAATCTCTGGGCGCTGGGACCGCTGACCAAGGGCCGTTACTGGGAAATCGTCGCGGTTCCGGACATCCGGGGCCAGGCGGCGGCGGTGGCCGACGACATCGCCTCGCTGTTGCAGCCTGCGGTTCGGGCGATGAGGGAACACAAGTCCAATCTGCCTCCCGACCTGGTCGAAGGCGAGCCGCCTGCGCGAGAGGCGCTGCCCGGCGAGACGCTCAACCCGCTTCCCGAAAAGGACTACACTCAGAAGCAACAACCCTTCTGCGACGGTGAGGAAAACGATCCGGAAATTGACGGTCGGTAGAACAGCCGTAGGAACGAGCACCCGGCTCGGGAGCCCTGAGTGTCGCGGCGGTTCGCAAGCGATCTTCAGCTATGCGCGCAATGGCTCGAAAGCGGCCACAAGCCGCGAATGTCCGCAATGGGTGGAAAGCGGACATTGCTTGATGACAGCAGCGCGCCCCAGTTCCGATGAATTGCAGCACTCTCTTCAGGTGGCGAACCCCACTCGGAAACATGCGCCCCGTCCGTCTGGGTTCGGAACGACCTCGACTGCGCCTCCCAACTGCTTCGCCAGGACTCGGACGACCTTCATTCCCAGACCCTCGGACTTGGCGACATCGAAGTCTGCTGGAACACCTGGGCCTTGATCACAGACGCTCAATTCGCGGCGGTCTCCGCTGACCTTGTAGATGACGTCTATCTTGCCGGCGCCGTGCTTTGCCGCGTTCGTGACCAGTTCGTTCGTCAACAGACCGATCGGCTGGATCAGCGTGGTCGGGACCATCCCTTCGTCTCCGCTGACCTCGACCGCGACGCCGCAGATTTCCGAAAGATCAGAGCAAAGGCGGGCGAGGAAGGTAATGCAGGAGGCTTGATCGGTGTCGCTGGAATAGAAGTTCCTGTGGACTCGGGCCACGGCCGCGACGCGCGTTGCCGCTTCCTTCAAACGCGCCGACGCGTCGCCGACGCCTGTCGGCTCGCTTTGCATCGTCAGCAACCCAGACACAAATTGCAGACTGTTCATAACTCGATGATCGATTTCGCGGGCCATGAGCTCCGCGTGGCCGATTGCAGTGCGAGCGGCCAGGCGCAGCTCGAGCTGATCGACGACCAATGATGCCAGATCCGTGAGATCGTCAATCTGGGCCTGGTCGACCGGGCGAGGTTCCTTGTCGATGACACACAATGTCCCAAGGTTGAAACCGTCCGAGGTCTGCAACGGAACGCCCGCATAGAAGCGCAGCCCGAAGTCTCCCGCGACCAACGGATTGGCCAGTGAGCGTGGGTCGGTGCTGGCATCGACAAGAACATGCGCCTCGGACGACAGGATCGCGGACGCGCAAAGGCCCGGATCCCGGCCGATTTCCTCGACGCCGACGCCGTAGTGCGACTTGAACCAGATCCGGTCGTGATCGACGATGCTGATAATCGAGATCGGCACATCGAAGCGGCGAGCCGCCAACGCCGTCACTCGATCGAAGCTTCCGTCAGGCGGGGTGTCGAGGATCTCATAGCGGTGCACGGCGGCCATGCGTTCAGCTTCATTTTCCGGGATAATCCCCTGGTCCAACGCACCCATGATGTGTCCCTTGGCGGCCCCCAACTGGTGAACATGTGAGTCTAAAACGCCCGCGTGGGCAACCGGTTAGCGGCTTTCCGACCAAGATAGAAGGGGAACCGGTTCCGGTCCGAGCTCAGCGCTCCCATCCTCCACGGCCGCTCCTCTGCAAGCGTGACCCGGATCTGTAATTCGCTAACGTCCGAAATGGGTGGAAAGCCGACGTGAGCGTGTGTGCAACGCAGCTGGCAACTAAGGCTGGCGATGCCTGCCCAGTCGCGAGGCCGCGATGAGGACGATGCCGCCAAGCGTGAGGATCGCACCGCGAGTGACCCACGGGCGCTGGTCAATCATGAAGCTGGACGCAGGCCAATTTACGACACCGGTGCCTTGGCCAATCCACAGCAATCCGATCAGCACTGCGGCGATGCCCAGGACCAGTAGGATGGTTTTCATATTGCCGCCGCTTTGAACGAGCTGTCGAATGTCCGCAATGGGTGGAAAGCGGACACTTCGCTAAACGAGTTACCAGTTGCTAAAAGGAACACCCAACTAGTGGAGGTTCTCACCCCATGCGCGCTTTGAGCCTGATGGTAGCAACGGGCCTGCTCGCGGCTTGCAATCAGCAGTCGACGAAGCAGGATAATCCGGAAGATCAATTGAGAGCTGCAAATGCCCAATATGATCAGGCATTGATCGAGGGCGATGCTGCGGCCTTGAACCGATATTACACCGAGGATTTCCAGATCATCGACGACGACGGAGCGGTGCACGACAAGAAGAACCAGGTGCAGTTCATGACCAAAGAGGTGGATCTGCTGAATGCACGCGGAGACGACGTTAAGGTTACACTGCTCGGGCCGGACAGCGCGCTCGTGACCGGGCGTTTCTCGGGACGTTACCGCTACAAAGGGAAGGAAGAGGATTTCACCGAGCGATATACCAGCGTGTGGGTTCGCAAAGATGGTCAGTGGCGGGTGAGGCACGAGCACACGAGCTTGCTGCCAAAGTCTCAACCACGCGTAACCGGCTGATCGAACGCTAGCTCACCTCAGGGTCGATGTGCACTGCCCCAAAGCGGGATGTCCGCAATGGGATCGAAAGCGGACATTGGCTCAATCGTTCAGCGGCGGCAGTTGTGCAGCGCTCGCAGCGAAATATCTGCGTGGAGCCGAGCATGACTTGCGTATTCATGGGCATCGGCCAGCCTGTTGGACTGCAGCGTGAGTGAAGCCCATCCGACCACTCGCTGCGGGTGGCTGGGCAAGGAAGGGAAGGTGTTCTTGGCCGGCGTCCACGAGGCGATCGCCCCTTGCAGTCGAGACCAGCGCATTGCCGGGTCGCTCCAGCGGCCTCCGAGCACATCGGCGACAACGCAGCTATTCTCATCAGGGTCGGCCAGACCGGCTTCGCCCTTAAGCCCGGGAAGAACCCCCACCGAGTTGGCGCCGCTGATTTTCCCATCTCCATTGGCATCACCGTAGAACGGGCCAGTTGCGCCAACGACGAGGTTCCGCGCCTCCTCGGCCGCTTCATGTGCGACACGTAAAGTGGGGGCTTCCTGCCAACGTGTGACCGCCTGATCCAGAAACGCGAGCCGCGTAGCCAAGGTCTCAGCCGCAGTCGGCGCCACTGCCGCTGGGGCTGGCCTAGCCTCAGCAAACGGCGCCACGTTTGACTTAGCCGGTTCGGGCGAACCGCAGGCCGCCAACATCAGCGAACCCAATAGGACACACGCAAGCTTGCTAGCGTTCAGCACGGTGCGTCTTGCAATCCGGGCACGTTCTTCCTGCCAGCGCGCACCCTTTGTAACTCTCCTGCCGGTTGCATTCCATAGGGGACAACGCCCAATGCCCGTTTTTGGTCGATAGCGGGCGTTGGCAAGCTCGCAGTGGTGAGACCGCCCCCGCGGTTGCGCAGTCCGCCGCCGGTCGCGTTTGCAGGCGCGCGCGGGCGCTTCTATTGCGCCGGTGCATTCAAGGAGCTTGAGAATGACCCCAGCACAGGGCGGCGAGCCCGAGGATGGCGATTTGGTGCAACCGCCGCCCAAGGTCGAGGTACCGGACGACGTCGCCGAGGCGGTCCGGACGCTGATCCGCTGGGCCGGCGACGACCCCGATCGCGAAGGCCTGCTCGACACTCCCAAGCGCGTCGCGCGAGCCTGGCGCGAATATGCCGCGGGCTATGTGCAGGACCCGGCGATCCACCTCAGCCGAACCTTCGACGAGGTCGGCGGCTACGACGAGATCGTGCTGTTGAAGGACATTCCGTTCCAGTCCCATTGCGAGCACCATATGGCGCCGATCATCGGCAAGGCGTCGATCGCCTATCTGCCGCGCGACAAGGTGGTCGGAATCAGCAAGCTGGCGCGGGTCCTGCACGGCTTCGCGAGGCGCCTGCAGGTGCAGGAACGGCTGACCGCGCAAGTCGCCGACTGCATCTGCCAGCATCTCGACCCGAAGGGCGTCGCGGTGGTCATCGAGGCGAGCCACGCGTGCATGAGCGCGCGCGGAGTCAACACGCCCGGAGTGATGATGACCACCAGCCGGATGATGGGGATTTTCCGCTCGGACGAGCGCAGCCGGCGTGAGGTGCTGGCGCTGATGGGCTATTAGCGCGTCTGGCTCAAAGTGGTACTTTGAGCCAAGGGGGTCGGAATTGCTCCAGTCCGGGCTAAGCCCGGGCTTCGCAATGCGTCGTTTGACAGAGTTGAAAAGGGGAGAAGTGGGATGACTGATCGGTTGCTCAAGACAGCGGCGATGGCGGCCGCGGTGGCGGTGCTGGCCGGGTGCGAGGTCAGGGAAGCGCCGGCGCCGGCCGATCCGGCCGCCAACGAGACGATCGCGGCGACCGATGCGAACGTGACGAACGATGCGAATCTAACGAACGAGGCGAACATGGCGAACGCCGCCGCGGCGGGCGCGCAGGCGTCGAAAGTCCCGCTCGCCAAGACCGCGGCCGATGCCGGCCTGCAATGGGGCGCGTGCCCGGAAGGCATGCCTCAGGGCTGCGGCATCGCCGTGCTCCACGGCGACCCGGCCAAGCCCAATTCGGACATCTTCCTGCGGGTGCCCGGCGGATCGGCGATCCCGCCGCATTCGCACAGTTCGGCCGAGCGCATGATCCTGGTGTCGGGCGAGCTGGAAGTGAAATATCAGGGCGCTCCGGCGGCGACCCTGCGCAGCGGCCATTACGCGTACGGGCCCGCCAAGCTGCCGCACCGCGCTCGCTGCCGGTCGAGCGCGCAGTGCGTCCTGTTCATCGCGTTCGAGGGGCCGGTGGACGTGCAGCCGTTCAGCGGGGAGTTGTAGGCCTCTCGCGCGTTGACCGCGCGTGGCTAAGGCACGGAAAGACAAGTCCTCGGCTCGATCCCCTGCCGGTCGCGGCAGGGGAGGAAAGAAGCTCAAGGTGTTTCGGACGCCGATCGGGTTTCATGATGCGTACGTCGCCGCGCCGAGCCAGAAGGCGGCGCTCGAGGCCTGGGGGACGGACACCAATCTGTTCGCTCGCGGGGCGGCGGAGGTGGTCACCGATCCGCAGCTGACCCGCGCGCCGCTCGAGCGACCGGGCGAGGTGGTGCGAGTGCTTCGCGGCAGCGAGGCGGAGCAGATCCGGGCGCTTGGTGCGGCCAAGAAGAAATCGAAGGACCGGCCCACCCCCGGCCCCTCCCGCGCGCGGGAGGGGAGGAGCAAGAAGCGGAAGGCGGGGCCGCGGCCGAGCTCGGCGGGGGTGGACCGGGCGGAAAAGGCGCTCGCCGAGGCGCAGGCGAAGCATCGCGATGCGCTGGCCGAGCTGAAGGCGGAGGCGGAAGCGCTCGACAAGCGGCGGCGCGCGCTCGAGAGGAAGCAGCGCGAGGAGCGCGAGCGGCTGGGCGTGAAGCTCGACGAGGCGCGGGAGAAATACCGGGCGGCGATGGAGGAATGGGCGGGATAAGCCCGGGCCAAGCGGCGCCCGGGTTGAATCGTCAGGTCAGGGTTCGAACGGCCGCCATGCCCAGGAACAATCCGGCGACCGACAGCAGCACCGACGCCGTGACATAGGAACCAAGCGCCGCAAAGTCGCTGCGTTGCCACATCAGCGCGGCCTCGAGGCTGAAGGCGGAAAACGTGGTGAAGCCGCCCAGGAACCCCGTGGTGAGGAACAGCCGAAACTCCTGGCTGCCGCCGCCTTTGACGAGAAAAAGCTCGGCCATCACGCCCATCAGCAGGCCGCCGGCGATGTTCACGAACAGCGTGCCGTAAGGGAAGGCCGGGCCGAAATAGACCAGGGATGCGCGGTTCACGGCGTGGCGAAGCATGCCGCCAAGGCCAGCGCCGACGAAGACTGCCAGATAGCCCCCAACCATCGATCGAACGTTGCACCATCCCGCAATGACCGCAACGGCCAAGGCTGGTTCGAGCCGTTTTAGACGGACGGCCCGTCAAGTCGCGATTCGCAAATATTCGCGCCGCAGTAGGGTTATTTTCACACATCCGGGCGAAGAGGGGGGCGTGGACGACCAGCGCGACGGAAAGCTTGTGCACAGGCCAAGAAGCAAGGCGGTCCGGCTCGCCGGCAGCCATCTGATCACGACCTGCGCGACGATGGCGGCGATCCTGCTGTTCGTCGGCCTGGGCAGCCAGGTGCTGCCGTCGGCGATCGCCGGGGTCGAGCTGCCCGCGTCGGGCGGCAGCCTGAAGATGGCGTTCATCCTCAACATCGCCATCATCCTGTTCGGCTGGAGGCGATCCAAGGACCTCAGCGAAGCGCTCGAGGCGCACGAACGCGCGGAACGGAGCGCGCACCGCAACGCCAACACCGATCACATCACCGGGCTCGCCAACCGGCGCGAGCTGCTGCGCTCGCTGTCCGAAGTGCTGGAGTCGCGGCGGCCGGGCGTCCTGCTGATGCTCGACCTCGACCATTTCAAACGGGTCAACGACCTCCACGGACACATGGTCGGCGACCAGCTGCTCCGGGCGATCGCCGACACGCTTCGCGGCGCGGCGCCGCCGGATTGCTGCTGCGCGCGGATCGGCGGCGATGAATTCGCGATCCTGCTCGACGGAATCAGCAACGAAGGCGCGGAGGATCTCGGCAAGCTGCTTCTGGCGAGGCTCAGCACGCCGTTCCGGATCGGCAATATCGAGGCGCAGGTGTCGTCGTCGATCGGCCTTGCCGCCATCGACCACGGCGGATCCGAGGAGTCGGCGCTGCACCGAAGCGACGTCAGCCTGTACGCGGCCAAGGCGGCCGGCCGCAATTGCCTCGCCTGGTTCGACGAGAAAATGGAGCTAGAGCTGGCGACCCGGCTGAAGCTCGAGGAAGACATCCGCCGAGGCATCGAGGGCGGCGAGTTCGTGCCCTTCTTCCAGCCGCTGATCGACCTGTCGAGCAAGGCCCTGGTCGGCTTCGAGGCGCTGGCCCGTTGGCGCTCGCCGACCGGGCTTCTGGAGCCCGAATGCTTCATCGAAGCGGCCGAAAAGACCGGCCTGATCGGGCCGCTGTCGATCAGCGTCATGGAGCAGGCGCTGACCGAGGCCCGGACCTGGCCCGCGCATTTGAAGATCGCGGTCAACGTCTCGCCGGTCCAGTTCCGCGACCCGACGCTCGCCGCGCAAATCGTCAAGGTGCTGGCGGCGACGGGCTTTCCGGCCAGCCGGCTGGAAATCGAGATCACCGAGGGCTCGCTGCTCGAGGACCGGGGGCAGGTGACGACGATCCTGCAAAGCCTCAAGAACCTCGGGATCAGCATTTCGATGGACGACTTCGGCACCGGCTATGCGTCGCTGTCGCAGCTCCACACGCTTCCGGTCGACCGGATCAAGATCGACCGCAGCTTCATCAACACCATGGTCAAGAGCGAGCGGACGGCGGCGATCGTCAACACCATCGCCAGCCTCGGCCACAGGCTCAACGTGCCGATCACCGCCGAGGGCGTGGAGACGGAAAGCATTCGCGGCGAGCTGAGCAAGCTCGGCTGCACCGAGGCGCAGGGCTGGCTGTTCGGCCGCGCGGTTTCCGCCGACACGGTCAATTCGTTCCTTCGGATGGGCGGCGGCCAGCGCGGCGACGAGCACCCATCGTCCGAGGAGTCGACCGGTGATCCGCCGGGATCGGCCGATGACCAGCGGCGGAGCGGATCGGCCGCCTAGCCGCCCGGCCTAAGCGCCGCCCTTGCCGGCGGGCGCGAGCCGATCGATGATCCGGCCGAGATGCTCGGTCATCTCGCTGACCTGGGTCCTGAGAGTCTGGAGCTCGAGCAGCGCGTTCGCGACTTGATCGGAATGGTCGTCGGCGGGCTCGGGCGGGCTTCGCAGGATCGCCGAGCTGAGGGCGGCCGGCGGGATCGGCTGCTTGAACTTGCAGCCGAAAAAGCGCCCGCTGCTCCAGATAACCTTCGCCTCGGTGCGGCCGGCTTCGGGAAGCTCGACGTCGATCCGCTCGCCGGGGGCAAGCTCGGCCGAGGTCTCGAGCAGCAGGCCGGTGCGCGAGAGGTCGTGAATGGCGACCTCGGCGGCGTGCTGCGAGGACGTCGTTCCAAGCGCCTGCAGCCGCAAGGTGCGCCTGGGGCTGGCCCGCCGGTTGGCCGTCGAATCCAGCGGGTCGAGATGGGCCAGCAACGACATGGGGCGACCTCCTTGTCCTTCCGAAGGTGGTCAAGGATGGTAAACAAAGGGTTACCGACGGGGCCGCCGACCCTTTCGCGAGCGGCCAGCGCGGCGTTCATATGAGCGCAACAAAACAACCGTATGCGGTTCGCGAAGCCCGCCGCTTTGTCTCGCGCTTGTTTGGCACTGCGAAATCCTTGCGGCGGGCTTCAACCCCCCGGGCGAGGCGAGCGGGCGCTTTGGCTGGAAAGGCGCCGATGCCGCCGCTATCGCCGCGCGATGGAAAATCTAGCAATCGCCGCGCCGGCTGTGTTCGGCGTCCCGGTCGAGTTCATCCTGTTCGGGCTGATGCTCCTGGCGATCGCCGTGTTCCATCGCCACGTGCTGCCGATCGCCGCCGTCGGGCTGGCCGTCATCCTCGCCTACGAGGGGCTGGTCACCCGGTTCCCGACCGGCACCGGGGTCGGAGCGCTCGGCGAGCATTTCGCTCACGAGGGGACGACTCTCATCAACTTGCTGCTTCTGCTGGTCGGGTTCGAAGTCCTCTCAAACCAGTTCGAGCAAAGCAACGTGCCCGACCATCTGCCAAGGTATCTGCCCGATGGCTGGACCGGCGGGCTGGTGCTGCTGGCGATGGTGTTCGTGATGTCGATGTTTCTCGACAATATCGCCGGCGCGGTGCTTGGAGCGGTGATCGCTCGCCACGTCTACAAGGGCCGTGTCGGCATCGGCTTCATCGCCGCGATCGTCGCGGCGGCCAACGCCGGCGGAGCGGGCAGCGTCATCGGCGATACGACGACGACACTGATGTGGCTTCACGGAGTGTCGCCGCTCACCGTCCTGCCTGCCTATGCAGCCGCCATTCCGGCGTTCCTGATTTTTGCAACAGCCGGCTCGTGGGTGCAGCACGCCTATCAGCCGATCCTCGCCCATAACCCGGCCGGGCACCCGCTCCACTGGCGCCGGATCGGGATCGTCGCCTTCATCCTGTTCGCGGCAGTGGCGACCAACATCTGGGCCAATGCGACCGGCGTCGGCGAGTCCGCGCCGTGGCTGGGAATGGCGATCTGGGCAGCGATCCTGGTCACCAGCCCGATCTGCCAGCCGGACTGGTCGATCACCCGCCCGGCGCTCAAAGGAGCGATGTTCCTGGTGATGCTGGTCACCGCGGCGTCGCTGATGCCGGTCGACAGCCTGCCGGTCCCGAGCTGGGAATCGGTCGCGGCGCTTGGAGCGCTGTCGGCGGTGTTCGACAACATTCCGCTGACCATGCTCGCGCTTTCCCAGGGCGGCTACGACTGGGGGCTGCTGGCTTACGCGGTCGGCTTTGGCGGCTCGATGATGTGGTTCGGATCGTCCGCGGGCGTCGCCGTGACGGTCGTGTACCCGGAGGCGCGGTCGGCCTGGCGGTGGCTCAGGGAAGCCTGGTACATCCCGATCGCCTACGTCGTCGGGTTCGCCGCGCAGATGCTGCTGATCGGCTGGATTCCGGAAAACCGCGGCTAGGGGCTGGATCCGGCGTCGCGGTAGGGCACCTTGTCGAGCTTGGCGCGCAATCGCTCGATCGCGGCGTCGGGCTCGGGCGTCGAGTCGCCGGTGTAGCGCGCCTCGAGCGAGGCTTCCTCGTCGGTCAGGTCGCGCAAGAAGGTGATGGTCAGGCGGCGGCCGAACACCTCGTCGCCGCGAATCTTGAGCTCGGCCTCGGACTCCTCGGGAAGAGTCCCGCGAATGATCTCGAGGAAGCGGATGAGGTCGTCGAGCGAGGTGTATTCGCTGATCTCGATGAAGTCCTTGACGCGTCTTGGCACTGCAAGATTTCTCCCGCGAGGGGGGCGGTCCGGGGCGATGAAACGGGGGCCTTTATAGCCCGCTTGTCAAGCGGCGAAAGCCGTCCCGATCCGGGTGACGATTCAGGCCCGGGAGCGGTTGTCCGGGCGGTTAACAATGTGTATACGAGCCCCTGCGACCCGGGGGGATTCTCGCATGTTGAAAACGTTGTCAGGTGTGTTGCTGGTGATGAGCGCGGCGCCCGTTTGGGCGGCTTCGCAGCCGACCGACTTCGGGGTCCGGCCGGTTTCGAGCGAGGCGGCGCTGATGTCCGCGAGTTCCGAATCGGAGGCGCCGGCGGCGCCGGCGGCGATGACCGTGGGTCGAATCAACCTGTCAGCGGCGGCCAGCATCGGCTCCCGATGGGGCCGGGTGACCAGCACCTGGCGCTCGCGCGACCGCAACCGCCGAGTCGGCGGAGTCGCCAACAGCTTCCATTTGAGCGGCCGGGCGATCGACATCGCCCGCCGGCGCGGAGTGAGCCACGCGCAGATCGCCGCGGCGTTCCGCAATGCCGGCTACCGGCTGATCGAATCGCTCGACGAAGGCGACCACAGCCATTTCGCGTTCGGCACCGGGTCGGCGCCGGTCTATCGCTCGCTCAAGCCGCAGCCGGCGCAGCAGCAGCGCAGCGCATCCACCCGCTGGCGGGTGGTGACGGTCGCGAGCGCGATCCTCAAATAAGGCCGGCGGGCCGCAGCCCGCCGCCGTCGGGTTTTTAGTGGGAAGCGAACACCCGGGTCTTGCCGGCCCGGTCGAACAGGATCACTTGATAGGGCTCCGAATGCCCGCCCTGCTCCATCCCGGGCGTGCCCGCGACCATCCCCGGAACGGCGATCCCGGCCGCCTTGGGCTTCTGGGCGAGCAGCCGCTTGATATCGGCGGCGGGAACATGGCCCTCGATCGCGTAGCCACCAATCTGCGACGTGTGGCACGAGCGCAGCTTGTCGGGGACTCCGAGCCTGCGCGCCGTTGGAGTGACGCTCTCGACCTCCTTGACCTGAACGGTGAAGCCGGCCGCCTTCATGCGCTCGACCCACAGTTTGCAGCAGCCGCAAAACGCGGTCCTGGTGACCATCAGGGTCGCCGCGACGGCGCTCTCGGCCGAGGCGAGCAGGGCGAGCGGCGCGACAATCCTGAAGAGCTTTCGTCCGAGCATGATATCCCCTGAATGCGCGAATAGATGAGCCGCTATCAAGCCCGGCGGATTTACCCAGCCTGACCGGAGAGAAGTGCGAGCAGCGATTCGCGCAGCTGGTTGGGGGTGTAGGGCTTGGCGAGCCGGGGGCGGTCCTGCCATTCCTCGGGCAAGGTCCAGTCGGCATAGCCGCTGGTCAGAAGGAACGGGATTCCGCGGCTGTGAAGGATTCGCAGCGCCGGATAGGCCTTGCCGCCGCGGATGTTGATGTCGACGATCGCCGCGTCGAGCTGCTCCTCGCCGGCCATCTCCAGCGCCGGCGCCATGGTCGTCGCCGGACCGACGACGACGCACCCCATGTCGCGCAGCATGTCGTCGGCCGCCTCGGCGACGACCGGCGAATCCTCGATGACCAGGATTCGCCGTCCGGCCAGCTCATCCTGGGGCGAGTCCGACCGCGGTTCGTCCATGCTCATCCAGCTCCCGATCATCCGTTTGGCGCAGCAGCATAACGGCTGATAGTGCATCGGCGATAGTTTGTTTCGCCAGGCGGCGGCGGACGGACTAAAAGCGGGGCGGCGGCCAGGGACATGGGCGCGCCGACAAGGAGCCATCTTCCGATGCTGCTTTCGCGCCTATTCCGGATCTCGTCGCGAGCGATCGCGATCGACCTCGGCACCGCCAACACCGTCGTCTATTTGCAGGGCAAGGGGATCGTCATCAGCGAGCCCTCGGTGGTCGCGATGGAGATGTCGAGAGGAGTCCGGCGGGTGCGAGCGGTCGGCGCCGACGCCAAGCTGATGATGGGCAAGACGCCCGACAACATCAAAACCATCCGTCCGCTGCGCAACGGGGTGATCGCCGACCTCGAGGTGGCCGAGCAGATGATCAAGCATTTCATCCAGAAGGCGCAGGGCGGCCGGAGCCGCTTGGCGCGCGGGCTGGAGATCGTGCTGTGCGTTCCCAGCGGCTCGACATCGGTCGAGCGGCGGGCGATCCGCGACGCCGCGTCGCACGCCGGTGCGAGCCAGGTGTCGCTGATCGACGAGCCGATGGCGGCCGCGATCGGCGCCGGGCTGTCGGTAACCGAGCCGATCGGGTCGATGGTCGTCGACATCGGCGGCGGCACGACCGAGGTCGGAGTGATCTCGCTGCGCGGGCTCGCCTACAGCCAGTCGGCGCGGATCGGCGGCGACCGGATGGACGATGCGATCAGCTCCTACGTGCGGCGCAACTATAACCTGTTGATCGGCGAAGCGACCGCCGAGCGGGTCAAGAAGGAGATCGGCACCGCCAAGGCGCCGGAGAGCGGCAAGGGGCTGGTCGCGCACGTCCGCGGCCGCGACGTCGCCAAGGGCGTGCCGAGCGAGGTCAGCCTGAACCAGGCCGAGATCGCCGAAGCGCTGGCCGAGCCGGTCGCGCGAATCGTCCACATCGTTCGAGTCGCGCTCGAGCAGACCCAGCCGGAAATCGCCGCCGACATCATCGACGAGGGGATCACCATGACCGGTGGCGGGTCGCTGCTGCGCGAGATCGAGGTGGTCCTGGCCGACGAGACCGGGCTTCCGGTGCGGGTCGCGGACGATCCGATGAGCTGCGTCGCGATGGGCGCCGGACGGACCCTCGAGGACCCCGACTATCGCGGAGCGCTGCACCCGGTCTGAGCCGGCGTAGCGGGAGTCCAGAACGCGGTGCGGGTCCCTTGCGAGCGAACATATTTTAACCAGATAGGCAAAAAATAGCTTGACAGCGTCACGCTCATTGGGTACACGACAGGAACAGTGACAAATTGCGAGTCGGGGCTGGCGGCGCCTCGACCAGCAGCACGAAAGGGCCGGGCGGCATTACGCTGCTCCGGCCCTTTCGTTTGCTCGCAAACGACGGCGGTTTTCAACGACATTGGAGCGGGCATGGCGAAGCGGAAGAGCGAGGCCGCGCGCTCGAAAAAAGATCGATTGGACCGGGCGGAACTGGTGTTGGACGGCAACGGCCGGGTGCGATTGCGCAAGCCCGGACCGCAAGCGTGGACGAAGCAGAAAGAGAAAAACTTCCTGACGGTCCTGGGCGACACTTGCAACGTCAAGCTGGCCGCCCAGGAAGCCGGCGTGTCGCCGCAGCACGCTTATGCCCGGCGCAAGACCCACGCGGCGTTCCGCGCCGGCTGGATCGAGGCGATCGGGGTCGCCTACGGCCGGCTCGAGCTGATCCTGCTCGACCGGGCGCTCAACGGCACCGAGAAGATTATCACTCGCAAGGACGGCAGCGTCGAGCGGATGATCGATTATTCGAACCAGGTCGCGCTGACGCTGCTCAAGATGCACCGCGAAACGGCGATCGAAGCCGATTGCGATTTGCCGGTCGACGAGATGGACGAGCTTCGCGAGAAGATCAGCCGGAAACTCGACCGCCTCAAACGGCAGCAGGACGAGCGCGGTTCCGGCGGTGAAGGATGAGCCCGGCCTATTCGCGCCAGTTGATGGTGCGGCTGGCGAACGCCAGCCCGGAGGAGCGCACTCGGATCATCGCGACGATGACTCCGAGCGACCTGCTGATGCTCGACGCGCATTTCGAGAGCTGGGCCCAGGACGGCCAGCTGCCGCCGCTCGGCGAAGGCTGGCGGGTTTGGCTGATGATGGCCGGACGCGGGTTCGGCAAGACCAGGGCCGGCGCCGAATGGATCCACCGGCTCGCCTGTGGCCGCAAGCCGCTGCGGATCGCGCTGGTCGGGGCGAGCATCGTCGAAGCGAGGGCGGTGATGGTCGAGGGAGTGAGCGGAATCCTGAGCGTCGCCGGGCGAAACCAGCGGCGCGTGAAATGGGAGCCGAGCGTCAACCGGCTGACCTGGCGGAGTGGCAGCCAGGCGCAACTGTTTTCGGGCGATCACGCCGACGGACTGCGTGGGCCGGAGCACGACTTCGCCTGGTGCGACGAGCTCGCCAAATGGCGCGAGGCCGACGGCGCGTGGATGAACCTGCAGATGGGCTTGCGGCGCGGTCCGCGGGCGCGGGCGCTGGTCACGACCACGCCCAGGCCGCTCGAGCTGCTGCAGCGGATCAAGGCCGACGAATGGACCGTGACGACCGGCGGCAGGACCTGCGACAATATCAACCTCGACCAGCAGTTCATCGACATCATGGCCGTCACCTATGGCGGCACCCGGCTGGGGTTGCAGGAGCTCGAGGGCGAGCTGATCGCCCAGGCCGAAGGGAGCTTGTGGCCGCGCGAGCTGATCGAACGAAGCCGCTGCGTGGCGCCGAACGCGCCCTATGACCGAATCCTCGTCGGGGTCGACCCGCCGGCCGGAGCCGGCGAAGGCAGCGACGCGTGCGGGATCGTGGTGTGCGGACGAGCCGGCGAGCGGCTGCACGTGATCGCCGACGAGAGCGTCGAGGGCCTGAGCCCCGAAGGCTGGGCCAACCAAGTGGCGAGCGCGGCGGCGCGCTGGAACACCTCGCAGGTGGTGGCCGAGGCCAACAACGGCGGGGCGATGGTCCAGAGCGTGCTGATGGCCGCCGACACCGGGCTGTCGGTGCGGCTGGTGCACGCGTCCAAGGGCAAGGTCGCCAGGGCCGAGCCGATCGCGTTGAGATTCGAGACCGGGCGGGCGCTGTTCGCGGGGACTTTCCCCAAGCTCGAGGCCGAGCTCAGCGGGCTGATCGCCGGCGGAAATTACGAAGGGCCGGGGCGCTCGCCGGACCGGGCGGACGCGATGGTCTGGGCGATGACGGTGCTGGGCGAAAGCCGGAGCGGAGTGCCGCAGGTTCGGAGGCTTTAAACCAATTTCAAGCTTACCGAGCTATTCGATCGCTGCATGGAGCTCTTGCAGCGAATGATTGCGGCCCATCCGCTCGAGAAGAAGCCGTACAATGCGATCAAATTTGCGCGCGTGGATGGCAACGACACGCCGCTCTACACGGTTGGCAAGAGCAAGAAGGAATTGGGTGCCGCGGCGGCGCTGCGGTCCGCTTTCCAGCAATTTGGTGGGCATTGCTTCCATTGCAAGCAATGGATGCCTCCGGAACGGCTGTCGCACGACCGGACGCGCGATCATGTGCGAGCGAAGCACAATGGTGGGCGGGATTTCCTGCACAACCTCGTTCTTGCCTGCGGGCCTTGCAACCGGTCGAAGGGGGGAGCGGATTTGATCAGTTTCCGGCCCGAAATCGGTAGCGAATACATGAAGGCGCTCGACGAACATTTGGTGAAGTGCCTGAAGAGCCTGGGTAGCAAATAAAGCGAAGGGCAGCATGCCCTCCCATCCCATTACTTCGGAATTAGCCTCTCCCTCTCCCGCCAGGGAAGAGGGCTTCAAAGGAATTCACATGAGTTGGTTGTTCGGGCGGAAGAGTTCGCCGGACGTCTTGCGGCCGTTCGTGCCGGCCTGGCTGCGGACCGGCGAGGAAGAGGGCTTTGCCCGCTCCCATGGATTCGCCGCTCGGCGAGGCGCGCGAGCTCTATCGAGTGGCGCTCGATGGAACGCTCGGGCGAATCGAGGCGGAAACCAGCGCCGCTGCAATCATCTTCACCGCCGCCCAGCTCGCCCCGCTCGGCGCCGGAAGCGCCACCCTGTCGGTCCAGCAACTCGGCGACTTCGCGACTTCGCGCGCCGCGACCCTGCCGATCACCTTATCCTAGGAGACAATCAATGAGTGCGACCCCGCGGCTTGATCTGCCGTTCATCGTTCCCGGACAGGCGCAGAAGGAATTGTATCACAACGAAGCGCTGCAGGTGCTCGACGCGGTGGTTTCGGCCGCGGTCGAAGGGACGCCGCTCGCGACCCCGCCCGCGTCGCCGTCAGTCGGCAGCTGTTACATCGTCGGCAGCAGCCCTACCGGAAGCTGGTCGGGCCAGGCCGGCAAGCTCGCCGCTTACACCAGCGGCGGCTGGCGCTTCGTCAGGCCATTCGACGGCCTCAGCGCACTGGTTCGAAGCAGTGGCACAACCGCCGTCTATCGCAGCGGAGCGTGGGAGATCGGCAAGCTGCGCGGTTCGGAAGTGACGGTCGACGCAGTCAAGGTCGTGGGCCCACGGCAAGCCGCGATCCCGGCGCCGGCCGGCGGCAGCATCGCCGACCTCGAAGCGCGAGCGGCGATCGGTGCGATTCTCGCCGCGATGCGAGCCCACGGCCTCATCGAAACCTGAGAAAGTCGCCGCGGGTTCGCATTTTGGTCCGGTCGGCGGTCAGTTGAGGCTTTTTGGCAACAGCTTGCGCGAACAGCGACCTTGCGTGGAAACCGACGCTCTCATAATGTGTTCGGGCAGTTCAATTCCAGAACGCACGCTGAAAGGGGACAATTATGCGCAAGCTGGCCATTGGCATAGCGCTCGCGTCGACGATGTTGGCCACTCCGGCCGTCGCTCGCGACGGCTCGCTCTATGCCGGGATCGAAGGCGGCCTGATGCTCGTCGAGGATTTCAACCTCGACTATGAGGATGAAGACAATATCGGCCCCGCAGAGATCGATGATGTCCTCATCGTCGACCACAGGACAGGGTTCGATATCGACGGGATCGTCGGCTACGATTTCGGCATGGTCCGCGCCGAGGGCGAGCTTGCCTACAAGCGCGCCAGCGTCGACGAAATCGAGTTGAGCAACTTTGTTTCCGGCGCAGGCCCTGGCGATCACTTCGATGCCGACGGTCGCGCGACTGCCCTGTCGGCGATGGTCAACCTGCTGCTCGACTTCGGCAATGACGACGGTTGGTCCGGCTATGTCGGCCCTGGTGTCGGCATCGCCCGGGTCAAGTATCGGGCCTTTACCGATGACACTGGCCTCGGCTTCCGCGACACCGACTCTGCGCTTGCGTGGCAGGTGATCGCCGGCATCCGCGCGGCCATGAGCCCGAACATCGATCTTGGCCTCAAGTATCGATTCTTCAACACCGGCCGGCTCAAATTCAGTGACGATGAGGCTCCTGGCCCGCGTGGACCGACGAGCAACGAGGTCGATCTGACCGGCAAGTGGCGCTCGCACAGCTTGCTGCTGAGCTTGATCTACAACTTCGCAGCGCCGGTGGTTGTGCCGCCGCCGCCGCCGCCTCCGCCGCCGCCTCCGCCGCCTCCAGCGACGCAGACGTGCCCGGACGGTTCGGTGATCCTGGCGACGGACG
>NZ_JACCSU010000073.1 GCF_013812825.1 Sphingomonas sp. | reverse complement strand
CCCACCCCCTGACCCCCTCCCGCGGGCGGGAGGGGGAACGATGAAGTTCACCCTTTCCTGGCTGAGGGAGCATCTCGACACTGACGCATCGGCGGTCGAGATCGCCGAGAAACTGACCGCGATCGGCCTTGAGGTCGAAGAGCTGTCCAACCCGGCCGAGGCGCTCGAGCCGTTCCGGGTCGCCAAAGTGCTGACGGCCGACAAGCACCCGCAGGCGGACAAATTGCAGCTTCTGACCGTCGATGCGGGTGAGGGCGCGGTTCAGGTCGTGTGCGGCGCTCCCAACGCCCGCGCCGGAATGCTCGGCGTGTTCGGAGCTCCGGGCACGACCATCCCCGGCACCGGCCTGCTGCTGAAGGTCGCGGCGATCCGCGGCGTCGAATCGCACGGCATGATGTGCTCGGCCCGCGAGCTCGGGCTGGGCGACGAGCATGACGGGATTATCGAGCTTGCCGGCGACGCGCCGGTCGGAGCGAGCTTCGCCGCGTTCGCCGGGCTCGACGATCCGCTGTTCGACGTCGCGGTGCTGCCCAACCGCCCGGACTGCATGGGCGTCGACGGCATCGCCCGCGACCTCGCCGCGGCCGGGATCGGCCAGTTCAAGCGGCGCGACCATCCGGTCGTCGACGGCGGCTTCGAGCCTTCGCCGCGAGTGTCCGTCGAACCGGATTCGGGCTGCTACGTGTTCTGGCGGCGGGTGATCCGCGGGGTCCGCAACGGGCCGAGCCCGGACTGGCTGCAGCAGCGCCTGAAGGCGGTCGGGCTGCGTCCGATCTCGGCGCTGGTCGACATCACCAATTTCTATTCGATCGACCAGGCGCGGCCGCTGCACGTCTACGACATCGCCAAGCTGGCCGGCGACATCATTGTCCGCCGCGGCCACCAGGGCGACCGGTTCCTGGCGCTCAACGCCAAGGAATATGAGCCGACCGCCGAGGATTGCGTGATCGCCGACGACAGCGGCGCGATCGGCCTGGGCGGGATCATCGGCGGCGAGAGCACCAGCGTCGATGAAGGCACCAGCGACGTCCTGCTCGAATGCGCGTGGTTCGACCCGCAGACGATCGCCGAAACCGGCCGCCGCCACGCGATCATCACCGACGCGCGCACCCGCTTCGAGCGCGGCGTCGACCCGATGAAGCTGTCGGGCGCGATCGAATCGGCCGCCCGGATGATCCTCGACCTGGCCGGCGGGGAAGCGTCGGAGCCGCGCATCAGCGGCGACTTTCCGGCCGGCGGCTACCCCAATGCCGACCGGATGGTCGCCTACCGGCCGGGGCGCCTCGCCGCGCTCGGCGGGATCGAGCTCGCCGGCGACGAGCAGCAGGCGATCCTCGGCCGGCTCGAGTTCCTGCGGCTCGACCTCGACGATTCCGAAAGCTGGCTCAACGAGACGCAGCGAGTGGAAATGGCCGTTTCCCACGGTTCGGCGAGCGACGAGACCTGGTTCGTCCGCGCCCCGACCTGGCGCCCGGACATCGACGGCGAGGCCGACATCGTCGAGGAGATCGCTCGAATCCACGGCTATGATTCGGTCCCCTCGACTCCGCTCGAGCGCGAGCCGGGGGTCGCACATCCGACCGCGACCCGCTCGCAGCTGGTCGAACGGCGGGTGCGCCGGACGGCGGCGGCGCGCGGGCTCGACGAGGCGGTCACCTGGAGCTTCATTTCCGAACAGGAAGCGGAAGCGTTCGGCCCGGCCGACTGGCGTCTGATGAACCCGATCAGCGAAGAGATGAAGGTGATGCGGCCATCGCTTCTGCCGAGCCTGATCGCCGCGGCTCGCCGCAACCTCGACCGCGGCCTGGGCTCGGTGCGATTGTTCGAGATCGGCCGCCGCTATCTGGGCGACGCCGAGCACCCGACGGTGGCGCTGCTGCTCGCCGGGGACCGGGACCCGCGCGACTGGCAATCGGGTGCCGGACAGGTTTTTTCGGCGTTCGACGCGAAGGCCGAGGTGGTTGCGCTGCTCGAGGCGGCCGGAGCCCCCACGGCCAGCCTGCAGACCGTCGCGGACGCGGGGCCGACCTGGCACCCGGGGCGATCGGCGACGCTGCGCCTGGGAAAAAGCGTTCTTGCGGCGTTCGGCGAGCTGCATCCGGCGCTCATCCGCAAGCTCGACGGACCGGGCGGAGCGGTCGCCGCCGAGATCTACCTCGACTCGATCCCGCTGGCGCGTGCGGCGGGCCGGGCGCGCGCCGCCTTTGCGCCGCCCGCGCTGCAGCCGGTCGTCCGCGACTTCGCCTTCCTCGTTCCCGACGACCTTGCCGCCGAGGCGCTGGTGCGGGCCATTCGCGGCGCCGACAAGGCGGCGATCACCGACGCGCGGGTCTTCGACCGTTACCGGACCGACGCCGGCGAGCTGAGCCTGGCGGTCGAAGTCACGCTCCAGCCCACGGACAAGAGCTTCACCGACGAAGAGATCGGCGCGATCTCGAGGCGGGTCGTCGCGGCGGCCGAGAAGCTCGGAGCGCAGCTAAGGCACTAGCTTTCGAGCGCGTTGATCGCCGAGTGGACCCGCGCCTCGATCTCGTCGCGCTTGAGCCCGGGCGGAATCGTCTCGCCGACCCGGAAGGTGACGGTCCCGCGGCGCTTGTCGAGGCCGCGGCCGAACAAGCGCCCGCTGTCGTGGGCAACCGGCACCACCGGCAATCCGAGCGCCCGGTAAATGCCGGCGAATCCCGCGCGCAAGGGCGGGGAAGCGCCGGGCGCGACCCGGGTTCCTTCCGGATAGATGATCACCGGCCGGCCGGTCGCGGCCGCCGCTTTCGCCTCAGCCAGCATGTCGCGCAGCGCCTTCGCGCCGGCGTCGCGGTCGACCGGGATGACGCCATAACGCCGGGTCATCGGGCCAAACAGCGGCATGTCGGCGAGCTCGCGCTTGAGGACGATGACCGGAGTTCGGGCAAACATCAGCATCTCGATCGTCTCGAACATCGACTGATGCTTGGCGGCGATCAGGTACCGCCCGGGAGGGATCGCTCCCTCGATCCGGGTCCGGATACCCAGCACGTGCCTCGCCAGCCAGTGGTGGAAGCGCGCCCAGCCATGGACGACCTCGAGCATCGCCGGAGTGCTCACCAGCCCGGCGGTAAGACCGGCGAAAATGAACAGCAAGGTGCCCGGATAGAAAGCCAGTAGGAAGAGCAGCGAGCGGAGCCGGTGCATCAGATGTCGAGCAGCACCGCGAGGCGGCGAAGG
Organism: Sphingomonas sp.; assembly: GCF_013812825.1. Taxonomy (GTDB): domain Bacteria; phylum Pseudomonadota; class Alphaproteobacteria; order Sphingomonadales; family Sphingomonadaceae; genus Sphingomicrobium. Next base: position 930 of record NZ_JACCSU010000073.1, on the reverse strand, counting down.
ATATATTTGTTGTACTCGCTGAACAGGATCGTGAACGGCGGCTCGGTGCGGACGGCGTCGGGGACGATCTCGTACTTGTCGCCCATCACCTCGTGGAAATCGTAGCTGGCGCGGCGCATGTGCCAGTCGCTGGTGACCAGCCGGAACGAGCGGTAGCCGTGCTTTGCAAGCCAGCGCGACGCTTCCTCGGCGTTGGACCTTGTGTCGACCGACTCGCTGCCCAGATCGACGCAGCAATTGACCAGCCGCCCGCTTCCGCCGAGCCGCCGGATCAGATCCTGCTTGGTCACCGCCGGGTCGGCGCCGGCGACCAGCATCCGCTTCGCACCGCCGCCCTTCAGGACCTCGGCTCCGTGCTCGATGCGGCCCGTTCCGCCGGTGACGACGACGATCGCGTCGGTGGTCCTCGCGCCCTTCGCCGGGCGGCCGAGCGTGACCGTGAACAGGATGAAGCCGAGCGCATAGGCGAGCAGCAGGAGCGAGCCGGCGCGGACGATCATGTCGCCCTCCGCAGGGTCGACAGGACCGCCGTCCGAGCCACCCAGGTCGCCAGCACCACCAGCGCCAGCGGCAGCAGAGCGAGGATGACGAGGTCGGTGCCGCGCAGCGGGGTGGTGCCCATCAGGTCGCCGGCAAAGGCTGCGCCGCCGCCCGCCAGAAGCAGCAGCACCAGAACCGCTGCGACCGCCCCGACCAGGCTTCCGGCCAGCGAATCGAGCGCGATCTTGCGCTGGAACAAGTGCGTGACCTGGAGGTCGGTGGCGCCGATCCCGTGCATCACCTCGATGGTCGAGCGGTTGGTGTCGAGCGCTCCGCGGGCGGCGAGCACCACCGCCGCCGCGCTCGCCGCCGCCATCAGCGCGACGAGGGCCAGCGCCAGCCACTGCAGCACCCGGATCGCCCGCAGCACCGGCTCGAGCTTCTCGCGAT
>NZ_JACCSU010000070.1 GCF_013812825.1 Sphingomonas sp. | reverse complement strand
CCACCGCCGCGTCCGCTGATAATAATAAATCCAAAACCCCCCAATGACCAGCCGCGACCATCCGGCCGTACAGATCGAGGATGCGGGTGAGCTCGCGGCGGTCGAAGCTGGCGATCAGGCGCCGGTCCCGTGGGTGCGGGAACGGCGCGACGACGCTCAAGCGCTTTTCGCCTTCGCTGCCGGCTCCTTGCCGGCCGGCTGGCGAGTCCGCTTGATCGCCTCGATTTCGCCGCGCAGCTCTTCGATTTCGCGCTCCAGTTCACCGACTCGGATTCGCGCCGGATCGCATTCCTCGGCGCACGGAGTCCCATAAGGAACGAAACCGGGGCTGTAGTGGACGGTGTCGACCGGCACCGGCCGCGCCGGGATGCCGACCACCGTCGCGCTCGGCGCGACATCCTTGGTGACCACGGCGTTGGCGCCGACCTTGGCGCCCTCGCCGACCTCGACCGGTCCGAGGATCTGGGCGCCGGAACCGACCACCACCCGATCGCGAAGCGTCGGATGGCGCTTGCCGCCGACCCCGGTCGACGGGTTGGTGCCGCCCAGGGTGACATTCTGGTAAATGGTCACGTCGTGGCCGATCTCGGCGGTTTCGCCGATCACCGTGAAGCCATGATCGATGAAGAAGTTGCGGCCGATCTTCGCGCCGGGATGGATATCGATCGCGGTCAGGAAGCGCGCCAGATGATTGACGACCCGGGCGAGGAAATAGAGCCGGCCTCCGTACAGCCAATGGCCGATGCGGTGCATTCCCAGCGCGAGGACGCCGGGGTACAGCAGCACCTCCCAGCGCGAGTGCGCCGCCGGGTCGCGGGCCTTGACCGAATCCAGATACTCGACAAGCCCTGAAATCACTCGATCCCCTTGCGCCTTGCCCCGGCAATTTAGGTGCGAGCGACCCGAAATGCCAGTCGTTCCGGACCCGCCGCCTGCGGTTTCGCTTGCGGGCAGGTGCAGGCTTGGGCAAATCGCGCGGCTCAAACAGGGTGGAGAGCGAGATTTTCCCGTCACTTGCGGCGGAGCCCGGGCTCCTGCTCACCTTCATCCTCGTCGGGTTCGTCGCTCAATTGATCGACGGGGCGCTTGGAATGGCGTTCGGCGTCATTTCCAACACGCTTCTGATCAGCTTGGGAGTCCCGCCGGCGGCCGCGTCGGCAAGCGTCCATATCATCAAGAATTTCACCGGCGCCGTGTCGGCGATCAGCCATGTCGCGCACCGCAACGTCGATTGGCGGCTGTTCTGGCGGCTGCTTCTCCCCGGGATGGTCGGCGGGGTGATCGGCGCGGTCCTGCTGTCGAACATGGATGCGTCGATCGCCAAGCCGGTGGTGCTCTCCTATCTTGCCGCGATCGGCGTCTACCTGCTCGTCCGGGCGCTCCGAGCGCCGCCGGTCGAAAAACGCCCGAAAATCGTCGAGCCGCTGGGCTTTGCCGGCGGGTTCCTCGATGCGGCGGGCGGCGGCGGCTGGGGGCCCGTGGTGACCAGCAACCTGCTGGTGCAGGGAGCCAACCCGCGCAAGGTGGTCGGCACCGTCAATACCTCCGAGCTGTTCCTGGCGCTGGCGATCTCGGGAGCCTTTCTCGTCTCCATCGGCTTTTCGGCCTTCGGAACTGCCGCTGTCGGGCTGTTGATCGGTGGAGTCGCCGCAGCGCCGCTCGGTGGCTGGGTCGCCAAGCGCGTTCCGGCGCGCCCGATGCTGGTGATGGTCGGAATCGTGCTGACGGTGACCAGCGGCATGGGATTGTGGGCGGCCCTGCGTTGACGCTCTGGAATTAATCGCTCCAGGCGCTTATTCCGGCGCGATCGATCGGAAGCGCCAATGACCACTTACCTGCCCACCATCCGCCAGCTGCAATATCTGATCGCGCTCAAGGACTACGGCCATTTCGGCAAGGCGGCCGAGAGTTGCTTCGTCACCCAGTCGACGCTGTCGGCGAGCCTTCGCGAGCTCGAGGCGCTGATCGGGGTGACCCTGGTCGAGCGGACCCGGCGGGTCGTCCGCTTCACTCCACTGGGCTCGAAGATCGCCGACAAGGCGCGCCGAGTGCTGCGCGAGGCCGAGGAGCTGGCGGACATGGCCCGGGCCCAAGGCCAGCCGCTCCACGGCGAGCTGCGCATGGGGGTCATCCCGACCATCGCCCCGTTCCTGCTTCCCGCGATGCTGCCGCAGCTGCGTGAGCAATGGCCCAGCCTCAAGGTCTTCCTTCGCGAGGAGGCGAGCCAGGCTGCGTGCGATGCACTGCACCGCGGGCAGCTCGATTGCGTGCTTCTGGCGATGCCCTACGCCTGCGGCAACGTCGACACCGCGCTGCTGTTTGACGATCGCCTGTTCGTCGCCTTCCCGAGCGGCGAGGCGCCAGTGGGAATCGCGCATGGCGGCGCGGTCGAAGCCGCGGCGATCGACGAGAACCGGCTGCTTCTGCTCGAGGACGGCCATTGCCTGAAGGACCATGCGCTGGCGGCGTGCAACCGGCCCGAGCTGCGCGCCGACGCGGCGATGATGGGCACCTCGCTGCACACGCTGGTGCAGATGGTCGACAACGGGCTTGGCCTGACCTTCGTGCCGGCAATGGCGATCGAGGCCGGAATCCTCGGCGGGACGCGGGTCGACGCTCGGCCGCTGCGCTCGGATCGCGGTTACCGCCGGATTGCGCTCGTCTGGCGCCGCTCGAGCCCCCGCGAAGAGGAGTTCCAGCTGCTCGCCGAGAGCCTGCGCCAGATCAGCCGAACGGTCATTCCGCGGCTGGCGGTGGCCGAAAGCTGACGAAGCCGGGCTCCGCTACTTCGCCATCGCCGGCTCGGCGATTCCGATCGGCTCGACGCTGTCCGATTTCTGCGGGACGTCGAAGCGGTCGGCGTTCATGACCTTGGTCCAGGCGTGCACGAAGTCGCGGACGAACTTCTCCTCATGGCCCTTTTCGGCATAGACTTCGGCGACCGCTCGAAGCTGGCTGTTCGAACCGAAGATGAGGTCGGTCCGGGTCGCCCGCCACTTCTCGTGATTGCCGCCGCGGTGGTAGCCGATGAACTCCTCGTCGGCGCTGGTGTCGACCACCTTCCAGAACATGTCGTTGTCGAGCAGATTGACGAAGAAGTCGTTGGTCAGCTGTCCCTTGCGGTTGGTGAAGACTCCTTCCGGAGCGTCCTTGTGGTTGGCTCCAAGCACTCGCAGCCCGCCGAGCAGCACCGTCATTTCCGGCACCGACAGTCCGAGCAGTGAAGCTCGGTCGAGGAGCAGCTCCTCGGTCTTCACGGAATGCTTGGTCTTCAAATAATTGCGGAAGCCGTCGGCGGCCGGGTCCATCACCGCGAAGCTCTCGACGTCGGTCCAGTCCTGGGTCGCGTCGCCGCGCCCCCCGGTGAATGGAACCTCGACGTCGAAGCCGGCGTCCCGCGCGGCCTTCTCGACCGCCGCAGTGCCCGCGAGCACGATCGCGTCGGCGAACGAGATCGACCCGCGCAGCTCGTCGATCCTGGCGAGGATCCTGCCGAGCTCCTCGGGCTCGTTGACCGCCCAGTTGCGCTGCGGCTCCAAGCGGATGCGCGCACCGTTGGCGCCGCCGCGATGGTCGGACCTGCGGTAGGTCGACGCCGAGGCCCAGGCAGTCTTGACCAGTTGGCCGACGGTGAAGCCGGCGTCGAGGATCTTCGACTTGAAGCCGTCGATTTCCGAATTTGACGGCGCTTTGCCCTCCGGCACCGGATCCTGCCAGATCAGATCCTCGTTGGGGACCTCCGGGCCGAGGTAGCGGACCTTGGGCCCCATGTCGCGGTGGGTCAGCTTGAACCAGGCACGCGCGAAGGCGTCCTTGAAGGCCTCGTGATCGTTGCGGAACTTCTCCGAAATCGCGCGGAACTCGGGGTCCATCTTGAGCGCCATGTCGGCCGTCGTCATCATCGTCGGAACCCGCTTCGACGGGTCGTGCGCGGCCGGGGCCATGTCTTCTTCGCGCTGGTCGATCGGCTGCCACTGCTGGGCGCCGGCGGGGCTGCGCACCAGCTCATATTCATAGTCGAGCAGCAGCCGGAAATAGTTTTCCGACCATTGCGTGGGAGTGTTCACCCACGATCCTTCGATGCCGCTGGTGATCGTATGCTCGCCCAGCCCGCTTTCATGGGCGCTCGCCCAGCCGAGCCCCTGCAAGGCGATGTCGGCGGCCTCCGGCGACGCGTCGACCAGGCTCGGATCGCCGGCGCCATGCGCCTTGCCGAAGGTGTGGCCGCCTGCGGTGAGCGCGACCGTCTCTTCGTGGTTCATCGCCATCCGCTCGAAGGTGATTTTGATGTCGCGGGCCGACTGCAGCGGGTCGGGGACTCCGCCCGGGCCTTCGGGATTGACGTAGATGAGGCCCATCTGGACCGCCGCCAGCGGATGCTCGAGCTCCTGCTCCCGGTCGGGCTGGATGCGCGTTTCGGAGCCCTCGTTGACCCACTTCTCCTCGGCGCCCCAGTAGATGTCGCGCTCCGGCTCGAACACGTCCTTGCGCCCACCTCCGAAGCCAAAGATCGGTCCGCCCATCGACTCGATCGCGACGTTGCCGGCGAGGATGAACAGGTCGGCCCAGCTGATGTTCTTTCCGTACTTGCGCTTGATCGGCCACAGCAGGCGCCGCGCCTTGTCGAGGTTGCCGTTGTCGGGCCAACTGTTGAGCGGGGCGAAGCGCTGCTGGCCGCTGTTGGCGCCGCCGCGCCCATCGCCGGTGCGGTAGGTGCCTGCGGCGTGCCAGGCCATGCGGATGAACAAGGGTCCGTAGTGTCCGTAGTCGGCCGGCCACCACGGCTGGCTGTCGGTCATCAGCGCTTTCAGGTCGTCCTTGAGCCCCTGATAGTCGAGCGCATTGAATGCTCCGGCGTAATCGAACTCCTCGCCCATCGGATCGGGAGACAGGCCCCCCTGGTTGAGGACCTCGAGCGGGAGTGCCTCGGGCCACCATTCGCGGTTCTGCCTGCCGAGCAGCGAGCGCACCGTGGTTGGGCGGTCTGCCGGACATCCCATCGATTCGCCGGTTTTTGCGTCCATGTTTCTGGCCTCTCTGAATGTGGGTGCTCAAGCGTGCTTTAGGCGCGCCGGACGAGCGACGGAAACGATTAAACTTGGTCAGCACGATGCGAAAAATCGATTAGTGGCCGTACTCAATCCATGTGGCGCAGGCCGATGCGAAGGTAGTCGTAGCCGGTCATCAGGGTCAGCCCGGCCGCCGCCCACAGGCTTGCGAGGCCGACGTCGTGGACCCACGGCTGCGTCGGCAGCGCTCCGCTGAGGATCAGCGCTCCAAGCGCGACCAGCTGCAGCGTCGTCTTCCACTTGGCGAGCGCGCTGACCGGCACCCCGACCCGCACCTCGGCGAGGAACTCGCGAAGGCCCGAAACGATGATCTCGCGCAACAGGATGATCAGCGCCGGGATGACGTGCAGGTCCTGGATGATCGGCGGCTCGCCGTTGGCTCGGCGCGAGGCGAGCAGCATGACGATCACCGCCGCGACCATGATCTTGTCGGCGATCGGGTCGAGGAACTGGCCGAGCCTCGAGATTCGCCCCTGCGCCCTTGCCAGATAGCCGTCGAAATAATCGGTGATCCCGACGATGCAGTAGAGGACGAAGGTGAACGCATAGCCGATCGGCGTCGGCCGCCACAGCAGGAACACCAGGATCGGCACCGCGAAGATGCGCGACAGCGTCAGCAGGTTCGGCAGCGACAACATCGACCCCGCCCTCTACGCGAAACTGGGGCGGCGGCAAAAGCCGCCTGGTCAAGCTATCGCGCCGAGCCCGCCGGACCTTGCTCGCGCGCCGCGTTCCAGAACAACGCCGCCGACAGCAGCCACAGCCCGCCAAAGCCCATGCTGAACACTGCGCTGCGCGGATCGGCGGTGAGTCCGATCGCGCCCGCCACGACTTGCGCGACCGCGGTCACGGCCATCGCGCGCGCCATTCCGGCCGGCTCGAAGCGAGCGAGGAGCGCTCCGATCAGAGCGATGAAGAGCACCCCACCGAACACGAAATTGTACGGATTGTCCTCGGAACCGATCATTCCCACGGCCGCGTTGACCCAGACGGTGAGGAAGGCCGCGACGACCGCGAGCCCGGCCCCGAACCGGTAGGCGAGGCTGTCGGACTTGCGGACGATGAGCTCGAAGGCGAGCCCGACGCTTCCGAAGAGCACGGCGGCGAAGACGAAGTCGCTCGCGGTCCAGTTGACCTCCGAAGTGAACTGCATCGCCACCGCGGGCAGCATCAGCAGCAGCACCGGGATGCTCCACCCGGCGATTCGCCACGCGCTCCAGCCGCGCCCGCCTTCATGTTCGGCCCGATGTGCCATTGCCTTGTCTCCATTGATCAACGAGGTGAGATTGGCACAAGCCGTGTTGGACGGCATGAGCAACTCCTGAGGTTTTGCTGAAAAATGGAATCCGGCGGCTTTCGCTTCGAGCGCTTCACTCTCGATCCCCGCGACCGCCAGCTGAGGCGCGACGGGGCGCCGGTCGAGCTCAATGCCCGCTATCTCGACGCTTTGACCTTGCTGGTGAGCGACGCCGGCAAGCTCGTCTCGAAGGACCGCTTCCTCGACGAAGTCTGGAGCGGCGTCCCGGTCACCGACGAGGCGCTCACGCAATGCATCAAGACCCTCCGAAGCAGGCTCGGTGACGACGCGGCGAGGCCGCGGTTCATCGAGACCGTCCCCAAGCACGGCTACCGGTTCATCGCCCCGGTCGAGCGGGCCGGCGACGGCGCGAGAGCTCCGGCGGGCGCTGGGAAGGGCTACGGCTGGCGGCAGTTGCTGATGATCGGCGGCGCCGGGACCCTCGGGGCCGGGCTCGCGGGTGTCATCGGCGGCCTGTTCTACGGCTTCGCCGCCGCCTCGCAGCCGCTGGCGCCCGAGATGGGCGCGGCTTCGGTCCTGCTGGTCCTGATGTGGCTGACCATCGCCGCCGCGCTGATGGGGGGTGCCGGGGTCAGCTTCGGGATCGCCGCGGCCGGCTTCGCGCCCGGCCACTCCTCGCTATGGACCATCGTCGGCGGCGCCATCGGCGGGATGCTCGTCGGCGGCATCGTCAAGCTGCTCGGGCTCGACGCGTTCAACCTGTTGCTTGGCCAGTCGCCGGGCGACATCACCGGCGCGGCCGAGGGGGCGATGCTCGGCGGCGCGGTCGGCTTCGGGGCCTGGCTTGCGAGCCCGGGTTCGATCTCGCCCCGGCGCGGCGCCGGCTACGCCGCCGTGGCCGGGGGCGCCGCCGGCATCCTCATCCCGTTGGCCGGCGGCCGGCTGATGGGCGGCAGCCTCGATCTGCTCGCCCGCCATTTCCCCGACTCGCGACTGCGCCTCGACCCGGTCGGCGGGCTGTTCGGCGAACGCGGCTTCGGCCCCGTCAGCCAAATGGTGACCGGCGCTCTCGAGGGCATGCTGTTCGGCGGATGCATCGTCGGCGCGATGGTCCTGGCGCGGCGCAGCCTGGCCGCGGGCGGTCGGCAACCGAGCCGGGCCCAACCCTTGCCGCTTCAGCGCTAGCCGCTACACGGCGGCAATGAGTTTCCCGCAGATGCGGCCTTCGTCCCGCGCATTTTGATGCACGACGCGCTTCACCTCGTCCGCACTCGCCGCTTCCTGCCGATCTTCACGACGCAATTCCTCGGCGCGTTCAACGACAATCTGTTCCGCACCTCGATGGTCATGCTGGTGATCTACGGCATCTACCGCGACGCGACCCAGGAAGCGACCTTCAGCGCGATCGCCGGCGGGCTGTTCATCCTCCCCTTCTTCCTCCTGTCGGCGCTGTCCGGCCAGCTCGCCGACGCCAACGACAAGGCGGTCATCATCCGGATCGTCAAGACGGCCGAGATCGTGATCATGATCTTCGGAGCCGCCGGACTGCTGTTTCACAACGTGCCGCTGCTGCTCGCCGCCTTGTTCGCGATGGGCGTGCACTCGACCTTCTTCGGCCCGATCAAATATGCGATCCTGCCCCAGCATCTGCACAAGGACGAGGTGCTCGGCGGCACCGGACTGGTCGAGGCCGGCACCTACATCGCGATCCTGGGCGGTACCCTGCTCGGCGGAATCCTCGTCGTCGAGCGCGCCGACGGCAGTTTCCATGCCGAATGGGCGGCGCTGGCCGTGCTCGCGGTCGCCGTCATCGGCCGAATCGCCGGCGGCTTCGTTCCACCGGCCCCGCCGTCGCAAGAGCCCGAAATCCCGGGCTTTCCCAAGCGCGGCATGGACTGGCACATCATCCGCGCGTCGATCACGCTGGTGAGCGCGACCCTGCACGTAAAGCGCCTGTTCCTGGCGATCGTCGCGATCAGCTTTTTCTGGTCGATGGGCGCGGTGCTCGCCGCCCAGTTCCCGCCGCTGGTCAAGAACAGCCTCGGCTCCGACCAGACGGTCGCGACCCTGTTCCTCGCCGTCTTCTCGATCGGAGTCGCGATCGGCTCGGTCGCCGTCAACCGGCTGCTCAAGGGCCGCGTCGGCGCTCAATACTCGCCAGCCTCGGCGCTCGCCATGGGGCTGTTCGTCCTCGACCTCTACCGCCGGGTCCGGACCTGGCCGGCGAACGGCGGCGAGCTCCACGACATCGGCCAGTTCCTCGCTCTTCCCAACAGCTGGATGGTGGTCGTCGACCTGCTCGGGGTGGCGATCGCCGGCGGCATGTTCGTGGTGCCGCTCTACGCATTCCTGACGACCACCGTGCCCAAGTCGGAAACCGCTCGGACGATCGCCGCCAACAACATCGTCAACGCCGGAATGATGGTCGCCGCGACCCTGATCCTGACGATCGCGGTGCAGCTCGGCGTGACCGTCGCCGACAGTTTGCTGATCGTCGCGGTGGCCAGCGCCGTCGCCGCCTGGATCGGCTGGAAGCTCCATAAGGCGTGCAATTGAAGGCGGCAGATCGGGCGCCCACCGGGGCTCGCCCGGCGCCGAACGCCAGGCGGCGCGCGGAACGGTGGATCGCGCTCGCCCTCATCTCTGCGGCTTCCGCGCTGATGATCACGCGAGCGCTCAAGGCCGCGAACTTGGTCGATTTTACCTATATCCTCGTCGCCGGCCGAATGTGGGGCGCCGGCCTCGACCCTTACGGCCCTGGATTTCTCGCTGCCGGAGCGGGCCTCCTGGCGCCGGACGCGACCGTGTTCGCTTATCCACCCAATTGGTGGATCATCGCCGTTCCGCTCGCGGCGTTGAAAACCGGCAGCGCTGTCCTGGCCTGGAAACTGCTGAACCTCGCTGCCGCGGCGGCTGCATGCGCCCTTCTCGTCAGGAGCGCCGCGCGTCTGGCGGCTGGAAGGTGGCTGTGGCCGGCCTGCCTGTTCATTCTATGCGCGTTCACTTCCGACATCATGGAGAATGTGCTGAGGCTGGGCCAGACAGGCCTGTTCGTGCTGCTGGGCTTCGCACTGCTGATTGCCGGGCTGACTGACAATCGCCGCCCGACCCAAGTCGCCGGCCTCGCCGTCCTGCTATTGAAGCCGCCGATCGGACTGCTTTTCTTGGCTCTGATGGCGACGAGGCGGGAGACCCGGGCGGCTGCCGGACTCGCGCTCTTGGTAACCGCCATCGCGTGCCTGCCGCTCCTGTTCACGCTCGGCTTCGGAGCAACGGTGGAGAGCGCTCGCAACCTGCTGCAGAACCTCCAGCTCTATGGCCAGTCGCCGTGGAACTGGCCGATCCACAACAGCGGCCTGCCGCATCTGTTTGCCTATCTGGGGATCGGGATTCCCGCTGTCGCCGCGCTGGTTGCGGCTTGGGCGACCGCGGAATTGCTGTTGCGGCGCAGCCCTGAGGCAGAACGTGACCGCTTCGTCGTCAGCTTTTGGATGGTCTCGGTCGCCGCTCTGCTGAGCATGGCGCAACTGCACGCCTATGATTTCATTCTGTTCTTCACCTGCCTGCTTTTGCTGCCGCTGTTGGGCAAGGGCCCGAGCAGGAATCTTCTGCTTCTGTCGCTCGTTCTGACGTGGAGCGCACCCGGCCTCGCCAAGATGGCCTTTCTAGCGGAGCCGTCGATGGACGGGTTCTGGATGGCGACACGCCTCAAGTCAGACCTGCTGACCGCCGGCGGTATTGCACTGCTTGCAGCAGCGGTTTTCCATCTGCGATCGAGACCTGATGCGGTAGCTGCGGGGAACGACAACTTGCTGTCGGCGCGCCATGCACCCGGGCCCTGATCCTGCTCTCGACCGCTAACGATTTGTCGGACGGCGGATCGTTCAGCCGGTCGGCCTCGGCCCCGACGATCGGGCGCTAGACGATCAAGACGGACACGAACAGGAAGCCGGCCGCGAAGGTCGCGGCGAACAGGCGCAGGTCATCGTGCGCGTTGCTCGCGGGGAGCGCCTGCGCTTCGCCGTGAACCGGCGCGCGCTTTCCAAAACGGCGCGGATCGATCGGCGCCGCGCGTCCGATGGAAGAGCGGGCAAATCGGAGCCTCGAGCTTGCGAGCGCGGTGGCGGGCCGGGTGGTAGCCATGCGAAAGTCTTAATCCGGTTTTTACCACGCCAACAACACCGTTTTGGACGCAACGGGTCCCATCCGTCCCGGCGTGGGACAGGGAGCATGCGTCGCTGCTGGAGGATTCAGCCGGCCGCGGCGGTGCGCGGCGCTTGCGGTTCCTGATGCCCGCGCTGAACCAGCATTTCCGCCGCCTGCTCGCCCGGCATCGGCTTGCCGAAATACCAGCCCTGGCCGACCGCGCAGCCGAGCCCGAGCACGGCGGCGTGGGCGGCTTCGCTTTCGATGCCTTCGACGCAGACCGGGACATTGAGCGCGCTGGCGAGAGTCGTCACGGCCCGGACGATGGCGACGCTCTCGCGGTTCGAATGGATGTTGGCGACGAAGCTGCGGTCGATCTTGATGACGTCGAACGGCAGCGAGCGCAGGTGCGACAGCGACGAGAAGCCGGTTCCGAAATCGTCGAGCGCCAGTCGGACGCCCTGGTTCTTGAGGCTGGTGACGATCGAGCGGGCGAGGTCGATGTCGGTGACCAGCGAGCTTTCGGTGATCTCGACCACCAGCCGGTCGGCTGGAAAACCGGTTTCCGTCAGCAGCCTGACGATGCGCTGGGCAAGCCAGGCGTCGGTCAGCTGGATCGGCGAGATGTTGACCGAAATCTTGACCTTGGGGTCCCAGTCCACGGCCTGTGCAAGCGCATCGGCGATCACTTTTTCCGACAGGCGCCCGATCAATCCGAGCTCTTCGGCGACCGGGATGAAGACATCGGGCTGGATGGTGCCGCTAAGGGGGTGAATCCAGCGCGCCAGCACTTCGAAGCCGACGATCTCGCCGGTCTCGAGGTCGAGCTGCGGCTCGAAGAAGGGGACGAACTGGTCGTGCTCGAGGCCGTAGCGGATCCCCTGCTCGATCTCGCCGTGGGCGATCAGCGCCCGCTCCATGCCCGCATCGAACCACACCGGCCGGGCCGAGCGGCCGCTCTTGGCGTGCTCCATCGCGATGTCGGCGCGGCGCAGGAGGTCGGGGATCCGGACGTCGACGGCCGGCGCCCAGGCAATTCCGGCGAACGCCCCGACCTGGATCACCCGGTCGTCGATCGTGAACACCGTCGTGACCGCGTGCATCGCGGCCTCGGCGGAGTGCTCGGCGTCACCGGGCTTCTCGGGATCGACGGCCAGCGCGACGGCGAATTCGTCGCCGCTCAGCCGAGCGATCTCGGCGCCCTCGCCGAGCGCTTCGGTCATCGCCGCGGCGATCGAGCGCAGCAGGCTGTCGCCAACGTCGTAGCCGTGGCGCTCGTTGATCGATTTGAAGCGGTTGATCTGGATCGAGATGATCGCCAGGTCGAGCCCGAGCCGGCAAGCCCGCTCTGCCAGCACCTGGGCGCGGTCGGCAAATCCCTTGCGGTTGAGAAGGCCGCTGTGGGAATCGGTCGAAGCGAGGACCGCCGCCCGCCGTTCGCCGTCCGCGCGACGCTCCGCCTCATGCTGCAGGTCGACATATTGGCGCCAGCCGAACAGGATCAGAGCGACGTTGAGGGTCAGCGCGATGCTTGCCGTCCGGGCCTCGCGGCCAAGGTCGGCGCCCACCGCGCTGATTTGCCGGAAGAAGGTGCTCCCGTTCCAGATCAGCAGCACGACGGCGATGATCAGCACGGCCAGCATCACCGCATCGCGGCGCGCGCTCAACGGGGGCGCGGTCTTGGTCCCCTCGGCACCTGGAAGGCCAGTTTCACTCGACACATCTGCCGGTTAACCGATCAGGCTTAACAATTTGTCTCCGATTTGGAGGGATTGCGCGCGCACCCTGTCTGGGACAGGGGAGCTGGCGATGGTGCGGACGGCGGGACTCGAACCCGCACGCCCTAATCCGGGCAGAAGATTTTAAGTCTCCAGCGTCTACCATTCCGCCACGTCCGCATTCGCGATCATGCGCTTCCAGCGGCGATGTGCAACTCGCCGCCCGAGCGTTTCTTTAGATTGAGGCAGCTAAGCGAGCAGCCGCCGGTCCGATTATTGGGCGGTGACGTCCTGCAGGTTGAGCCGCTCGCGCATTTCCTTGCCCGGCTTGAAATAGGGCACGCGCTTGGCGTCGACGTCGACCGATTCCCCGGTCCGCGGATTGCGGCCGACCCGCGCGTCGCGCTGGCGGGTCGAGAACGCCCCGAAACCGCGTAACTCGACTCGGCCGCCGTTGGCCAGCTGCTCGGTGATCGAATCGAAGATCGCTCCGACGACGCCTTCGACTTCACGCTGTGTCAGGCCGGGAAAATCGGCGCACAGCTTCTGGACCAATTCAGAACGGATCATCCTGTCCCCGCTTTTAAAGGTGGCCTTCGGCGCTCCCCGTCGCACCGGCCGATTGAACATAGGCTGTCAGGAAAGCGCTGTTTGCGCAACCGATTCCAGCCGGCGCCTACTCCTTTTTCGCCTGCTTCAGCGCCTCGCCGAGGATATCGCCGAGCGAGGCGCCCGAATCCGACGACCCGTACTGGGCGACCGCCTGCTTCTCTTCGGCGATCTGCAGGGCCTTGACCGAGAAATTGGGTTTCTTGGACCGATCGAAGCCGATCACCATCGCGTCGAGCTTCTGGCCGACCTGGAAGCGCTCCGGGCGCTGCTCGTCGCGGTCGCGGCCGAGATCGGTGCGCTTGACGAAGCCGGTCGGTCCGTCGTCGCCGACCTGTACCTCGAGCCCGCCGTCGCGGACCTCGAGGACCGAGATGGTGACCGTCTCGCCCTTGGTGACTCCGCCCGAGCCGCCCTTGCCGCCGCCGGCCGCGACCCCGCCGCGCTCGAGCTGCTTGATGCCCAGGCTGATGCGCTCCTTCTCGACGTCGACGTCGAGCACCTGCGCCTTGACCGTCTCGCCCTTGTGGTGGAGCTGCAGCGCCTCCTCGCCCGACACGCCCCAGGCGATGTCCGACATGTGGACCATTCCGTCGACATCGCCGTCGAGGCCGACGAACAATCCGAACTCGGTCGCGTTCTTGACCTCGCCCTCGACGGTCGATCCGACCGGGTGCTTCTCGGCGAAATCGGCCCACGGGTTCGACTGCGCCTGCTTGAGCCCGAGGCTGATCCGGCGCTTCTCCTCGTCGACCTCGAGCACCTTGACGTCGACTTCCTGGCTGGTGCTGACGATCTTGCCCGGGTGGACGTTCTTCTTAGTCCAGCTCATCTCGGACACGTGGACCAGCCCCTCGATGCCGGGTTCCAGTTCCACGAAGGCGCCATATTCGGTGATGTTGGTCACCCGGCCGCGGAATGTGCCGTCGACCGGATATTTGGCCGCCGCTCCGTCCCACGGGTCGCTCTCGAGCTGCTTCATGCCCAGGCTGATGCGCTGCGTGTCGCGGTTGATCCGGACGATCTGCACCTTGACCGTGTCGCCGATGTTGATGACTTCGCTCGGGTGGCCGACGCGCTTGTAGCTGATGTCGGTGACGTGCAGCAGGCCGTCGATCCCGCCGAGGTCGACGAACGCGCCGTAGTCGGTGATGTTCTTGACCACGCCCTCGATCACCTGGCCCTCGGCGAGGCTCTGGATCAGGCCCGATCTTTGTTCGGCGCGGGTTTCTTCCAGGATCGCCCGGCGCGATACGACGATGTTGCCGCGGCGGCGGTCCATCTTGAGGATCTGGAAAGGCTGGGGCAGGTCCATCAGCGGCCCGACGTCGCGCACCGGGCGGATGTCGACCTGGCTTCCCGGAAGGAAGGCGACGGCGCCGCCGAGGTCGACCGTGAAGCCGCCCTTGACCCGTCCGAAGATGATCCCCTCGACCCGCTCGCCCTTCTCGAATTCCTTCTCGAGCTTGTCCCACGCGGCCTCGCGGCGAGCGCGGTCGCGGCTGAGCATCGCTTCGCCGGCGCTGTTCTCGACCCGGTCGACATAGACCTCGACCTCGTCGCCGACCTTCAGGTCCGCCTTCTGCCCCGGCGCCGCGAACTCGCGCAGCGGCACGCGTCCTTCGGATTTCAGCCCGACGTCGATCACCGCGAGATCGTTCTCGATGCCGGTGACGGTGCCCTTGACCACCTTGCCTTCGAAGGTTTCGTTCTCGCCGCCGAGGCTCTCGTTGAGCAGGGCTTCAAAATCGTCGCGGGTCGGAAATACCGTGGTCGCCATAAAATTCCGTGTTCCTGAAATTCGTTGAACGTCGGCCGCGCAGCCGGCGACGGGCCGGCTTTCCTCTGCGGACTTGGTCAAACCCATGCCGCCGCCCCCGGCCCCATTGCCGAGGAGGCATCCGTCGGATGGATTGGGCCGCGGCCCCGGCCTCCATGACAAAAAGCGCGTCGCAGTGCCGGTTCGTCCCGAACACCACACGCGCTCGCCAAAGAGACGGGCTGCCGCGAGCGCTAAGCACCCGCCGGACGGCGCGGCCTATATGCGAAGGGGGGATCAGGAGCAAGGGTCGGGGCCTGCAGCGTGCCGGGGCCGGCGAACCGCCAGAGGGCGCGGCATGCGCCAGCTCAAAGGGAAACCTGGATCAGCGGTCCAGCGAGGCGGCGATGGTGTAGGTCAGGGTCTGCTCGGAAAACGGCTTGGTGAGCACCGGATAGTCGGACATTTGTTGCCGGACCTCGGCGGCCGGCTGTCCGGTGATGAAGATCACCGGGATCGAGGGCCCGCGGCAGATGATCCGGACGGCTTCAATGCCGTCTCCGGCGGCCAGGGCGACGTCGGCGGTAATCAGGTCTGGACAGCGCCGGGCGGCGGCACGGATCGCCGCCATGCTCGACGACGCGACGTCGAATGAATCGAACCCGCAATCCCGGAGCACAAATTCGATGGCCGCGGCGATCATAACCTCGTCCTCGATAATCAAGGCATGCACGGCATCACTCCATTCGAAAAAATCGCGATGCCGGAGGTTAGGCGGACAACTTTAACATATTTTGCTGTCGGCAAGATATACTTGATCCAATCTGAAGCGGTTCTGCCCGCGCCAGCCGCGATGGGGGGGCCTGACCGTCGACGTCACCCGCGCGACCTTCGTGTCGCACCTGTCGCGGGCCGCGTGACGGCGCGATTTTGCTAGGGCGGCACGCACTCGCCGAAGATCGGTGGACCGGCAATCGGCATCGCCCGGCCGGGACCTGCCGAGTGCGAAGGCCTGCCGGACGGCGCGGCTAGCGAAATGGCTGCCGCCGGCCCGGAGCGGACATTCGCGGTGCAAGCCGGGCCACTCGACGCATCGATCAGGCGAGCACCGGATCGTCCTCTCTCATATGCAGGTAGCCGCTGTCGAAGTCGCCGGCGGCGGCGAGCTTCTTCCAGTCCCCGATAATGATCTCCCGCGGGGTGCTGCGGGTGATGAGGTCGTCCGCTTCGAGCGCTTTGATCGTCCGGTTGACGTGGACCGAGGTCAGCCCGGTCGCGTCGCCCAGCTGCTCCTGGGTCATTGGCATTGCATAGCCGGTCTGCTCGGCCAGTCCCGCGTGCTGCAGCCTCATCCCGAACTCGCAAAAAAGGTGCGCAATGCGAGTGCGCGCATCCCTGCGGCCGACATTGGCGATCCACTCGCGGAAGATCGAGCCGTCTACGAGGGTGTCCAGCCACATGGCCTGGCCGATTGCCGGACGCTCAAAGGCAATGCGGACGATCTCCTCTCGCGGGATCAATGCGACCTTGCCGGCCGTCAGCATCTGGACGCTGTGGTCGGCGGTCCCAAGCAGCGAGTTCTGGAGGTCGACCATCTCCCCCTTCATGTGGATGGCGACGATCTGGCGATGCCCGCCGGCGACGATCTTGTGACGGACCGCAAAGCCGGCCAGCATCAAACAGGAATGCGTGGTCTTGTCGCGCTCGCGGACGATGTAGTGATTGTTCTCCATCGTCTTGACGACGTGGGGCAAGCCGAGCAGCGCGGCGCGGTCAGCGTCGCTGAACTTCCCGCGATATTCGAGCTTGCGGACCATCGGCTCGAGCCCGGATCCGTTGAGCTGTTGTGTGTTGAAAGCCGTCACGGCTTGTCTCCCGCGTCGATAAGGGCGGGAGCTCGAAGAATCTCTCAGTCGCCACAGCCCGGTTAGTCCGAGTGGCAATCTCATCACTATAACATATGTCGCGCGCGGAGTCCCGATCAATCGGCAACAGATTTAAGAATTTCAATAAGTTAGGCGGAAAGGGAATCTTCCAGAACTCGACAAAGTACCCGCACGGCAGACGTCAGGCTCGAAGGGCCGGACCGATCTTGGGACTAGTGGGAGGCCTGTGCACGCAGATGGAGAATGGGTCGGGCTTGCGCAGCAGGCTTGGAAGTCAGCACCCGTCGGTTCTGGTGCCAAAGCTCATAGCGGCCGCTCCGCAACTTTCGAGTCAGGCGCATCGCCTCCGAATCGCTGTTGGCATCGATCACGTCTTCCACCCATTGCGGACATCCGAGACCATCACGCCTTATTGCTCCAGCGATCCCGAGAGCGAGGGCTGCTCGCCCTTGGTCGGGGTCCAACCGAACAGACGCTCTGAAACGATCCAGGCGGTCAGGCCGCCGATGAACTGGGCGATGACAAACGGCGGCGCGTTCGACGGCGCGATCCCAGTGAACGTGTCCGAGAACGACCGAGCGATCGTCACTGCTGGATTGGCGAAGGACGTCGAAGCGGTGAACCAGTAGGCCGCGACGATGACCAGCGCGACAGCAACCGGCACGGATTCCGGCCGCGAGCGGAGCGTCCCGAGGATCGTCAGCACCAGCGCGAAAGTGGCAACAGTCTCGGACAGCCATTGCCCCAGGCCCGTGCGGGCGTGCCCCGATAGCTGGATCAATGGTTGATCGAACATCACATGAGCGAGCAGGGTCCCGCTGATGCCGCCGGCGATCTGCGCCGCGACAAAGGCGCCGGCCTTAGCCCAGCCAATCTCCCGCCTGAGCGCGAAAACGGTGCTCACGACCGGATTGAGGTGAGCACCGGAGACCGGTCCGAGCGCGGTGATCAGGACGAACAGGATCGCTCCTGTGGCGATGCTGTTCGCGAGCAGCGCGACGGCGACATTCCCGCCCGCCAGTGTCTCGGCCATGATCCCGGAACCGACCACCGTCGCGACAAGCAGCCCGGTGCCGATCGCCTCCGCGGAAAGCCGCTGGACCAGTGAGTATTTCATGCTCGCGCCTATGCGGCCGAAAATGTCCGCTTTCCACCCAAAGCGACACTTGCCGTGTCGGCCTAGAACTTGATCTTGAGCCGAACCATCAGTCGATTGGACGGGAAACCACCCACATCAGCCTGCTCTGTTTCAGCGCTGGCGCTAACCCCAGTGGCAAGTTGCACCTCGGCCTTCGGAACCTGCGGCTGCGGTGCAGGCGGTTGGTTGATGCGGTAAGGGCTCGAACCATCGGTTCGGGGGGCGCAGACTACAATTTCCTCGTTAGACGAGCGCCGCGCTTCGCACGGCTGTGGAATGGTCAAAACAATCCTTTCGGGGGGAGCCGAGCTTATAGCTTGAGCCACGAGGAGGAGAAGCAAAGACAATTCGTTACCTCGTCATCTAAGTCACCGTGGGTTCAAAAGACCCGATTTGCAATGATCTGCTAGCCATCGATAGCGGCATGGCGGCTGGGCCTGCTCCCGACCATTGCGGACATTCGACTCTCGTGCAAACCTCATCTCACTAGGGGAAGCTGAGAGTGGAACTCGCAGTACAGCGTTTTGCCTGCACCCAATGTGGCATGTGCTGCAATCGGTCACCCGAGGTCGAGCTGTCGGAAGCGGCGGCCCTTGCGGACGTCTTTGTGCTCAGGCTCATGTTCCGCCTCTACTGGCTGCCGCGTCAGCTAAGCGACTATGTCGCACCGAGCGAGGACGCGGCGAATGCGAGGGCGGTTTTCTATGAAAAGAAGCGCCTCCTGAGTGCCTTTGCCGCACACCAGTCTTCGGTGAAGGTGCGGCGTGATCGGAAAGCGGTCGAGTATACGAAGTACTTCATGATCTCTGCGCTCGCGCTCGACACGAGGCTTGGGGCCTGCAGCGCCCTGAACGGGGAGCGCTGCGGCATCTATGATCGGCGGCCACTGAGCTGCCGCTCGGTACCGTTCCACTACTCACGCGCCGAAGCCTTGGCAGAGAGTGGCCTCAAGGCCTTCGTTGAGACGACCGGCTATGGCTGCGACACCAGCGAGACTGCGCCAATCGTTCTAAAAAACGGTCAGATCGTCGCTTCGGACATGAAGACAGCTCGGTCGGAAGCCATTGCGATGGTGGAGCGCGACCGCCGCTGGAGCGAGGCAATCGTCCGACGAATGAAGGCCGGAACTCAGGGACCGGGCACGCTGCCGAGGCTGCAGGAGGTCGAAGCCGGAGCGCACTTCGGAGCTACGACAACGTCGATGAGCTTGGCCTGGCAGATTGCTGCCGATGTTGGACTGATTGGTTCGGAGGAATGCAATAGGCTCATCAAGCTTCAGCTAACCGTAATCGACCGGGATCTCGCGGCTAGCAGGTGCTCGCCAGATGCACGCGAAACCCTCGCCGGGATGCGAGCGGAGTACCAAAACCACCTGCATGTCGGCCACGCCATTGTCCTGAATGACTAATGTCCGCTTTCCACCCAATGCGGACATTGGACTTGCGGCTGGGGACCGAAGCTCGCGAAACCCACAAGCGCCGGATGGCTCGCCAACCCAGCGGGCGAGCCTTCGCCGCCGTGGCCCGCAAGTCACAACCCGTTAGGGAATGGCGACTATTTTCGAATTCATGGGGCCGCGGCGCGGCGGGCCGCGTTGAAACCGGGCGAGGACGAAGGGAGCCGATCGAGGTGCGAGCGGGGCCGCGAATGCCAGGACTGATCGCGGCGGCGCTGCTGTGCGGCGCTTCGCCGGCCATCGCCCAAACGCCCTCGCAAAATCCGGCTCCCGCGTCCGCCAGCCTGACCCCCGCGCTGGTGAGCTTCGCGCCGCTTCCGGCGAGCCCGGCGGTCAACATTTACTACCAGCAGCGCGCCAATGCGCCGATCTGGCTGCGCGACTCCGCGTCGCTCGAGGCCGCGAAGCTGCTGCCGGCGATCCTCGAGCGCGCGACGCTCGACGGGCTCGCCAACGGTCCCGAGCTCGCCCGGCTGGTCGAGAGCGCGATTGCCCAAGCCCAGCCCAATATCCTGTCCGCGCCGCCCGCTGCCCGGCCGTCCGCGCTGGTCGACGCGGACAAGCTGCTGTCCGCGGTCTGGGTGCAATACGTGCGCGCTCTGAAGTCGCCCATCCGCGGCATGACGTGGGGCGACCCGGCGCTGGCGCCGCGCCTTCCGCTGCCGCACCAGGTGCTCGCCGAAGCGCTCAAGGCGCCGTCGCTGGCCGAGCACGTCCGGGCGGTGTCGTCGATCAACCCGGTCTACGCGCAAATCCGCGACGCGGCGTGGGACCGCATGCGCCTCGAAGGGGGCCCGGCTCCCGACGCCCGGCTGACGGCCAATCTCGAGCGCGCGCGGGTGTTCCCGGCGACCGGCCGCTTCATCGCCGTCAACGCCGCCACCCAGCAATTGTCGGTGTACGAGGACGGGCGGGTGGTCGACACGATGAAGGTGGTGGTCGGCCGGCGCGACACTCCCACGCCGATGCTCGCCGGGACCATCCACTACGCGACCTTCAATCCATACTGGAATATCCCGACCGACGTCGCCCAGCGGGCGGTCGCGCCGCTGGTCGTCAAGCGCGGCACCGCC
Source organism: Sphingomonas sp. (assembly GCF_013812825.1). Lineage (GTDB taxonomy): Bacteria > Pseudomonadota > Alphaproteobacteria > Sphingomonadales > Sphingomonadaceae > Sphingomicrobium. The sequence goes on along the minus strand of NZ_JACCSU010000070.1, from coordinate 52,088 downwards.
TATCTGCGCGCCGCGCGCTACGAAGTCGTGTCGGACTGGTCGACTCAGGCGACCGTCGTTGCGCCCGACAGCGTCGACTGGAAGGCGGTCGCCGAAGGCACGGTCGAAGCGCGCATCCGCCAGCTGCCTGGCCCCAACAACATGATGGGCGCGATCAAGTTCGGCTTCGTCAACGACCTTGGCATCTACCTCCACGACACTCCGCACCGGGGTCTGTTCGCCAAGGACCAGCGGACCTTCAGCCTCGGCTGCGTGCGGGTCCGCCAATCGGCTCGGCCGCTGGCTGCTCGGGTCCGAACCGGTGCCGCCGTCCGAACAGCCCGAGCAGTCGGTCCGGCTGCCCAGGCCGGTACCGGTCTACATCACCTATGTGACCGCGCTGGCGGACGATGGCCGGCTGGCCTTCACCAAGGATATCTACGGGCTCGACCCCAAGGCCGAAACGGGGCTGGCGGCGATCGAACCGCTGGTCCCTGCGCCAGGCTCCACCGCGGCCGCCGGCGGGGCGGACGCCACGGCCGCTCCGCACTAGGAATGCAATCTAGGATAGGCATCTGCCTATTGCGGATAGGAAACAAATAGGGAACAAGGCTCCTACGGAGTCGCCCCTATGCTTGTTATCGATGCGCCCGTTCTGGTCGGGCTTGCCGCGTTCATCACCAGCCTGTCGACGCTGATCTGGGCGGTTCGTCGCAAGCCCTGAGCGAGCGCTTCATTTGCTCGGCTTGGCGCTCGGGATCGTCGCGACGAGCCGCCGCCCCTGCCAGATCTCGCATGCGCTCGCTCTGCCGAGGCCGCGGGCGGCCGCGACCGCCTGCTCGTCGCTCTCAGCTCGAAGCACGTCGGCGGCGCGGGCGATCCGCTTCGCCCCGTCGAGACAGTAAAGCTTGTACTCGGGCATGCCCCACCCCCGAGCCGTTCGATAGCCGAAATCCCGGCGTTCCCCGAGTCCGCGGGCCGACAGTTGTTAAATTTACGTTTGTTGGGTGGACAAGCGCGCCGCCAGGCGCCGCTCGACCAGCCGGATCGCCTCGGCGATCGCCTGATCGATGTCGAGCCCGCTGGTGTCGAGCAAGTCGGCGTCGTGCGCCTGGGCGAGCGGGCTGATCTGGCGGTTCGTGTCGCGCTCGTCGCGGGCCCGGATGTCGGTCAGCACGTCCTCGTAATGGGCGGGCAGCCCGCGCTCGAGCAACTCGCGGACGCGCCGTTGGGCCCGCACCTCGGCCGCGGCGGTGACGAACAGCTTGGCGTCGGCTTCCGGAGCGACCACCGTGCCGATGTCCCGGCCGTCGAGCACCGCCCCGCCCGGCTGGCCGGCGAACTGCCGCTGGCGGTCGAGCAGCGCGGCGCGGACCGACGGGTAGGCCGAAATCCGCGAGGCGATGCTCGACACCGCTTCGCTGCGCAATTCCGCGTCCGCCGGGTCGACCGCGGCGACGTCGCACCCCCGCAGCGCTTCGAACTCGCTCGAAGGGTCGCCGCCCCAGCGCCACAGGTTCAGGGCCACCGCTCGGTAGAGCATTCCGGTGTCCATGTGCGGCAGCTTGAAGTGGCTGGCGAGCGCCCGGGCGATGGTCCCCTTGCCGCTCGCCGCGGGTCCGTCGACAGCGATCAGAATCCGCTCCGCAGCCACGTTCTCGTTGTCGTAGTGCTCGTTCAAGCACCGCGCTTTGACAGGGCTCCAAGCCTATGGCAAGGCGCCCGCCGCACGGTGCCGGGCTTCCCTTCAGGCCTTCCGGACCGAACCCGAAACTGGAGTGAAACTCACCATGGTGAAGCCCGAATGGGGCGCCAAGCGCACTTGCCCCAAGTGCTCGACCCGCTTCTACGATCTCGGCAAGGACGATCCGGTCCATTGCATCGAATGCGGCAATGAATGGGTGCCCGAGCCGATCCTCAAGTCCAAGCAGCCGCTGCCGTTCGAGCCGGCCGCTCCGGTCGCCAAGGAGCCCGTTGCCGAGACCGATCTCGAAGCCGAGGATCTGGCGATCGACGAGGACGAGGAGCCGTCGGCCGACGACGAGGTCGACCTCACCACCGGCGACGACGATCTCGGAGTCGAAACCGAGGCCAAGGAAGACGAAAGCTAGGCTCCAGCGGTCGGGAGCGCTGCACAGGCGCTCGATTTTCAAGTTTTCAGGAGAGACAAGTTCGCCTAAAAGCGCTTGTCGGACGGGGCCGTAGCTCAGCTGGGAGAGCGTCGCAATGGCATTGCGAAGGTCAGGGGTTCGATCCCCCTCGGCTCCACCATCCGTCCACGCTGGCCGCCCCCGCGGAGGCCACTGCCGAGCTTGTTCCGCTCCTAGCTCAACTGGATAGAGCGCCGGGCTTCGAACCCGGAGGTTGGGGGTTCGAGCCCCTCGGAGCGGGCCAGCGCCCGGCGCTACTAAGAGGCAAGCGCCGCGGCTTGGCGGGCGCGCTCGGCGACGGCCAATAGGTCCGTCTCACCGCGGCCGACCAGCCAGCTGCCGCCGACGCAGTGCACCGCCTCGAGCGCCAGCCAGTCGCCCGCGCTTTCGGACGTGATTCCCCCGGTCGGGCAGAAGCGCACGTCGCCGAACGGCCCGGCGAGCGCCTTCAGCGCCGGGATTCCGCCCGAGCTTGCCGCCGGAAAGAACTTGAAGCGGTCGAGCCCGAGGTCGAGCCCGCGCATGATGTCGCCGGCACTCGCCACCCCGGGCAGGAACGGCACGCCGCTCGAGATCGCTTCGTCGGCCAGCGGCTCGGTCAGGCCCGGCGAAACGATGAAGCGGGCACCCGCCTCCGCAGCGGCGACCAGCTGGCCCGCATTGAGAACGGTCCCGGCACCGACGATCACACCCGAAACGCCGGCCATGACCCGGATCGCATCCAGTGCGTGCGGGGTTCGCAAGGTCACCTCGATTACCGGAAGGCCGGCCTCGACCAGCGTTTCCGCCAGGGTGGCCGGGTCGAGCGAGCCGTCGAGCACCAGCACCGGGATCACCGGCGCTTTGCGCATGATCTCGTCGATGGTCACCGATAGGCCTGGGCGAAGGCTGCCGCTGCGCCGAACAGCCCGGGCTGCGGATGCGTAACGAGCTTGACCGGAATCGCCTCCATGCGCCGCTCGAAGCGGCCTTTGGCGATGAAGCGGTCGTCGAAGCCCGATTTGTGGAGATGGTCGCGGAGCCGGTAGCCGAGGCCACCGGCAATGACGACTCCGTTGGCGCCGTGGGCCAGCGCAAGGTCGCCGGCCACCGCTCCCAGTGCCAGGCAGAAGCGGTCGAGCGCCGCCGAGGCGAGCGCATCGCTGCCCTCGAGCGCGGCGCTCCACAGCGCCTTGTCCTCGGGCGGGGTCACCGCCCGGCCCTCGATCGCGGCCAGCGCGGTGTAGGTGTTTACGAGGCCCGAGCCGCTGGCGATCCGCTCGACCGAGACTCGGCGAAAGCTGCGCCGCAAATGGGCGAGGATCTGGTCTTCGAGGCTGTCGAGCGGAGCAAAATCGACATGGCCGCCCTCGGTCTCGATCACGTGGCGGTGCTCGCCGTCGATCAGCAATTGCGCGACCCCCAGGCCCGTGCCGGGTCCGACGATGGTCGTCACGCCTTCGCGCGGCAGCTCCAGATCCGGTCCGCAGACATGGAGAAAATGCTCGGCGCCGAATTCAGCCACCGCGTGGGCGATCGCACCGAAATCGTTGACGATGAGGTGCCGCGTGACCCCGAGCTTTTCCTCCATCAGCGCCGGGCGGATCACCCACGGGTTGTTGGTCAGCTTTAAGAGCTCGCCGCCGACCGGCCCGGCGAACGCCATTCCGAGCGCGTCGGGCAGATCGCCGTCCGCCTGCCGCCCGAACTCCTCCCAGGCGGTTCGGAAGCTCGCATGCTCGGCGGTCTTCAGGGTCACCGGCTCGCCCAGTGCGACGACGTGGCCTGAATCGATTTGGGCCAGCGCGAACCGCGCGTGGGTGCCGCCGATGTCGGCGACGGCAATGGTCCGGCTCATGCGAGTTCGAGGTCCATTTCCGCGAGCATCGCGGAGCCGCCGGCCTCGGCGTCGTTGCAATAGCGGCGCATCAGAGCGAACAGCTCGCGCCCGGTGCCGAGCGGCGGCGCCGGCGCCGGCGCCGGTTCGCGCGCGGCGATATCCACTCCGACCGCTTCCAGCCGTCCGTCGTGTCCGCACAGCCGGATCAGGTCGCCGTCCCGGATCCTCGCCAGCGGCCCGTCGGGCAGCGCTTCGGGCGAGACGTGGATCGCCGCGGGAACCTTGCCGCTGGCGCCGGACATGCGCCCGTCGGTGATCAGCGCGACCCGGTGGCCGCGGTCCTGGGCGACGCCGAGCGCCGGGGTCAGCTTGTGCAGCTCGGGCATGCCGTTCGAGCGCGGGCCCTGGAAGCGGACCACGACCGCCATGTCACGGTCGAGCTCGCCGGCCTTGAACGCCTCGAGCACCTCGTTCTGATCGGAAAAGCAGCGCGCCGGCGCCTCGATCGTCCAGCGGTCGGCCTCGACCGAGCTGGTCTTGAAGATCGCCCGGCCCAGGTTGCCCGCGACCAGCTTCATTCCGCCATCGGGCAGGAACGGGTCGGAAACCGGGCGCAGCATGTCGAGGTCGAGGCTGTCACCGGCGGGCTTCCACGCCAATGCGTTGCCTTCGATCACCGGGTTGGCGGTGTAGGCGCTGAAATCGTCGGCGCCCGCGGTCAGGGTGTCGGCGTGGATCAGGCCCTGGGACAGCAGGGTCGAGGCGACGAACGCCATTCCGCCCGCGGAGTGGAAGTCGTTCACATCGCGAGCGCCGTTGGGGTAGATGCGCGCGATCAGCGGCACTTGCGACGACAACATCGCGAAATCCTCCCAGTCGACGCTGATGCCCGCCGCCCGGGCGATCGCCGGCAAATGGATCGCGTGGTTGGTCGAGCCGCCGGTCGCCAGAAGCCCGACCATCGCGTTGACGACGGCTTTCTCGTCGACCACCTCGCCCAGCGGCCGAGCGCCGTCGCGGCCCAGCTCGGCCAGCCGGTGGACGGCGGCCCGGGTCAGCGCCTGGCGCAACGGGTCCTGCGGGTTGACGAACGCCGCGTTGGGGATGTGAAGCCCCATCAGCTCCATCATCATCTGGTTGGAATTGGCGGTGCCGTAGAAGGTGCAGGTGCCAGGGCTGTGGTACGACTTCGACTCCGCCTCGAGCAGCTCGTCGCGGCTCGCCTTGCCTTCGGCGAACAGCTGCCGGACGCGCTGCTTTTCCTTGTTCGGCAAGCCCGACGGCATCGGCCCGCCGGGAATCAGAAGCGCCGGCAAATGCCCGAACCGGAGCGCCCCGATCAGCAGCCCCGGGACGATCTTGTCGCAGATGCCAAGCAGCGCCGCGGCGTCGAACATTCCGTGGCTCAGCGCGACCGCCGTCCCCATCGCGATCACGTCGCGGCTGAACAGCGACAGGTCCATGCCCGGCTGGCCCTGGGTGACCCCGTCGCACATCGCCGGAACGCCGCCGGCGACCTGGGCGGTTGCCCCGGCCTCGCGGGCGAAAATCTTGATCTGCTCGGGGTAGCGTCCGTACGGCTGGTGCGCCGAGAGCATGTCGTTGTAGGCGGAGACGATGCCGATATTGGGGCCGCTCATCGTTTTGATGCGGTCCTTGTCGTCGCCGGCGGCGGCGAAGCCATGGGCGAAATTGCCGCACGACATGCGCGGCCGGCCGATGCCCCGCTCCTTCTGCTCGGCGATCAGCTCGAGGTAGCGCCGACGCTTCGGTTTCGATCGCTCGATGATCCGGTCGGTGACCCGGGCCACGGTTGCATTGAGCGTCATTTTCCCAACTCCTGCGATACGCCCGTGCCGCTTACTCGTGCCAGCTGACGCCGTCGCGCTCGGTCAGCGCAATTGCGGCCGAAGGTCCCCAGGTTCCCGCCGCATACGGCCGAGGCGCAACTCCGGCCTCGGACCAGCCGGCGCGGATGGCGTCGATCCATTCCCATTGCGCCTCGACCTCGTCGCGGCGAACGAACAAGGTGGGGTCGCCCTCGATGAGGTCAAGCAGCAGTCGCTCGTAGGCGATCCGCCGGCGCTGGTCGGCGAACGCGTTGGCCAGCCCGAGGTCGAGCGGCACTTCGCGAAGGCGGATCCCGTGGCGGTCGAGGCCCGGAGTCTTGGCCATCACCAGCAAGCGGATGGTTTCTTCCGGCTGAAGCCCGATGACAAGCTTGTTGGGAACGGTGGCCGCGCCGCGGGCGGCGAAGATCGAATAGGGGACGCCGTTGAACTGGATGAAGATCTCGGTCTGCCGCTCGGGCAGGCGCTTGCCGGTGCGCAGGTAGAAGGGCACTCCCTTCCACCGCCAGTTGTCGACATAGGCCTTCAAGGCGATGAACGTCTCGGTCGAGCTGTCGCGGCCGAGCTCCTCGACATAGCCGGGCATCGTCTGCCCATCGATCGCGCCGCGGCCGTACTGGCCGGTGACAATGTGGGCGGCGATGGTTTCGCTGGTCGGCCGCCGAAGCGAACGCAGGACCTTGACCTTCTCGTCCCGGACAGCCGTCGCGTCGAAATTGGTCGGCGGCTCCATCGCGACCAGCGCCAGCAGCTGCAGCATGTGATTCTGGACCATGTCGCGGAGCGCCCCGGCGCCGTCGTAATAATCGCCGCGGCCCTCGATCCCGACCGTCTCGGCGACGCTGATCTGGACATGGTCGATATGGGTGCTGTTCCACAGCGGCTCGAACAGCGAATTGGCGAAGCGCAGAGCGAGCAGATTCTGGACGGTTTCCTTGCCGAGATAATGGTCGATCCGGAAGGTGCGCTCCTCGGGGAAGGCCGCTGCGACCGAATCGTTGATTTCCCGGCTCGACTTCAAGTCCGAGCCCAGCGGTTTTTCCAGCGCCATCCGAACCGTCGGGCAGGCGAGCCCGACCGCGGCCAGCCCGTCGATGGTCGGCTTGAACAAGGATGGCGCCGTCGACAGGAAGATCGCCAGCCCGCGCGCCGGGTCGCCGACGGCTTCGGCGAGACGCTGAAAACCCGCCTCGTCGGCGATGTCGAGCGGCACGTAGGCAAGCCGCTTGAGGAAGCGCTCACCGATTTCGGGATCGTAGAAGCCGGCGGCGAGGTGCTCGTCGAGCGCCTGCTTGGCCTTGTCGCGGTAGCCGTCGTCGTCGAGCTCGCTTCGAGCGGTGCCGATGATCGTCAGATCGTCGGGCAGCAGCCCGTCGGCGTCGAGCCCGTACAGCGACGGAAGCAGCATCCGCCGGGCCAAATCGCCCGTCGCTCCGAACAGCAGCAGTGCGGAAACCTTATCGGCCATGCGCTCCCTTACGCGGCGGCAGCAGGAAACGCAGCGGGATTTCAACGCGCGAGGCCCAGCTGATCTCGTTGTGCGCCTGGCCGGGGAAGTTGCGGCTGATCCAGTTGCGGCCCAGCCGGTAGCCTCGCCTCGCGACCACTCGATCGATGCGCATCTGGTAGCGGGCGTAGACCGCATCCAGGGTTTCGCTGCCATGGTCGAAGTACAGCCGGTGGGTGCGCGGCGAAGGCAGAGACGGCGCCAGATAACGCTCGAACGCGGAGGACACCGTCTCATAATCGGAGTCGCTGAGTGTCTTGCCTTCCGGCGGGATCATCAGCGGCCAGTGCGTCGAGACCATGCCCGCGCCGCCGAAGACATGGGGATATTCGCTGATCGCGTAAAGCGAGATCAACGCTCCCATCGACGAACCCATGATCGCCGTGTCGGAACGGCCGGTGCGCACTTGGTAAGCGCGGTCGATGCGCGGCTTGAGCTCACGGACGATGAACTTTAGGTAGCCGTCGGACAACGGGTCGCCGCCGTAGAGGCCGCGCACCCGCTCCATGTACGCCGGCGGAAGACGCCGGAACGCCTTTGACGGCACATATTCGCGCAGGCGCTTGGGCGTGTTCCAGATCGCGACGACGATCGTCGGACGGACCTTGTTCTGGGCAATCAGCCGGCCGAGCACTTCGTCGATCTTCCACTCCATCCCGCCAAAGCCGGTTTCCGGATCGAACAGATTCTGGCCGTCGTGCATGTAGAGCACCGAATGCCGAGGCCCGCCCGGCCGGTAGCTGGCCGGCAGCCACACGGTCACCTTGCGCGGGTCGGCGTAGCGCGACTGCACGATGCCGAGATCGTCGAGCTTGCCCGTGGAAATGCCGGCCGCCGCGGGGACAGCGGCCAGAAGCATCGCCAGGAACAGCGCGAGCCGAGCGATCACGCGGCGTCCTCGAGCATTCCGAGCGCCTCGGAGTGCGGCCGAAAGGTCTTCGCGCACTCGGCGATGAAGCGGTCGATCTCGTCCATGTCGACCGGGACGATGTCGGGTCCCGGCGGGCGAAGCTTCGATGCATCCGGGAAATTGCCGTAGCCGGCGAGCATGCAGTGCCACGACACGGCGCTGTAATAGCCGCCGATGTCCTGCTCGGCGACTTCGCGGTCAAGCTCGCCGCCGCTGAACCAGGCGCTGATGATCCCCTTGAGGCTGTCGGACAGTTCGGTCATCGCTGCGGCGTCGCGCCAATAGTCGGTGTCGCGGCGAAGCTGCGTGCGATAGTGGCAGACGATGTAATCGCGGATGCCTTCGTAGCGCCGCGCCGTGGCGTCGTTGAAGCGACTGCGCGCCGCCTCCTCCATGCCTTGCGAATCGACCTCGGCGATGAACTCGTCGACCGTCGTCAGGACGATGTGCAGCGCGGTCGCTTCGAGCGGCTCGAGAAAGCCCTGGGCGAGCCCGATCGCGAGGCAATTGCTGACCCAGCTTCGCTCGAGCCGGCCAACTCGCATCTCGAGGTGGCGGACCTCGGCGTCATTCGCCAGCCCGAGGTGCGCTCGAAGCTCGGCGGCGGCCTCGTCGGGATCGATGTAGCGCGACGAATAGACGTAGCCATTGCCGATTCGGCTCGTCAGTGGGATGTGCCAGATCCAGCCGGCGCTTTTCGCTGTCGCCAGGGTGCAGCATCCGGGCCCTTCGTCCGGCAGCGGAGTCGGAGCGACGACCGCCCGGTCGTTGAACAGATTGTCGGCGAACGAGCGACGCGGCTCCCCGAGCGATTGCTCGATGATCAGCGCTCGAAACCCGCTCGCATCGACGAAAAACTCGGCTTCGAAGCGGCGGCCGTCCTCGGCTTCGAGGGCGATGGCGTCGCCGTTCTCGCCCAGCTCGACCGAGGCAATTTTCGCGTCGACGTGCTCGACACCGCGGCCGGTCGCGACTTCCTTGAGATATCGGCCGAGCAACACCGCATCGAAATGATAGCCATAGCTCGCCTGGAATGCGGCATCGGCCGGCGCGAGCGGCGCAAGGCGCTTCCGGGCGAGCGCTGTGTTGAGGAAGAAGCGGTCGGGATGCGCCCAGACGTCGCGGCCGGTGCGGCGCGCCCGCGTGTTGTAGAAGAACTTGTTGGCGGTGTGCGCGTCGGCCGTGGTCAGGAACGGGTGAAAGTAGCGGTCGAACCCCGGCCGGTCGGACCAGTCGATAAAGCGGATGCCGGCTTTGTAGGTCGCGTTGCACCGCGGCATCCACTCCTGCTCGGAAATCCCGATCGTGTCGAAAAAGGCTTTCAACTGCGGAGTCGACCCTTCACCCACGCCGATGATCCCGATTTCGCTCGATTCGACCAGCGCGACGCGCGTGCCCAGGGTGCCCCAGCGGTGCTGGAACAGGTTGGCGGCCATCCAGCCGGCGGTGCCGCCGCCGAGGATCAGGATCGAAGGGGGCCGTCCGCCGTCGCTCACCGCCTGGCTGTCACTATTTGAGGGCCACGAACCGCACCGCCGTTCCGCCGCCCGGCGCGATCCGGATCGCCAGGCGATCGCCGCTGGTCACCGTCCGATTCTCGATCACGATGTCGCGCGGGTTGGTGCGGTAATCGGCGCGATCCCCGTCTCGGTAGATTTCGGCCCGGTAGCGGCGGCCCGGCGCGAGAAAGCCGAGCGCAACGTCGAACCGCCGTTCCTGCTCGTCGCCGACCGCCCCCAGATACCAGTCGGCCGAATTGCGGTCCTTGCGGGCAATCACCGCAAAGTCGCCGACCTCGCCTGCAAGCATGCGCGTGTCTTCCCAGTCGACCGGCACGTCCTTGATGAACTGGAACGGCCGTCGGTTGGCTTCGTAATTCTCAGGCAGATCGGCGGCCATCTGGAGCGGCGAATAGATGACGACGTAGAGCCCGAGCTGCCGGGCGAGCGTCGATGGGATCGCCGTGTCGCCCCTGCCGCGGAGGCTGAGGATCCCGGGGGTGTAGTCCATCGGTCCGGACAGCATGCGCGTGAACACCAAGTTCACTTCATGCTCGGGCGGGTTCTTGGGCTCGCCCCAGGCATTATATTCCATCCCCCGCTGACCCTCGCGGGTGACCCAATTGGGGTAGGTGCGCCTCAGGCCCGTGTCCTTGATCGGCTCGTGCGGATTGATGGAAATCCGGCGTCTTGCCGCTTCCCTGACCACCTTCAGATGATGGCGGGCCATCACCTGCCCTTCGTGCCACTCGAAGCGGATTCGGCCATCCGGACCGCGCGCCTGGATTCCGCCGGCGTCGGACACATAGCCGGTCTTCACCGCCTGAACGCCGAGTTGTTGATAGAGGTCGAGGCCAGCCTCGAGCTGATCTTCGTAGTGGGCGATATTGCCCGAAGTTTCGTGATGGCCGATCAGGCTGACGCCTTTGCGGCGGCCGTGGGCGGCGACCCTGGCGATGTCGAAATCGGGATAGGGTTCGGTGAAGCTGAAGTCGTCGCCGGTCGCGAACCAATCCTCCCAGCCCTTGTTCCAGCCTTCGATCAGCACGCCTCCAAAGCCGTGCTTTGCGGCGAAGTCGATCATCCTCATCGCGTAGGCGGTCGTCGCCCCATGCTTGGGCCCGGCGTGCCAGGTCTGAGTGTCGAGGTGCATGCCCCACCAGATGCCGACATATTTCATCGGCTTGACCCAGCTGACGTCGCCGAGCGCGTTGGGTTGGTTGAGGTTGAGGATCAGCGTGTTGGCCGCGTACAGGCTCGGCGCGTCCGCAGTAATCAGAAGCACCCGCCACGGCGTCGCGAACGGGGTCGCGCGCGCCACCTTCGGACCAGCCGCGGAGTAAGTGAGCACCGCTTCGAGCAGCCCATTCTCCACCTGGCGGACGTTCATCCCCGAATAATCGACCAGCGCCGCCTCGTGGATCGCGATGTGGACGCCGCTCGCGGTGCGCATGGTGAGCGGCGTCTGGGCGGTCGCGATGCCGCTGATCGGAGTCCGATTGTAGAGATATTCCTCGCGATTGGATTCGAACGCCGGCGACCACCACGCCTCGCCCGGCTCGACGACCCGGAATTGGGTCAGCTCTTCGGTGATGCTGACCTGGTTGAGGTTCGGCTGCTGCGGCAGCTCGTAGCGAAAGCCGATGCCGTTGTCGTAGAGCCGGAACACCAGCGTCATGCGGCGCTTGAGCTTGTCCTTTTCTTCAAGGCCGATGGCGAGCTCGTTGTAGCGGTCGCGGACGGTTCGCCATTCGCCCCACGGCTGCTCCCAACTCTGGTCGAAGCTGCGCCGGATTTGCCCGGTGAGCTGAAAGTTGCGCAGCAATTGCGGAGCATCGGCGAGCAGGAATCCGACATGGCTTTCGCCGATCACCGGCTGGCCAAGCCTGCTGACGGCATATCCGACGCGTCCCTCGCCGTTGATGGTGATGTCGAGGGCCAGCACTCCGCCAGGCGAGGTCGCGCTGGCAACCTTGTCCGCGGCCGCGGCGGGCACGGCGAGCACCAGCATGAGCAAAGCCAAAAGAGACCGGACCATCAGCTAATGTCCTCAATGGCCGCCGAAAATGCGCCGAGCGCTCCCGAAGACGCCTCGCCGGACGATATCAGGCTTGGGCCAGATGCCCGGAACGCCGCCGGCCGCTCCGAAAGGTTGAAGCTGCACAGCAACCGCCGGCCGTCGTGCGAGCGCTCGAAGCGCAGCAGCTGCTCGCCGGCCTCGATGATGTCCATCGACCCCAGGCGCAGCACGGCGCAGTCGGACCTGAACTTCAGGCAGCGCCGGGTGAAGGCCAGCATCGAGTCCGGATCGCCGACCTGCCGGTCGACGGACAGCGGACGGTGCTCGTCGCCCGCCGGAAGCCACGGCTCGCCGGTTGAAAAGCCGAGGTTCGGAGCCTCGCTGCGCCACGGCATCGGAGTCCGCACTCCATCGCGGCTGAGGGTCTGCGGCCAGTTGGCGATCGCCTCGGGATCCTGGAGCTGGTCGAACGGCACGTCGACCTGCGGCAGCCCCAGCTCCTCGCCCTGGAACAGGATGATCGACCCGCGCATCGCGCTGAGCAGCAGCATCTTGGTCCGCGCGAAACGGTCGGCCTGCTCGATCGGCGCCCAGCGCGACAGCGCCCGCGGAGCGTCGTGGTTCTCGAACGCCCAGGTCGGCCAGCCGACCCCGGGCCGGGCCGGCCAGTCCTGGGCGACCCGAGCGACGAGCTCCGGGGTCAGCCGCTCGGCATAGAGGAAGTCGAAACCGTAGGCGCTGTGCAGCCGCGAATTCCCCTGCGTGAAGACGTGCATTTCGCCCAGCGATCCGTCGCCGCCGACCTCGGCCAGGGTGAAGCGGCCGCCGTAGCCGTCGATCGCCCGCCGAAGCCGTTCGAGGAACAGGACGATGTCCGGGTGGGACTGGTTGTGCAGGTGCTGCTGGAAGTCGAACGGCCGAGTCCGCTTCCCGCCCGGGGGCGCCGGCGGATTATCGCGCAGCTGAGGGTCGTGCATGGCGAAATTGATCGCGTCGATCCGGAAGCCGTCGACGCCGCGGTCGAGCCAGAAGCGGGCGACATCCAAGAGCGCGTCCTGGACCGCGAGATTATGGAGGTTGAGGTCGGGCTGCTCGCGCAGGAAATTGTGCAGATAATATTGGCCGCGCCGAGCGTCCCAAGTCCAGGCGGCGCCACCGAATACCGATTGCCAATTGTTGGGCGGCGTACCGTCGGGCTTGGGGTCGGCCCACACGTACCAGTCGGAGCGCGGCCCGTCGCGGCTCGAGCGGCTCTCCAGGAACCACGGGTGCTGGTCGGAGCTGTGCGAATAGACCTGGTCGATCATCAACCGCAGGCCGAGCGAATGGACGCGCTCGACCAGAGCATCGAAGTCGGCAAGCGTTCCGAACACCGGGTCGACCGCGCAATAATCGGACACGTCGTAGCCGAAGTCGCGCATCGGCGAGCGGAAGAAAGGCGACAGCCAGATCGCATCCACTCCGAGGCTCGCGACATGCTCGAGACGTGCGGTGACTCCCGGCAGGTCGCCGATCCCGTCGCCGTTGCTGTCGGCGAAACTGCGCGGGTAAATCTGGTAGATCGCCGCGCCGCGCCACCACGGCGCCAGCTGCGCGGCGCTGAGTGTTTGCCGGTCAGCGAGCATTGCAGATCGCATAGCCGAGCGGCGGCAGGGTGATGCGGATGCTGCCGGGCGCCGATGCGGCGGCCGGACAAGCGCCGGCAAGGCTCGCGAAACGCGTGGAGCCGACCTCGACAATGATATTTCCGGCGATCGGCTGCGGCGAGGTGTTTAGGGCGACCAGCACCTCCTTGCCGTCCAGCACGCGCGAGAATGCGAGCAGCCCGGGAGTGTCGGCGCCCGCGCGAAACACGGTTGCGCCGTGGCGCAGAGCGGGCGTCCGCCTGCGGATGTCGGCAAGCTGCGCGATCAGGCGGTACAGCGGGTGGCCCGGGTTGAAGTTCGACTGGGCGGTGGTCCCGCGGGTGCCGAGCAGATCATTGTCGTTGTAGATGGCGACCCGCGACGGGAACATGTCCTCGCGCGCGTCCTGGTCGCCGCCGTCGCCGACAAAGCCCTGCTCGTCGCCCGAATAGATGGTCGGAACGCCGCGCGCGGTGAGCATCAGCACGTGGCCCAGCATGACCCGTTTCAAGACCTCATCGCTGCTGGCCTGGGGGAACCCCTTGCGGACATGGTGGGCGAACCGCCCCATGTCGTGGTTGCCGATGAAGGTCGGCAGCCGCAGCGCTGTCGCCTCGCCGCCCTCGTACAGCAGGTCCTCGGCAAAGAACTGGCGCCAGATCTCGGTCGGTTTGTTCCCGGCAATCGTCCTCAGCGCGCCTTCCTTGAACGCGAAGTCGAGCACCGTCGGCAGTTTGTCGCGCTTCGTGTGCAGCGCGAGGTAGCCCTGGTTGAAATCATCGTTGGCGACTTCGCCAAACATGTGGAAGTTGGGGATTCCGCGCCGCCGCGCCCGCTCGATCATCGCCGGCACGAACTGCTGCCAGAACTCGGGGTTGACGTGCCGCGCGGTGTCGATGCGGAAGCCGTCGATGCCAAAGCGGTCGATCCACGAGCCGTAGATCTCGATCATTCCGGCGACGACTTGCGGGCTCTCGGTGAAGAGGTCGTCGAGCCCGACGAAGTCGCCCATCAAGCTCGATTCCCCGCGGAAGGTCGAGTCCCCGCGGTTGTGGTAGTGGATCGGGTCGTTGAGCCAGGCCGGCACCTTCACCGATTTTTCGGCGTCCGGCACGCGCACAGTGTAAGCGTAATTGGTGTCGGTCAGCCGGCTGAAATTGGCGGCGGTGCCTTCGCCATGTCCAGCGAAGCCGGAGTTGATCGGCGGTCCGTTGACGCCGCCCCGGCGCTGGTACGGGTAGTCGGCGATGCTGCGGTAGGCGCATTGGCCGATCTGGACGCACTCGGTCGTCTGGATGACGTCCGCGGTATGATTGGTGATGATGTCCATGTAGACCTTCATCCCGCGCGCGTGCGCCGCGTCGACGAACGCCTTGAAGTCGGCGTTGCTGCCGAAGTGCGGGTCGACCTGGGTGAAGTCCGTCACCCAATAGCCGTGATAGCCTGCGCTCTCCTGCCCCCTGGGCCCCTGCACCGGCTTGTTCTTGAACACCGGCGCGAGCCACACGGCGGTCGCGCCGAGCCGCTGGATATAGCCGAGCCGCCGGGTCAGCCCCTTGAGGTCCCCGCCGTGGAAGAACCCCTTGTGGGTCGGGTCGAACCCTGTCGCCAGCCGGTCGCCGGTGATGCCGCCGCGGTCGTTGCCCCGGTCGCCATTCTCGAACCGGTCGGGAAGCAGGAAATAGATGACTTCGTCTTCGGGCGCGCGATCGCGGAGGCTCTGCGCGGCCGCGCCCGACGAGGCGAGCAGGGCCGCGCCGAATAGCCAGAGCGGGAATTTTCCAATCATGCCGGCACCTCCGTTGCGACCGCCTGTTGCGCTTCGGTCCGGGACAGGCGGTTCAGATAGTCGCGGTGGTCGGGCATCCGCCTGACCTTGGCTGCGATCAGCTCGCGGATCGAAGCGAGATATTGGTCGACATTGTCGTCGCCGGGCGCGTCGGCGAGCGGATGGTAGCTTCGCGGCAGGATGTTCTGCCCGACCATCACCTGGAGCCAGGCGACCTCGGTGAACAGCTCCTCGTTGAAGCGGAAGATCCGGCCGTGCGAGCGGAAGGTCTCGATCTTTTCGACGAGCGTGTCCGGGATTTCCATCTCGCGACAGCGCTTCCAGAACGGCTCGCTCCGCCCGTTCGCCCAATAATGCAGGATCAGGAAGTCGCGGATCTTCTCATATTCGAAGGTCAGCTTGGCGTTGTAGGCGGCGACGTCGGCCGGGTCGATGCCGTCGCGCGGAAGCAGGTCGACGAGATGCTTGATCCCCGACTGGACGAGATGGATGCTGGTCGATTCGAGCGGTTCGAGAAAGCCGCTGGCGAGCCCCAATGCGACGACGTTACCGCGCCAGAAATCCTGCCGACGGCCGGCGGTGAACTTCAGCGGCCGCGGCTCGCCGAGCGCCTTGCCGTCGAGGTTGGCCAGAAGCGTGGTCGCGGCCGCGTCGTCGCTGATGAAGTCCGAGCAATAGACGTAGCCGTTGCCGATCCGGTGCTGCAGCGGGATTCGCCACTGCCAGCCGGCCTCGCGAGCCGTTGCCCGGGTGACCGGGGTCAGCGGCTCGACCGACTCGCAGGGCACGGCCTGCGCCCGGTCGCATGGGAGCCATTGCGACCAGTCGACATAGGCACTGCCCATCGCCTCGCCGATCAGCAGCGCTCGGAAGCCCGAGCAATCGATGAACAGGTCGCCGGCGACCCGGCGGCCGTCCTCGAGCTCGACATGAGTGACATGGCCGCTTTCGCCGTCCCGGCCGACATCGGTGATCCGCCCCTCGAGCCGTTTCACGCCCCATTTCTCGGCATGATCGCGAAGATGGGCCGCGTAGAGGCTGGCGTCGAAATGATAGGCGTAGTTGGCCGCTCCGATCGGCGTCCGCGGCAGCGGGTCTTCGCGCATGAACACGTTGCTCGCCGCGGCCATCGCCGACAGGCTGTACTCCGCGAGGCCCGTCCGGTCGCCGCGGGCTCGCGCCTGGAGCCAGTAATGATGAAACGGGATCAGACCCAGATCCCGGCCCACCAGCCCGAACGCGTGGATATAGCGCTCGTCGGGCGCTCCCCAGCCGACGAAGTCGATCCCCAGCTTGAAGCTGCCCTTCGTCGCTCGGACGAACTCGGCCTCGTCCAGGCCGAGAACGCCGTTGAACAGCAGAATTTGGGGGATCGTCGCCTCGCCGACTCCGACGGTGCCGATCTGCTCGGATTCAACGAGCTCGATCGGCCATTGCTCGCCGATGATCCGGCCGAGCGCGGCAGCGGCCATCCAGCCGGCCGAACCGCCCCCGACGACGACGATTTTCATCGGCCTGCTTCTTTGCTTGCGGCGGCGGTCGAGTCGCCTCGAGCCGCCGCATCCTTCACGTCAGAACTTGAAGGTGGCGCCGACCTGATAGCGGCGTCCGTAGCTCTGATAGTCGATGACCTCGAACGGAGCGCCAGCATTGATCGTGCTGAACGGCTCGTCGGTCAGGTTGGACGCCTGGGCGAACACCGAGAGGCCGTTGAACATGGTTCCCGCCCCCCTGCCGGCGCCAAGGTCGTAGCCGATCTGAGCATCGATGAGGGTCTCGCCCTTCGCGCGGCGGCGAATACGGTTGGCGCCAAAACCGGAGAACTCACCCATGAACGTCGAGCGGTAGCGGGCGCTGACCCGGGCACCAAATCCCCACTTTTCGAAGAACAGAGTGCCGTTGGCTACGTGACGCGAGTAGCCAGGGATGTCGCCGAAAGGACCGTCGGGCTCTGGGCGAACCCGGCTCTTGGTGTATCCGTAGCCGCCGGTGACCCCGAACCCGTCGAGCGCCGAGATGAACTCGCCGAAGGGCAAGGTGCCGGCAATCTCGACGCCGTAGATCTTGCCCCCCTTCGCATTGACCGGCTGCGAGATGGTGCCGGGTACACCCTCTGGAATGATGCCGCTTGGTGCTACAAGCAGATCGTCGAGCGGCAGGCCGGCATAGTCGTACGGCACTTCCTGTTCGTAGATGAAGTTCTTCAGCTGCTTGTAGAACAGCTGCGCCGCAACGTAGCCGCGCGTGCCGAAGTATTTCTCGACGGTGAGGTCGGCGGCATTGGCTCGGTACGGCCGCAGCTCAGGGTTACCGCCGCCGCCGCGGATGGTCGGGTTGGACAGGTCGGTCCTGTCGACACCATAACCGAACGCCACCCGCATCTGGTCGAGGCGCGGGCGCTGCATTTGGCGGGCGAGCGCGAATCGTACGACCAGATCAGCGGGCGTGCGCAGCGACAGGTTCAGATTAGGCAGCACGTCCCAATATTTGTCGCCGAGCGTCGCCCGGTCGAAAATGTTGCCGGTGATCACCGCTCCGGTGGATTCCTGATCGGTCCGGACCGCCTGCACTCCCACGTTTCCGGTCAGTCGCGACGGCCCGATGTCACCATCCAGATTCAACATCACATAGCCGGCGTAGAGATTCTCCCGGATGTCGTATGCCTTCCTCGGGATATCGGAGTGCGGATTGGCGACGCGGGTGTAGATCCCGTCTCGGAGCAGCGCGAGCGGGTCGTAGCTGATCACCGGCCCGAGGTCGAGGTAGGAGAGGTTGGTCGGTCTCAGCAGATACTGGCTCGGAACCACCATTTCCGCGGCGCCGTTGGCGAGCATGAGGTACGATTCATCGGGCGTCAGCGACTTGTCCCGGTCGGTGAGCGACAGGCCGGCACGAACGCTCGAAAGGAAGCCGCCGAGCTCGCGCTCCACGTCGCCGCGATACTGCTTGAGCACGTCGTCGACGATGCGGTTGTTGTAGTAGCCATCCTGGCCCCCCGGAGTGTCGGGACCCGCACCCCAACCCATCGGCGAGGTCAGCTTGATGACATTGGGATCGCTATAATCGAGCGTCGGGTCGAAGGTGCAGCCGCTCTCGCCGCATTCGAAATCGAGCGTGTCGCGAGCGCCGACTCCGAATCCGCGGCCGGTGCCGGCATTCGATTCCAGGATCAGTTCCTCGCGGTCGGTGCGGGAGATGCTGAGGTCGAGCTCGGCCTTCCACCCGTTGCCCGGGCGCCACGCAAGGTTCGCGCCTCCCGAGAACAAATCGGCTTCACGCGTCAGGTGGTGGTTGTTCACCACCGCCTCGATATTGGTGAAGGTGCCGCTGACGACATTGCCGTCCTCGACCTGGGTGTTGGTGAGCCCGGCGGAGGTCCAGCCGAGCGCACCGGCGAGCGGCAGTTCGATGCCGCGCCGGATGATGTCGTCATCGAACTTCGAATAGAAGCCGTCGAGCGTCACTCGGAACGCGTCGGACATGTCCGCCTGGAAAGTGGCGCTGGCGCCGTAGCGCTTGAGCTGGGTTGAAGTGACCCAGGATTTGTTGCCGCTGATAATCCGGCCGCCTGAGTCCTGCCATCCCCAGGCGTTATATTCCTCGATCTGGTAGGGCTCGTCGACGTAGCTGGCGGAAAGTGCGATGCCCATCGTGTCGTCGGCGAACTTGTCGATGTAGGTCGCATTGGCGCGCCAGCCGAAGTCCTTCGACCCGGCATTAAGCTTGCCGATTTCGGCGTTACTGGCCTTGAGTCCGACCGCGATCACCCGCGAAGTCGTTTCCAGCGGACGCGCGGTGCGGATGTCGACCGTGCCCACGAGGCCCTGGCCGATGAGGCTCGGAGTCATCGTCTTGTAGACGTCGACGCGGTTGACGACCTCGGACGGATACTGGTCGAACTCGACCGCGCGGTTGTCGCCGGTCGAGGTCTGTTCGCGCCCGTTGAGCAACGTCGTCGAGAAATCAGGGCCGAAGCCGCGAATGGAGATGAACGCGGCGCGACCGTTGAGGCGCTGCGAAGTCAGGCCGGGAAGCCGGGCGATCGACTCGCCGATCGATGCGTCGGGCAGCTTGCCGATGTCCTCGGCCGATACCGATTCGACCACCTGCTCGCTGGTTTTCTTCTTGTTGATCGCGCTCATCAGGCTGGCTCGGAAGCCGGTGACGACGATGTCCTGCGAGTCGCCCGATGGCGAGGTCGTGCCGCCCGCGGAAACCTCTTCCTGCACCTCGCCGGTCGGAGTGACCTCGGTCTTTTCCTCCTCGGTTTGCTGCGGCGGCGCCGGAGGGGGAGCCACGCCCGTGTCTTGCGCCTGAGCGGTACCCGCGCTCAGCAGCATCACCAGGCCGATAGCCAACGGACTCACCGTCGCTGCGAACTGCGAACGTGTCGAGATTGCCTTCATCTTGTCTCCCCCGGAAACCCGGCCCCGCGGCACAGGCTCACCAATGCGCGGCCCGAAGCCCCGCTCACTCCAAGCCTAGGAATATCAGCAGTTTGCGGCGCGGGAAGCGCTCGTGCGGCTATACATACGTATTCAGCCCGCTTAGGCTGTGCATTTAATGACGCAGAGGCGCCCGACTTCGTTCGACATCGCCGCGCTGGCCGGCGTTTCGCAGCCGACGGTCTCGCGCGCGTTGAGCGGCAACCCCTCGGTCAGCGAGCCGACCCGAGCGCGGGTGCTCGCGGCCGCCGAGCAGCTCAATTACAAGGTCGACAAGAACGCGTCCGGATTGCGCCGGCAGCAGTCGCGGACTCTGGCGCTCTTGTTCTTCGAGGAGAGCTCGACCGAGGGAGCGCTGATCAACCCGTTCTACCTCTCGATGCTGGGGCCGATGGTCCGCAAGTGCGCGCGCGACGGATACGATCTGCTGATCTCGTTCCAGCAGCTGTCGTCCGACTGGCATGTCGATTATGAGGACAGCCGCAAGGCGGACGGGATCATCCTGCTCGGGTACGGCGATTATCTCGAATATCAGCCGCTCCTGCAGCGGCTGGTCGAGCGCGGCACGCATTTCGTCCGGTGGGGCTCGGCGGGCGGGGTCCAGTTCGGCGCCACCGTCAGTTCCGACAACGAACAGGGCGGCTTCGACGCGACCCAGCATTTGCTCCAGGAAGGCCGCCGGACGATCGCCTTCATCGGCACCGCCGAACCCGCCTACCCCGAGTTCCTCGATCGCTGGCGGGGCCATTGCCGGGCGCTTCGGGCATCCGGAATGGAGCCCGAGGGCCAGCTTCGAGTCGACGCCGAGCCGAGCGAGGAGTCGGGCCGCGCCGCGGTCGCGGAGCTGATTCGCCGCGGGGTCGCGTTCGACGCGATCTTCGCGGCCAGCGACGTCACCGCGATCGGTGCGATGCACGCGCTTCAGAAGCTCGGCCGGGCGATCCCGCAGGAAGTGGCGATCGTCGGTTTCGACGACATCCCCGCGGCGAGCCTGTCGAGTCCGCGGCTGAGCACCGTGACCCAGGACGCGAAAGGCGCGGGAGAAGCGCTGGTCGAGGCGCTGATCGAGGCGATCGGACTGGGCTCGGCGAAAAACCGCCTGCTCCCGGTGCGTCTGAAAGTGCGCGAATCGAGCCGCGCGACCTAGGCGGGCGCGGCCGCCGGCCAGCGGTCGCGCCGCGCCGAGCGTTGTGGCACCCCGACCCCGAAGGCAGCGATGACCGCGTAGCAGGCAACGGGGACGAACAAGCCGCGTATTCGTATGCGCTGCACTGCACA
The DNA here is from genome assembly GCF_013812825.1 of Sphingomonas sp. GTDB lineage: Bacteria > Pseudomonadota > Alphaproteobacteria > Sphingomonadales > Sphingomonadaceae > Sphingomicrobium. The sequence goes on along the minus strand of NZ_JACCSU010000070.1, from coordinate 31,217 downwards.
AACAACAATCCGCCGTTGTCGGACAGCGGCGGTTCTGCCAGCTTCGCCGGTCTCAACGGTGGGGACAAACCTTGGCGACAATGACGACAGTGGAAAAGCCGCGGCAGTCCTTCGCGGGTCTGTGGAACATCTCGTTCGGCTTCTTCGGGATCCAGATCGGGTTCGCGCTCCAGAACGCCAACATGTCGCGGATCTTCCAGTCGCTGGGCTCGAGCCTCGACGACCTTCCCGCGCTGTGGATCACGGCGCCGCTGACCGGCCTGCTGGTGCAGCCGATCGTCGGCCATATGTCCGACCGCACCTGGCTCGGCCGGCTCGGACGGCGTCGGCCCTATTTCCTCGCCGGTGCGATCCTCGCCGCGCTGTCGCTGTTCCTGATGCCGCTGGCCCCCGTGCTGCTGATGGCCGCGGTGCTGCTGTGGACATTGGACGCCAGCCTCAACATCTCGATGGAGCCGTTCCGGGCGTTCGTCGGCGACATGCTGCGCAAGGACCAGCACACCGCCGGTTATGCGGTGCAGACCGCGTTCATCGGCGCCGGGGCGGTGGTCGGCTCGATTTTCCCGTGGCTGCTCGAATCCATGGGGGTGGCGAACGAGGTGCCCGGCGGCGGCATTCCCGACACGGTCCGCTACAGCTTCTGGTTCGGCGGCGCGGCGCTGTTTGCGGCCGTGCTGTGGACGATTGTCTCGACCAAGGAATATTCGCCCGACGAGATGGCGCGCTTCACCGAAAGCGTCGACCATCCAGACAGCGCGCAGACGCTCGGCGCGCTTGCCGCGCGCGGTCTCGGCGGAAGCCTCGTGTGGATCGCCGCCGGAGCCCTGGTCGCCCTGTCGGTCGCTCCGCTCGGGCTCGAAAAGGAAGTCTATCTGCTCGGCGGCCTGCTGATCACCTACGGGCTCGCCAGCATCATCGCCATCCTGCTGGCCCGGAGCGGCAGCACGACCAACATGCTCAGCCACATCGTCGGCGATTTCTCGGGCATGCCGACCGTCATGAAGCGGCTCGCGGTCGCGCAATTCTTCAGCTGGTCGGCGCTGTTCATCATGTGGATCAACACCACGCCGGTGGTCGCGCAGAACTTTTACGGAGCCGCCGATCCGGCGAGCGCCGGTTACCAGGACGCCGGCAATTGGGTCGGGGTGCTCTTCGCCATCTACAACGGCGTCGCGGCGATCGCCGCTCTGACGCTCCTGCCGTGGCTGGCGGCGCGGGTCGGCAAGGCGCGAACCCACATGATCGGCCTGCTCGCCGGCTCGGCCGGCTATGCGAGCTTCTTCATCATCCGCGACCCGCAGTGGCTGGTCCTGTCGGAGATTGGCGTCGGCATCGCCTGGGCGTCGATCCTGGCGATGCCCTACGCGATCCTCGCCGGCAGCCTGCCGCAGCGCAAGCTCGGCATCTACATGGGGCTGTTCAATATTTTCATCGTCATCCCGCAATTGCTGGTCGCCACGGTGATGGGGTCGATCATGAACGCGTTCTTCCCCGGCGAACCGATCTGGACGATGCTCGCCGCGGCGATCGTCATGGCGCTGGCCGCCGTGGCGATGCTGTGGGTCGAAGACGAGCCGCGGAAGGCCGGCTGACGGCGAAATCCGGCGGCTAGGTTCCGGCTTCCAGCTCCCTGAGGCTGCGCCCGCGCGTCTCGCGGCCAGCCCAGGCGATGAGTCCGGCCGAAAGCGCCATCGGGCCGAGCAGCGCGGCGGCCGCTCCGGTCAGCGTCGGGATCAGTCCGGCCAGCGCGAATCCCTGCACCGCGACGCCGCCGAACTTGCTGCTTCCGGCAACCAGCCCGGTGGCTCGGCCGCGAACCCCCAGCGCGTAATTCTCGGCGGTGTAAGGGAGGAGAACCGCGATCATCCCGTTGGTGCCGACAATCAGCATCGCGATGACCGCGATCAGCAGCGGCGGCCAGGTCAGCAAATCGGCGGGCAGCAACGCCCCGAGCAGTCCGGCCAGCGTCAACAGGATCGTTCCAACCAGCGTCCATTTGCTGCTGACCCGGGCGTAGAACCAGGCCCCGATGAGGATGGTCGGCAGCGCGAGCAACGCGGAGCTGGTGATAATGCCGCTGGCGAGCGCCGAACTGTAGCCGCGCGCCTGGAGGTCCGTCGGCAGCCACAGCAGGAGGCCGAAATTGACGAAGCTCCAGGACAGCGCGGCGATCGCCAGGGCGCTGGTCAGCCGGTCGTGTCGCTGAGCCGCGATCGGCGCATCCGGCGGCGCGGCCACCGGCGGCTTGGGCAATATGCCGAACCGGACCTCCATCTGCCTGAGCTCCGCGCGGCGCCCCTGTTCGGCGAGGAAGCGCGGCGATTCGGGGATCAGCCGGGCGAGCGCCAGCAAGGCGATCCCGGTCGGAAAGCCCTGCAGCCACAGCACACGCCAGCCGAACAAAGGTTCGAGCGTGTGGGCGGCGGCGCTGGCGGCGAGATAGCCCCCGGCCAGGCCCGTCCCGCCGACCAGCACCAGCACCCAGCTGCGGTGCTTGGGCGGCATCACTTCGGCGAGCAGCGTATAGACCACCGGAAGCATGCCGCCGGCCGAGCAGCCCATCAGGAAACACATCAGGAGATTCCATTCGAACGCCGGCATCGCCCCGCAGATGGAGGTGGAAACGAACAGGATGGTGGAAAGGAGGATCGAGACACGCCGGCCGTAGACGTCCGCCAGCCAGCCCCAGACGAACGAGCCGATGGTCGTCCCCGCCAGCGCGGTGAACGGCAACCAGGCGACCGTCGATTTGCTGATGCCGTATTCGGAGTTCATTCCCGGCAGCACGAAGCCGAGGGTCGCCGGCTTCATCACGTCGATGATCAATCCGAAGATGAGGACCAGCAGGACACCGAGGTGCCAGCGGTTGAGCGGCGTCGAGTCCGGCGCTTCGTAGCTCGTCCCGGCATGGTCGCCATGCGGCGCCCGGCGCCTGGGCAAGGCTCCGAAGATGGCGAGCGGCACCCCGGCGGCAATCAGCGCCATGCCTGCGTACATCGTCTGGTCGAGCGGCATTCCGGCGAGCTGGTTCCCCATTCGGCGCGCCTCGGCGAGCATTGGCAAGTGGAGCAGCACGCCGGCCGCGATGGCTGCGCAGCCCGCCCAGAACCACGCCGCTCGCTCACCGACGATTGAAATGCGCGCTGCGGTCGTATCCTGCATCAGACGCGATTGGCGGATGGGCACGCAAAGTTCAATTCGGCGGGCGCTGAAGCGGCCTCGACCCGTCATCGGCTCGGCGATGAAAGAATGCTATGATCGGCCAATGGGGAAGGCCGGCGAGAGACGGAGTTCGAGGGCCGCCAGGCCAGGCCCGCCGCGGAGTGAACCCAAGGGTCGCCGGCAGTACGACATCGTCGACGAGGCTTCGATCGAAAGCTTTCCGGCCAGCGACCCGCCCGCGTGGACCAGCGGCCGGGATGATTCGCCAGCCGAGCCAGACCGGCGCTCGAAGCGCGCATAAAGAAAGGCGGCGGCGCCTTTCGACGCCGCCGCCCGACTTTGTAACCGTCAAATGGCGATTACAGGTTGGTCGAGACCTCGGTGAAGGTCGTGTTCAGCGCGCTGCCGATGCTCGACATCGCACCAATCGCCGCAACGGCGATGAGAGCGGCGATCAGACCATATTCAATGGCGGTCGCGCCCTTGTCGTTACGAATCAGTTTCAGAAACTTGGCCATCTCTGGTCTCCTTAAGGTTCCACTTACTCGGGAACCGACTGTTCCCCCACCTGCGCAGTCCTTCGCGTAGGTTGCGTCCGAAATAGTCGCCGAGGGGTTGAGAAAGACTTAAAGCGGGAGGTTGCCGCCGGTTAACCACGATGACCGCTCGTCAGCGGCCGTTGTCCTCGATCATTTCCTCGAGATCGCGCACCAGCTCGCGCAGCCCGCGAGTGCGCTCGCTCCAATCCTCGGGAAGCGGGCTTTTCCTTTCCGGGCGGCGCGGCCGCGGCTGCTCGGCCGGCGCTCGGAAGGTGCGCGGCAGCGGCGGTCCCGAACGGCCGTCGACGGCCAGCGCCGGAACCATGAAGCTGCGCCAGACTCGCGCCGGCGCGGTGCCGCCGGTGATTTTCCCCAAGGACTTGTTGTCGTCGCGGCCGACCCATACGCCGACCACCAGGTCGCCGGCAAAGCCGACGAACAAGGCATCGCGATTGCCTTGCGTGGTGCCGGTCTTGCCGAACGTCGGGACCGCCAGCGCAGCTCGGCGGCCGGTTCCGTTGTTGGCCGCCTCCCACAGAAGATCGAGCATCGGCGCCCAGTCGCGCCGCCGATCGAGGCTGCCGCCGCGGCGGAAGAAGCTGGCGAACCCCTCCTCTTCGCGGGCCAGGGCGAGGCCGCGCGGCTCCACCGGGTAGTGGCCGCCGGCGATGGCCGCGTAGGCCGAAGTCAGCTCGAGCAGGCTGACTCCGGCGGTGCCCAGAGCAACGCTCGGGGCGTTGGGAAGGGGAGTTGAAATGCCGAGCTCGCGGGCGGCTCGAAGGACATTGGCCCGGCCGACGCTTTCCGAGAGTCGGACGGTGGCCGCGTTGCTCGAGCGGGCGAACGCCTCGCGCAAGGTGATCCGCCCGCGGTAGACGCCGTCGCTGTTGGCCGGAGTCCAGCCGCGAATCGTGATCGGGCGGTCGTCGATGATGCTTTCGGGGGTCCAGCCGGCACGCATCGCCGCCAGATAGACGAACAGCTTGAACGCCGATCCCGGCTGGCGCCTCGCCTGGGTCGCCCGGTTGAACGGGCTCGCCTTGTAGCTTCGACCGCCGACCATCGCCACGACCCGCCCGTCGGGCCGCATCGCGACGATCGCCGCCTGGGCATCGCCGATCGCCGCGTTGTTGATCGCCCGCACAGCGATCCGCTGCAGGTCGGCGTCGAGCGTGGTTCGCACCTGGACCTCGCCGAAATCGGCCTCGAACGCCTTTTGCGCCGCGGGTGCGACCCAGTCGGCGAAATAGGTCCCTGTCGGCACCTTCGATGTTCGTCCCACCGGCCGTGCAAGGACCGTCGCATGCGACCGGGCCTCACCGATCACACCGGTCTCGGCCATCGCGTCGAGCACCATTTGACTGCGCTTCTGGGCGAGCTTCAGGTTGCGCGTCGGGGCCAGCCGCGACGGCGCCTGGACGATGCCGGCAAGCATGGCCGATTGAGCCAGCGTCAAACGCTGCGGCGAGCGGTTGAAATAATGCTTCGCGGCAGCGCGCAGCCCATAGACTCCGTCTCCGAAATAGATGCTCGAGAGGTAGCGCGACAGGATCTCCTCCTTGGTCAGCCAGGCCTCGAGCCACAAGGAGATGATCACCTCCTGGGCCTTGCGCTTGAGGCTCCGGTCGCTCGACAGGAAGCTCGTCTTGGCGAGCTGCTGGGTGATCGTGCTGCCGCCCTGGCGGACTCCGCCGGCCCGTGCGTTGGCGATCATCGCTCGCCCGATGCCGCGCGGATCGATCCCCCAGTGGCGGTAGAATCGCCGGTCCTCGATGGCGACGAACGCGGCCCTGGTCAGCGGGTCGAGGTCGGCGGCGTTGACCGGCGCCTCCTTGATCGCTCCGCGCCGGGCGATCGGCCTGCCCTCCTGCGACAACAGCAACAAGGCGGGATCGTCGAGCGGCTCGAGCGCGCGCGACAGCGGCGCGGTGACGATCAGCCACAACAAGGTCACCAACAGGACCACGGAAACGGTATAGAAGATGATCCGCCGCCGGCTTCGCGTCGGCCTTTGCTCAACGGTGGGTGGCTGGGGCCCAACCGGTTCGGTCCTGCCGGGCTCGGCCGGCGCCGGCATCGCAATCGGCGCGAACGGGTCGGGAAGCTCCTCGACATGAACGCCGCCGCGGCTCCAGATTCCGTCCCTGTCCGCCACCCACGATCCTTCTTGCGGGACTCGCCAACTGCCTTAGTCCAGTAAAACAGTGCCGAGCATATATCCAGACATTTGCTGAACCGGTGATTGAGGCTACACGGCGCACCATGCCGCGGTCCGCTCTCCGGCGCGCCCTGGCGATGGCGCTGGTCGTCGCCGTCGCCGCCGTCACTTCCGCCTGCGAGCGCAAGCCGGAAGGCGCGGTCAAGGTCGTCGTCATCGGCGAAACCCCGAAGGTGGTCGACCCGGCGGCCGGGCCGCTGTCCCCCGGGGAAGCGCTCCTGTTGACCAATGTCGCGCAAGGGTTGGTGCGGTTCGACGCTCGCGGCCAGATCGAGCCGGGACTCGCCGAGCGCTGGAACGTCAGCAACGACGGCCTCAGCTACATCTTCCGAATGGCCGCCGGCGAATGGCCGAGCGGGGACAGGATCACCGCGCATCAGGTGGCTCGACTTCTGCGCCGGACGATCGCCGCCAGCAGCAACAGCCCGCTCAAGGACACGCTCGGGGCCGTCGACGAGATCGTCGCGATGACCGACCGGGTGCTCGAAATCCGGCTCAAGGCTCCGCGGCCCAACCTCCTGCAATTGCTCGCCCAGCCCGAGTTTGCACTGGTTCGCGAGGACGAAGGCAGCGGTCCTTTCCGAATCGCGCACGGTGGGCCGGCGGGGGTCATCCGGCTCGAGCGGCAGGTGACCGCGCTGGACGGCGAGGAGGGCCGCACCGAACAGCTGTGGCTCGGCGGATCGGACGCGCCCACGGCGGTGCGCGCCTTTGTGGCCGGAGAGGCCGACCTGGTGCTCGGCGGCACGTTCGCGGACCTTCCCTACGCGCGCCGAGTCCAGCTTCCGCGCGGGGCGCTGCGTTTCGATCCGGTCGCGGGGCTGTTCGGGCTCGCACCCGCTCGAAGCGGGGGCCCGCTTGCCGATCCCGAGCTTCGCCGGCTGCTCAGCCAGGCCATCGATCGCGACGCGCTGATCGAGGCGCTCGGCGTGCCCGGGCTGGTCGGCCGAGCGACTCTGCTCGAAGCCGGTCTCGACGGGGTTCCGGATCCGGTCACTCCGGAGTGGCTGACGGTGCCGATCGGCGAGCGCCGGCCAGGGCTGATCGCCGCCTCCGACCGCGTTTTCGGAGCCGAGGAACGGCCGGTCCTGCGCATCGCTTTGCCCGAAGGCCCAGGAGCGCAGCTGCTGTTCAATCGGATCGCTTCCGACTGGGCGCTGCTCGGCATCAAGCTCGAGCGCTCGGCGCCGGGGCAGCCGACCGACCTCAAGCTGGTCGATGCGGTCGCACCGTCGACTTCGCCGGCCTGGTTCCTGCGCCGGTTCCGTTGCGGAACCGCGCCGATCTGCGACGAACAGATCGACCCATTGCTCGAAGCCGCCAGGGCGGCTCCCGTCGCGGCCCAGCGCGGCGCCCTGCTCGCCGAGGCCGCGCGCCTGATGGACGAAAATCAGCTGTTCATCCCGATCGCAGCCCCCGTCCGCTGGGCGCTGGTTTCGGACCGCGTCACGGGGTTCGCCGGGAACCGCTTCGCCCGCCACACGCTCACCAGCCTCGAGGAAAGGCTCAACCGCGAAGGCGCTCAATGATGGCCGTGCCACCCGAAGACAGAACACGGTTTCCCGGCCTCGGCACCGACCCACAGTCGGTCCGCCGCCGTGTCGAGGCGCTCGAACGGCTGATGGAGCGGATGTTCGTGATCCCGGGCATCAACCGGCCGGTCGGCCTCGACGTGATCCTCGACCTGGTGCCAATCGCCGGCAGCACGGCGGCGGCGGCGCTCGGCGCCTACATGACCTGGGAAGCGCGCAATATCGGCATGTCGAAATGGCAGATCTCCCGAATGGCCGGCAATGTCGGAGTCGACTGGCTGCTCGGGCTGATCCCGTGGGTCGGGGCGATCCCCGACCTGTTCTTCCGGTCGAACACCCGCAATTTGCGGATCATCAAGCGCCACCTCGACAAGCATCACGCGAGCACCGCGACGATCGACGCGAAAGCCGCACCGTCCCAGCCCGGGCAGGGCCCTCCCGATTCGCGAAAATTAGGTCCGGGAACGTAAGTCCGATCCGCGATTTGCGCATGGGACACAGGAGGTCCCATGACCAAGCTCTTCAAGAACAACGGACTCACCATCGTTCTCCTGCTGCTGTTCCTGGGCAGCATCATCGGCCAGTGGCTCACTGGCGTGCATTTCGAAAACGAAGAGCTGGTGCGCCACGGCGAGGAGCCGATCGGCGCGATCCAGTTCCTGAGCGACCCGCAGTTCCTGTCGACGGTGTTCGAGAATTGGGAAAGCGAGTTCCTGCAGATGTCCGCCTATGTCGTCCTCACCACCTTCCTGTTCCAGAAGGGCTCGGCGGAATCCGAGGACCCGGACGAAGGATCGCGCGACGGCCGGCTCGAGAATGCCCGCTTCGCGCCGAACGCACCGGCCGCGGTCCGCAAGGGGCCCGTCGTCCGCTGGCTGCACGCCCACTCGCTAGGGGTCGCGCTGCTGCTGCTGTTTCTCGCCTCGTTCCTCCTGCACTGGTTGTTCAGCGCTCGCCACGCCGGCGAGGAAGCGGCGCTGCATGGCGAAGCGGGAGAACCGCTCGGCGCTTACCTGACAAGCCCGCAATTATGGTTCGAATCGTTCCAGAACTGGCAAAGCGAGTTCCTGTCGACCGCGGTGCTGGTCGTCCTCAGCATCTGGCTCCGGCAAAAGGATTCGCCCGAATCCAAGCCCGTCACCGCGCCCCACAGCCAGACGGGAACCTAATCGCCGCTGATCTGGGGGCGACCGACGTCGCCCTGGCCGACGGTTCGGCCGGCCATTTGCAGCATCCGCTCCAGCGGCACCCGGGCGCGGGCCATGATATCGGGCGACAGCTCGATCCGCGGCTTCAGGTCGCGCAGCGACACGTACAATTTCTCCAGCGTGTTGAGCGCCATGTACGGGCACATGTTGCAGTTGCAGTTGCCGTCGCCGCCCGGCACCCCGATGAAGGCCTTGCCCGGCGCCGCCTTCTCCATCTGGTGGATGATGTGCGGCTCGGTCGCGACGAGGATGGTCTGCGCCGGGCTGCTCAGCGCGAACTCGAGGATCGACCGGGTCGAGCCAACATGATCGGCATGGTCGATGATGTGCGGCGGGCACTCGGGATGCGCGGCGACGGGAGCGCCCGGATGCTCGGCTTTGAGCTTCAAGAGCTCCGTTTCTGAGAACGCCTGGTGGACGATGCACACGCCCGGCCACAGCAGCATGTCGCGCCCGGTCTTGCGGGCAAGATATCCGCCGAGATGGCGGTCGGGACCGAAGATGATCTTCTGATCCTTGGGGATTTGCTTGAGGATGATGTCCGCCGAGCTGCTGGTGACGATGATGTCGCTCAAGGCTTTCACCGCCGCCGAGCAGTTGATGTAGGTCAGCGCGATATGGTCGGGGTGCGCGTCCCGAAACGCCTTGAACTGATCGGGCGGGCACGAATCCTCGAGGCTGCAGCCGGCGTCCATGTCGGGCAGGATCACAATCTTGTCCGGCGACAGGATCTTGGCGGTTTCGGCCATGAAGCGGACTCCGCAAAAGGCGATCACTTCGGCATCGGTCGCCTCGGCCTTGCGCGACAGATCGAGGCTGTCGCCGACGAAATCGGCGAGGTCCTGGATCTCGGGCTTCTGGTAGTAATGCGCGAGGATCACCGCGTTGCGCTCGCGCTTCAACCGCTCGATCTCGCCGAGGAGATCGATCCCTTTCAGGCTCTGCGGCTGTGCGGTCATCGCGTTCCTTCGGCGGCCCGCTTGGAGCGCGCTTCTTCCAATACCTCATTATAGGAACGCGACCGGTCGATATAAGAGGGGTCCGCGGTCTCCTTCTCGCTTGCGAACCGGGCAACCACCTTGGCTTTGTCGAAGCCCGCGGCGTTGAGCGGCATCGCGAAGCTGCGCTGGATTGCCTGCCGGGCGGATTCGCGCGCCAGTCGCATCGGCAGCTCGGCCATCGCCTGCTTGCGCAGGTCGGCGACCGCAGCGGCGCGGTTGGCCTGGTCGAGCCGGTCTTCGCCGCCGAAGATGGTCGTCATCAATCTGCCGTTGCCATATTCGCGGGCGCTGGCGAGATCGACCTGCGGTCCGGCGATCTCGATGTCGGGCACCGTGACCCGAAGCGTGCTGCTGCCTGCATCCCAGCGCACGTCTCCGGGCTGGAGCTTCGACAAATCGACTTCGTAGCGCACGTCGCCGGGCAGGATCAGCGTTCGCTCGGCCGAGAAGCCGAGGCGGCTCTGGCGCGAGCTGGTGACCGACACATAGCGCGCCGCAAAGACGATCAGCCGGTTCTGGGCCCGCATCGATTCGAGGCTGGAGGTGGCGATGGTCTTGGGGTCGGGAGCTCCGAAAATGCGATCGGCGACCGCGGCGACGCCGATCAGCAGGCCGAGCACCATGGCCGCGAGGATTCCCGCGATGAGCATCGGACGGTTCAGGCGGCGCGGTTCCATGTCTCTCCTTGGCAAACAACGAGTCCCCGCGCTTCAAGGTCCAGAAGATGCGCGAGCACCGAGCCGCCGGCCGCCGTCACCAGCCGCCGATCGAGCCCTGGATAGGCGTCGGCGACGATCTCGGGGATCGTCCGCGCCCGCTGCTCGAGCAGCGACAGGATCTGCCGCTCGCGCTGTTTTCGATGGCCGATGAACCCGCGCACATGCTGCCTCGGGTTGGTCACCGGCGGCCCGTGCGCCGGGTAGTAAATGCGGTCGTCGCGCCGCTGCAGTCTGTCGAGGCTGGCCATATAGGCGGCCATGTCGCCGTCGGGAGGAACGACGACGGTGGTCGACCAGCCCATCACATGGTCGCCGGTGAACACCGCGCCGGCAGCTTCGTCGGCAAAGCACAGATGGTTCGACGTGTGCCCCGGCGTTGCGACCGCGGTCAGCCGCCGCCCGTCGACGTCGACCCACTCCCCGTCCTCGAGCACCTGGTCGGCGCGATAGTCGCCGTCGAACGCGGCATCGGCCCGCGGGCCGACCGTTTCCAGCGCCAGCGGCGCGCAGCCGACGATCGGAGCCCCGGTGGCGTCGGCGAGCGGCCGAGCGGCCGGGCTGTGGTCGCGGTGGGTGTGGGTGCACATGATTGCCGCGACTGGGCGGCCGGCGATCGCTTCGATGAGCGCTTCGACATGCTCGGGCAGGTCGGGACCCGGGTCGATCACCGCGACCTCGCCGGCCCCGACAAGATAGGTCTGGGTGCCGGTGTACGTAAAAGCCGACGGGTTCGAAGCGAGCACTCGGGCGATCCCCGGCTCGAGCGGCTCAAGCTTGGCGTATGGCGCATCCACGATCACGCCTGTGCCACGCCCCGCTTGTGGTTTGCAAAAGGCGAGCTAGCAGCGCAGTTGGTAGGGCCCGCGCGTATCGACCACCTGACCCAGGCTTGCGGCGCTGCCGGCGCTCCTCACCACCTGGATTTCGATGTTGCTCCCGGTCACTCCGGCGCACAGCTCCGAAGGCAGCCGGATTCGGCGCGTCTGTCCCTTGCGCATCTGCGCCAGAGCGAGCTCGGCGCGGACATCCCCTCTCCGCACAAAGCGCAGGCTGGTGTCGCCGCCCAGCGCCTCGTCGGCACGGATGGTGAGCAGCGTGTCCCTGGCGAACGCGATGCAGGGGCCGCCCTCGCCAATTTCGCCCGGAGTCGAGCATTCCAGAGTCAGGTTCGGCTTGGTGAGCGCAATCCCAGGCGCGAGCGATGGTGCCGCCACGACGGGCGCCCGCACCGGCAAGGGGAGCGGCGGCAATTGCGCGTACTCAGGCGTGGGCCCGATCTCAGGCCGAATTCCGGGCGGAGGGCCTGCTGCGGGCAACGGGCTGATGAATACATCCCTCGCCCGGACTTCGATGATTTTCGCCTTGAGCTGAGCCACCAGCGCCGCCCGCCGATCCTGCGGGAGCTTTTCGAGCTGCTCGATCTTGGTGGCGGCGCTTTCGAACATTCGCACCAGGTCGTCCTTGTCGGCGCCCTTGTCGCTGCACAGCGTGATCTTGGTCGGTCGCGTGTCGCCGGCCGTGAATTCGAACTTCTCGCCCTCGCACTCGGCGACCTTCTTGGTCGCCTCGGACGGTGCGGCAAGCGCGCCCGCCGGAGCCGGCTGCGCGGCCATGGCCCCGGTCGCGGCCAATGCCGGCGCGATTCCAAGCAGCCAATTTCGTGCGGTCATGATTCGCCCTCCCGGCAACGGCTTATGCTCGTTCGGGCGCGGCAGGTGAACCCGCCTTTAACCGCCAGTCAGGCTTTGGCCAGCGACGCCGCCAGAGCAGCGGCCGGAGCCGCGCCGCGCTCGGCGCTGCGGGCGAATGCATCCGGGTAAACGCGGCTGAACAGCGCGTCCATGCTCCGGTCCCAGCTGAACTGGCGGGCTTCCGTGCAGGCTTCCTGGCGGATCGATTCGCGGTCGGAATTCCACACCGCGAGGATGTTCCTGGCCATCGCCTCGCTGTCGTCGACCGGTCCCAGGCGTCCGATGCGCTCGGTCACCCGGTCGATCATCGCACCGGCTGCGACTCCGACCACTGGCAGGCCGGACGCCTGCGCTTCGACGATCGACACTCCGAAAGTCTCGTCGGCCATTCCCGAGACATAGATGTCGGCGCTCGCCACCCATCTGGCGAGCTCGATCCGGTCCTTGAAATAACCGGGCATGATGATCCGCGGATCGCCCATCGCCGCGATCTGTTCGCGTAGCCGGCCTTCGCCGATCAACGCGAGCCTGGCGCCCAGTTCCTCCGGCAGGCGCCGGAAAGCGTCGACCACCATGTCGGGCTTTTTCTCGCGGTCGAGCCGGCCGACATAGATCAGCAGCGGCTGGTCATCTCCAAGGCCGAGCTTGCGGCGCAATTGCGGGTCGCGGCGCGAGGGACTGAAATCGCCCAGCTCGACCCCGAGGCCGACAATGTCGACGTTCGGCACTCCGTAGGCGCGCAGCTTGGTCGCGCCGCCGTTGTGACTGAGTGCGAAGACCGAGTCGAAACGGCGGTAGAGATAGCCGCAGTAGCGATAGCCTAGCAGCGCCGCCGCCCCCGCGAGCGTGTTGCCGATCACCTTTCGAAACGGCCTTTGGACATAGACGGTCGGAAAATCGGTCATGTAGGCCGCGACCAGCGCCGTCTCCGGGTGGCGCTTGCGATGGGAGGTCGCCGCCCACGGCAGATTGTATGCGTCCTGGCACTCGATGAGGTCGGGCCGATGGCGCTCGAGCGCCTCGCGCACGGCGCCGTTGCGCAGCAGCAACCGATAATGGGGGCTGGTCGGCACATGCGGCGAGGCGATCGTCACGGTGACCGCGCGGCCCTCGTCGATCACCTCGTCGCGCGCGCCGGGGATGATCATCAAATGGCGGTGAGCGGTCGAATCGAGGATGTGCCGCCGCTTGTGGAGCAAATAGGTGCGCACTCCGCCGCCGACCTCGGACCAGCTCTGGGTCAGGTCGCAAAACAGCCTCGGTGCGCTCAGAGGGCCGATCAAGTTGGGATCGTCGAGGCTCATGCGCCTGTCCCAACCCGAAAGGGCGGACAAAGTGCCATCGGCGGCCCTTGGCGCGCGGAACTGTCGGTGAATTTTACAGTTTGCCGCCGGGACGCCTCGGCTTTCAATCTGAAAATATCGGAAAACAGCCGTTTTCTGCGATTGGCACGGCGGTTGCTATATTTATGCCGTCCACTTGGTTCCACGCCAATGAGAGGGACGGTGAAGCGGTCTTTCTGGTCCCGCGCCACCGTCCCTCCTTCATTATGGGCTCCAGCTATTGCGAGTCCTGCTCGACCAGCTGCTTCAGCTCGCCGCTCTCGAACATCTCCATCATGATGTCGGATCCGCCGACGAACTCGCCCTTCACGTACAGCTGGGGGACGGTCGGCCAGTCGCTGTAATCCTTGATTCCCTGACGGATTTCCGGGTCCTGCAGGACGTCGACCGTCTCGTACGGGACGCCAAGATGATCGAGGATCGCCACCGCGCGGCTCGAGAAGCCGCATTGCGGGAACAGGTTGGTGCCCTTCATGAACAGGACGACGTCGTTCTTGCCGACGATCTCGCCGATCCGCTCCTTGGCATCGCTCACTGCCTTGTGTTCGCTCACCGACTCTCTCCCGATGGCGCCGCGGTCGTCAGCTGCAGCGCGTGCAGTTCCTCTCCCATCCGCCCGCCCAGCGCCGCATACACCCGCTGGTGCTGGCGAACCCGGTCGAGGCCGGCAAAGCTCGGGCTGACCACCCGCGCCGAATAATGGTCGCCGTCGCCGGCGAGGTCGGTGATCGTCACCTCGGCATCGGGGATCGCGTCCCGGATCAGCCGCTCGATTTCTTGAGCCGCCATCGGCATCAGAGGGCCGCCACGGGCGTCACAGGTTGATCTGTTCCATGATCTGGCGCCGGGCTTCCGCCTCCTTGTGGGCGACCGCCTCGCGAATCTTCGAATCGTCGGTGTCGACTCCGGCCGCGGTGAGGTCGCCGAGCAGCTTGCGGATCACGTCCTCGTCGCCCGCTTCCTCGAAATCGGCGCGGATCACGTCCTTGGAATAGGCGTCGGCTTCGGCGTCCGAGAGGCCCATCAGCCGCGCCGCCCAGGCGCCGAGCAGCCGGTTGCGACGGGCGATGACGCGGAACCTCAGCTCTTCATCGTGCGCAAATTTGGTCTCGAAGGCGCGCTCGCGGTCGTCGAATGTCGTCATTGGCTCCTTCCCGATGCTCTCGCCGTCGCAGATAGGGACCGTCGCCCGGTCAGTCCAGCGTGCTGTCCGGAGGCCCGTGGAAACGCCGGGCGATGCGCGCTTCCTGGTTGCTCAAAGCTCGACCACCAGCTTGCCGATCACTCGGCGCTCGGCGATCGCCCGGATCGCCTCGCCGGCGCGCTCGAGCGGATAGGTCGCGCTGATCCTCGGCGCGATCTTCCCTTGTTCCCACCAGCGGAACAGCTGCTCGACATGGGCCGCGTTGGCCGCCGGATCGCGAATCACGAATGCACCCCAGAACACGCCGCACACGTCGCAGCTCTTGAGCAGCGTCAGGTTGAGCGGGAGCCTGGGGATTCCGGCTGGAAATCCGACCACGAGATAGCGGCCGCCCCAGCCGATCGAGCGCAGCGCAGCTTCCGCATAATCGCCGCCGACCGGATCGAAGATCACCTCGGCCCCGGCAGGGCCGACCGCGCCCTTGAACAGGGCCGCGAGCGCTTTCTGGCCGTCGCGGTCGAACGGCCCGCTGGGATAGACCAAGGCTTCGTCGGCGCCGGCCTCGCGCGCCGCGGCGGCTTTCTCGTCCGACGAGACCGCGGCGACCACCCGCGCGCCCATCGCCTTGCCGAGCTCGACCGCGGCAAGGCCGACCCCGCCGGCCGCGCCGAGCACCAGCAGCGTCTGTCCTGCCTGCAGCCTGCCGCGATCGGCGAGCGCGTGGATCGACGTCGCATAGGTGAGGAGCAGCGCGGCCCCCTCCTTAAAACTGCGCTCGGATGGCAGGCGGAACGCTATCTTGGCGGGAATAACGATCTTCTCGACCAGCCCGCCGAAGCCCGGCACCGCGATCACCCGGTCGCCGACTTGCCAGCCGTCGACATTTTCGCCGACCGCCTCGACCTCGCCCGCGACCTCGCCGCCCGGCGCGAACGGCCGCGGCGGCTTCAACTGATACTTATCCTCGATGATCAGCACGTCCGGATAGTTGATCGCGCACGCCCGCACCCGGACCAGCAGCTCGCCGGGCCCCGGCCCGGGTTCCGGGAGATCAGCGATCCGCAGAGTCTCCGGACCGCCCGGAGCCTCGCTCAGCAGTGCGCGCACACTCAGCCCGCCGCGCCGGCGACGCCCGGCAGCTTGGAGATGTCGGCGGGCTCGTGCTGGATGACGACCTTCGCGCCGGTTTCCTTCGCCAGCTTCTCGAACTCGCCGGTCGCGGCGGCGTTCGTCGACGACGCATTGGCCGAGGGCTGGTCGTTGGCTTGGGGAGCGCAGCCAGCGAGCGCCACGGTTGCAACCAAGAGCGTGGCCAATCGAATCATTCGATACCTCCTAGTTCTGGTGTGCCCGCTGATCGGCGACGACCTGGCTTGCGGTCATACCGTCGAAGGTGACCCGCGCCAACGCGGCCGGGTCGCGCTCGGCATGGCGGCGTCCGCCGACGGTGCGGATCGCCCGGTCGAACAGCAGCCGGTCGGCATCCGGAAGCTGGCGCCGCGCCTGTGCCGTCGTGCGCTCGAACGCTTGCGGCGACGACCCGTCGATCACCACCGGCTCCGGCTTCCCGCACGCCGCGATCGACAGCAGCAGCAGCGCAGCGGCGGCGGCCCTCATTCCTCGTAATGCGCGCTGGTCTTGGAGCGGACCTCGTCCGCCGTGACGTCCGGCGCCAACTCGACCAGCTTGAACGAACTGTCGTGATCGGGCCGCTGGAACACGCACAAGTCGGTGATGATCATGTCGACGACGTTCTGGCCGGTCAGCGGCAGAGTGCACTCGGGGATGAACTTGGGGTCGCCGTTTTTCGACACATGCTCCATGACGACGATGATCTTCTTGACCCCGGCGACCAGGTCCATCGCCCCGCCCATGCCCTTGATCATCTTGCCCGGGATCATCCAGTTGGCGATGTCGCCTTTCTCGCTGACTTCCATCGCGCCGAGTACCGTCAAGTCGATGTGGCCGCCGCGAATCATCGCGAAGCTGTCCGCTGAGCTGAAATAGGACGAGGACGGCAGCTCGCTGATGGTCTGCTTGCCGGCGTTGATCAGGTCCGGGTCGACCTCGTCGTCATACGGGAAGGGGCCGATTCCCAGCATCCCGTTCTCGCTTTGAAGCGTCACCGTCAGCCCCTGCGGGATGTGGTTGGCGACCAGCGTCGGAATGCCGATGCCGAGGTTGACGTAATAGCCGTCGCGCAGCTCGTTCGCGGCGCGCGCGGCCATCCGGTTGCGGTCCCAGGGCATTATGCCGTCTCCCGCTCGCGGACGGTGCGGAACTCGATTTTCTTGTCGTAGGGCGCGCCGGAGATCATCCGCTTCACGTAGATCGACGGCAGATGGATGCAGTCGGGGTCGAGCGAGCCCACCGGCACGATCTCCTCGACCTCGGCGACGCAGATCTTGCCGCAGGTCGCGGCCGGCTGGTTGAAGTTGCGGGCGGTCTTGCGGAACATCAAATTGCCGAGCTCGTCGGCTTTCCAGCCCTTGACGATCGACAAGTCCGCGCGGATTCCGCGCTCGAGCACATAGGTTTCGCCGTCGAACTCCTTCAGCTCCTTGCCCTCCGCGACAACCGTCCCCACTCCCGTCTTGGTGTAGAACCCGGGGATTCCCGCGCCGCCGGCGCGCATCCGCTCGGCGAGCGTGCCCTGCGGGCAGAACTCGACCTCCAGTTCACCGGCGAGGAATTGCCGTTCGAACTCCTTGTTCTCGCCGACGTAGGACGAGATCATCTTCTTCACCTGGCGGGTGCGCAGCAGCTTGCCGAGCCCCTCATTGTCGATTCCGGCATTGTTCGACGCGATGGTCAAATCCTTGACCCCGCTGGCGACGATCGCGTCGATCAGCCGCTCGGGAATGCCGCACAGGCCGAAGCCCCCGGCGGCGATGGTCATTCCGTCGTGGAGCAGCCCGTCGAGCGCCGCTGTTGCATCGGAGTAGATTTTCTTCATCAGCCGCCTTTCAGCTCCGAAGCTTGGCCAGCACCCCCTGGAGCTGCATCGCGTTCGACATGTCGCCTTCGACTTTCAATTTGCCGGTCATGAAGGCGGTCATCCCGTCCAGCTGACCCGCCGCCATCTGCTGCCAGTCGTCCCAGCCGACCTTGATCGTCGTGTCCGCCTCGCCGTCGTTCTCGCTGACTTGGCTGGCCGCGCCGTCGAGCATCACCGCGCCCTGGTCGCCGAAATCGAGCTTGACCCGCTTGCCCGGAATCCACGCCTGGCCTTCCTGCATCCTGGCCACCAGTTCCTGCTTGGTCATTCGCATCTCCTTTTCGAGACGCGCTGCTAGCCGCCCGTTGCAGCGGCATCAAGCAGCCCTCATCCTCCCTGGCGCGAAGCGGTGGGGAGGGGGACCGCTCAGCTATGCTGAGTGGTGGAGGGGCCACACAGACGAGTGAGGCTGTCCGCTACGCCAGTCGGATCGGCCAGCACGTCGGCCGCCCGAATCCTGACGACCTGCAGGCCAAGCCCCCGCAGATAATGATCCCGTACATCGTCTCGCGCGACAGCGTCTGCCGAGTCATGAATCTGGCCATCCACCTCGATTACCAACCTGGCTGCCGGGCAGTAGAAGTCTGCGACGTAGCCGCCAATTGCATGCTGACGACGAAAACGGATTCCTGCAGGCGAACGGCGCAACAGGCCCCACAACCGCACTTCGGGAGGAGTCATCGCACGCCGCTGCTGGCGCGCCGCTCGCATTGAATTTCGAGTAGCTCGCACGCTGGCCCCTCCACCATCCACTCTTCGGTGGATGGTCCCCCTCCCCACGAGCTTCGCTCGAAGGGAGGATTAGTCAAGTTGCAGCGGCATCAAGGCGAGCCTATCTGCGCTTGCATGGGATATGAAGCAGACTTGAAGCTGTTCATCGACGGCAGCTGGCGCGCCGGCGAGGACCGCGACCATTTCACCGTCGTCAACCCGGTCACCGGAAGCGGCATCGGCGAGCTCCCGCTGGCCAGCGAGGCCGATCTCGAGGAAGCGCTCGCCGCGGCGCAGCGGGCGTACCCGGAGTGGCGCTCGACCGACGTCGAGAAGCGCGGCGCGATCCTGCGCAAGGCGGCGAAGCTTCTGCGCGAGCGGGCGGAGGACATCGGCCGACTGCTGACGCAGGAGCAGGGCAAGCCGTTCGCCGAGGCCAAAGGCGAAGTCCTCGGCGCCGCCCAGCTGTTCGACTGGTACGCCGAGGAAGCCAGGCGCGACTACGGCCGGGTGCTGGTCCGCCCGCCGGGCCAGCTGTCGCGGGTGATGCACGAGCCGGTCGGCCCGGTCGCCACCTTCACGCCGTGGAATTTCCCCATCTACCTGCTCGCCAAGAAGGTCGCCGCGGCGCTCGCCGCCGGCTGCTCGGTGATCTCCAAGCCGCCCGAGGAGACGCCCGGCTGCACCGGCGCGCTCGCCCGCGCCCTTGACGATGCCGGCCTGCCCAAGGGCGTGTTCCAGCTGGTCCACGGAGTCCCGGACATGGTCAGCGGCAAGCTGATCGGCTCGCCGGTCATCCGCAAGATGAGCTTCACCGGCTCGGTCCCGGTCGGCAAGCATCTGATGAAGCTGGCCGCGGACAGCCTGACCCGAGTGACGCTCGAGCTGGGCGGCCACGCGCCGGTGCTGATCTTCGACGATTGCGACCTCGAGAAGACGCTCGACATGGTCGTCCCGCAGAAATTCCGCAACGCGGGGCAAGTGTGCGTCTCGCCGACGCGATTCTATGTGCAGCAAGGCATCTACGAGGCCTTCATCGACGGCTTCGCCAGGCGCACTCAAAAGGTAAAGGTCGGCGACGGCCTTGCCGAGGACACCAAAATGGGCCCGCTCGCCAACAAGCGCCGCCCCGAAGCGGTCGCAGCGATGATTGAGGACGCACGGGCGAAAGGCGCGCGCGTCGTTGCCGGCGGCGAGCCGGGCGACAGCGGCTTCTTCTTCCAGCCGACCCTGCTCGCCGACGTGCCGCTCGAAGCCGACATCATGAACAACGAGCCGTTCGGACCTGTTGCCGTGTCTCGTCCCTTCGACACATTCGACGACGCGGTCGAGCAGGCCAACCGCCTGCCTTACGGCCTCGCCGCCTTCGCCTTCACCGAGAACGGCCGCCGCGCCAATTTGCTCGGCGACGCGATCGAGGCCGGCATGGTCGGCATCAACACCTTCAACATCTCGGTCGCCGACGCGCCGTTCGGGGGGGTCAAGGATTCCGGCTTCGGGAGCGAAGGCGGCAAGGAAGGGCTCGAGACCTACCAGGTGGTCAAGGCGATCCACCAGGCTTGAGCGACGCCCTTCGAACGTCATTCCCGCTTTCGCGGGAATGACGGGGTGGCTACACGGCCGCCCATGGCTCCAAAACCGAAAAAGCGAACCGGCGGACGCATCCTAGTCGACCAGCTTCGGATCCAGGGCTGCGACCGGATCTTCACGGTGCCGGGCGAAAGCTTCCTTAGCGTTCTCGATGCGCTCCACGACACGCCCGAGATCGACCTCGTCGTCTGCCGGCAGGAGGGCGGCGCCGCCTACATGGCCGATGCCGACGGCAAGATGACGGGGCGGCCGGGCGTCGCCTTCGTCACCCGCGGTCCCGGTGCGACCAACGCCAGCGGCGGGGTCCATGTCGCCTTCCAGGATTCAACCCCGATGATCCTGTTCGTCGGCGACCTCGACCGCTCCGACAAGGACCGCGAGGGGTTCCAGGAGGTGGATTTCGCAGCGTTCTTTCGGCCGATCGCCAAATGGGCGGCGCGGATCGACGATGCTCGTCGGATCCCCGAATATGTCGCCCGAGCCTGGCGTGTCGCGACCGCCGGCCGTCCGGGCCCGGTCGTGCTGGCCATCCCCGAGGACATGCTTCGCGACGAGGTCGAGGCCGCCGACCGGCCCAACGTCCCGCCGCTCGCCGAAGCCCCCGACCCGGGCGCGATCCAGGCTTTGTTCGAGCTGTTGAAGGAAGCCTGCGCGCCGGTCGCGATCGTCGGCGGCGCCGACTGGAGCCCGCGCGCCGCCCATCACTTCGCCACCTTCGCCCACCGCTACGGAATCCCGGTGGCGGCCGCGTTCCGGCGGCAGGACGCGATCGCCAATAGCTGCCAGGTCTACGCCGGCAACCTCGGCTACGGCCCCAACCCGGAGCTTCAGCAGCGCATCCGCGAGGCCGACCTGCTCCTGGTCGCCGGCGCCCGGCTCGGCGAGGCGACCACCGACGGCTACAAATTGATCGCTCCCGACCATCCCGGGCAGACTCTGGTCCACGTCCATCCGGACCCCAATGAGCTCGGCCGGATCTACCACGCCGACCTGCCGATCTGCGCCGACATGGGCGAGTTCGCGGAAGTCGTCGCCGACTGGCACGAGCCCGATCTGGTCCGCTTTTCCGCCGGCGAGGAGGCGCACAAGCAGTGGCTCGAATGGTCCGAGCCGAAACCGCGCGACGGTGTCCAGCTCGACCTCGGCCCGTGCGTCAAGGTGATGCGCGACAAGCTCCCCGTGAACACGATCATCTGCAACGGCGCCGGCAATTTCTCCGGCTGGTGGCACCGCTACTGGCGCTACGGCTGCATGCCGACCCAGCTTGCGCCGACCAGCGGCACGATGGGCTACGGACTGCCTGCCTCGGTCGCCGCGGCGCTGCGATTCCAGGACCGCCCGGTGGTCTGCGTCGCGGGCGACGGCGATTTTCTGATGAACGGGCAGGAACTGGCGACCGCGGCCGGGCGAGGGCTCGATCTGCTGGTGATCCTCGTCGACAATTCCAGCTACGGCACGATCCGGATGCACCAGGAGCGCGACTATCCAGAGCGGGTGTCCGGGACCGATCTTCAAAATCCGGATTTTGCGGCGCTCGCCCGCGCTTACGGAGGCTGGGCGGCGACGGTTGAGCGGACGGACGACTTCGCCGCGGCGCTCGACCGGGCTTTAAAGAAACGGGGCATCCGCCTGCTTCACCTGAAGACCGACGTCGAGCAGATCAGTAACCAGACGACCATCTCGGAGCTGCGGAAGCGTAAGTGAGCCCCGCCGCCGCGCTCAGCGCCGCGAGTGCTCGAACAGATATTGGTTGATGAGGTAGGCGGTACGGCGCCGAGTCCGGGCGAAAGGCTTGGGCGCCTTGTCGAAGCCGGGCTTGACTTGCTGAGGATCAGCTCCAAGCAGCGGGACCAAATCCTCCATTCGCGCCCGGAAACTTCCATACTCTACGCGGCGACTACGCATCATCTTCTCCGGGCCTTCTCCGGAAGTCCGGTGCCCTGTAACGCCTACGAGTTAAGTGCCCGAATTGATCCGCAAAGTTACGTCTGTTTCGGAGTGCAAAATGTTATCCACAGGCTCGACAGCTTCTTATCCACAGAAAGACCTTAGAGCCCAAATGGATACGTCTCTTCCTCCCCAGGCCGCTGTTCGCCCGGCAGCGGAGTGACCGCCCTGGTCTCGTCGAATTATGCCCACGCGTCGAACTGCCTGGGCAGGATCGCTTCCGAATAATGGCTCCAGCGCTCGGTCTCGGGCCGGTAGATGACCCCGATGAAGCGCTCGAGCCGCGGCTCCTCGAGCGCCTCGAGCAATCGCTCGTCCGCTTCGCCTTCGCGCAGGTCGAGGAGAAAGCGCGAAATGCCGCTGTCGTGCGACATGCGCTCGTGGCTTCCCGGCAGCGACGGCCGCACCCGCTTGATCCGCATCGGCTCGTCCCAGTCGTCGGCGGCGGCGACCGTGCCCGTGTGAGTGCCAAAGCCGATCAGCCCCGCCTCATCGCCGAACCGCTCTTTGCAGAGCTGGCCAATGTTGAGCTCGCCGCGCGACATGCCCATGTCGGTGAAAGCCGCGTTGCCGATGTGGCTGTTGTGCGCCCACACGATCACCTTCGATCGCGGCCCCTTGGCCTCGAGCAGCTGGCACAAAGTCTCGAACATGTGCGTGTCGCGCAGATTCCAGCTCTCCGCCGAGCCGTGGTACATCACTCGATAATAGGCCTCGGCGTTCTTCACCAGGCGCGCGTTGGCCGAGGCATCGAGCCACTCGTCGCATTCCTCGGACAGGCATTGCATGCGACCGTCCATCAGCTCCTTCAGCATCTGGACGACGCCGACCTCGCAGCGCGCATAGCCCTCGACCAGCGAATGGCGGCCGTAGGCGGCGGGATTGTCGGCCCACGGCTCGAGGCAGCCGTACCGCTTGACCGCGAGCTCGGCGAGCTGCGGGTCCTCGCGCTCGAGGAAATCGATCACCGCCCGCATCGAGCTCGACAGGTTGTACAGGTCGAGCCCGTAGAAGCCGGTCATCGCCTCGTACTCGCGGCCGTGGTTGTGGCCGCGCAGCCAGCGGATGAAGTCGTCGACGTCGGTGTTGCGCCACATCCAGGTCGGGAAGCGCTCGAATGCCGCCTCCTCGCCCTCGCGCCGCGCGCGGCACCGGACATAGCGGTCGACGGTGGCGGCATCCGGCCAGTCGGCCTCGACCGCGACAATGTTGAAGCCGTGACGCTCGATCAGCCGCCGCGAGATCGCGGCGCGCGCGCGGTAGAATTCGGACGTGCCGTGGCTCGCCTCGCCGAGCAGCACGACGCGCGCTTCGCCGAAGCGGTCGAACATCGCCCCGAATGCAGGCTCGTCGATCTGAGGCAGCGGCTCCGCGGACGTGCGGATCAGTTCCGGCAGCAACTCAAGTTCGCTATCCAGCATCCTTCCACCCTTCCTCGCCGATCAGCGGCACGAAGCGGACTTCGCCGAGGCTTTCGCGTTCGACCTCGCCGTCCGGCAATTTGGTCAGCTTGACGAGTTTCTGCACCCAGGCCTGCCTGCCCACCGGCATCACCAAGCGCCCGCCCGGAGCCAGCTGGTCGACCAGCGGCTGCGGCACGTGGCTTCCGCTGGCCGCGGCGAGGATCGCGTCGTAGGGCGCGCCGTCCGGGCAGCCGCGCGTGCCATCGCCCTCGAGGATTGCCACATTGTCGTAGCCGAGCCGCCTGAGGCGCTCGGTCGCCACCGCCACCAGCTCGGGCTTGCGCTCGACGGCAATCACCTGGTCGGCGATTTGGCTCATCACCGCCGCCGCGTAGCCGGAGCCGGCGCCGACCTCGAGCACCCGGTCGCCCGGCTTGATGCCGGCCGCTTCGATCATCAGCGCGACGATATAGGGCTGCGAGATCGTCTGCCCGGCCTCGATCGGCAGCGGGTGGTCGCCATACGCCTGGGCGGCATGCGCGGGCGCGACGAACTCCTCGCGGGGCACTTGCCGGAACGCGTCGAGCAGCATCGGGTCGCGAATTCCCCGCGCGGCAATTTGCCGCTCCACCATCCGCTCGCGAAGCTTGGCGAAATCTGTCATCAGCGTCGGCTCGCCGACACTAACTTGCAGACCCGAAGGGCGTTCCAATGGCCACGAGCGACACGGTTTTCGCCGGCTCCATCCCGAGCATCTACGACGGCTACCTGGTGCCGCTGTTGTTCGAGCCCTATGCCGAGATCGTCGCCGAGCGCGCCAAGGCGCTGCGGCCACAGCGGATCCTGGAGACTGCGGCCGGCACCGGCATCGTCACCGCCGCGCTGCACACCGCGCTGCCGCAAGCGGAGATCGTCGCCACCGACCTCAACCAGCCGATGCTCGAGGTCGCCGCCTCGCGTCTCCAATCGGACCAGGTGAGCTTCCTGGCGGCGGACGCGCTGCAGCTGCCGTTCGACGACTCCAGCTTCGACCTCGTCGTCTGCCAGTTCGGAGTGATGTTCTTCCCCGACAAGGTCGCCGCCAACGCGGAGGCGCGCCGAGTGCTCCGCGAAGGCGGCCGCTATCTGCTGGTCATCTGGGACAGCATCGATCGCAACCTCGCAACCAAGGCCGCCGGGGCGGCGGTCGCCGGGCTCTTCCCGGACAATTCCGGCGCCTTCTACGAACGAATTCCGTTCCGCTATCACGATCCCGCTCTGATCGAGCACGACCTGCTCGCCGCGGGCTTTCAGGACATCGAGTTCGAAACCGTCGGCCTCAGGAGCCGGGCGCGATCGGCCGCCGAGGCTGCGAAAGGCCTTTGCCAGGGCAGCCCGATGCGCACCGAGATCGAGAAATACGGATCCGATGCGCTCGAGCGAGCAACCGAGGCGGCCGCCCGGGCCTTGCAACAGTTTGAAGGACCGGACGGACTGGACGCGCCAATGTCCGCGCACGTGGTGACCGCGATCAAATGATCCCGGCGAGCGGGCTCGACGGGTCCGCATAGCGCCGCTTGGGCATCCGTCCGGCGAGATAGGCGAGGCGTCCGGCCTCGACCGCTGCCTTCATCGCCCGGGCCATCAGCACCGGGTCCTTGGCCTCGGCGATCGCGGTGTTCATCAGCACTCCGTCGCAGCCAAGCTCCATCGCCTCGGCGGCGTCACTGGCGGTGCCGACCCCGGCGTCGACCAGCACCGGCACCTTGGCGCCCTCGACGATCAGCCGGATGGTGACCAGGTTTTGCAGGCCGAGGCCCGAGCCGATCGGCGCTCCCAAGGGCATGATCGCGACCGCGCCCGCGTCCTCGAGCCGCTTCGCGGCGATCGGGTCGTCGGCGCAATAGACCATCGGCTCGAACCCCTCCTTGGCGAGGATTTCGGTCGCCCGGAGCGTCTCGAGCATGTCGGGATAGAGCGTCCTGGCTTCGCCCAGCACCTCGAGCTTGACCAGGCTCCAGCCGCCCGCCTCGCGCGCCAGGCGCAACGTCCGGACCGCGTCTTCGCCGGTGAAGCAGCCGGCGGTGTTGGGAAGATAGGTGACCCGCTGGGGATCGATGAAATCGGTCAGCATGGGCTGCTTGGGGTCGGCGATGTTGACCCGGCGCACCGCGACGGTGACGATCTCGGCCCCCGACGCGTCGACCGCCGCGGCATTCTCCTCGAAGCTCTTGTACTTGCCAGTGCCGACGATCAGCCGCGACGTGAAGGTTCGGCCAGCGACCGTCCAACTGTCGCTGTCGACGCCGCTGAGCGCCTGGCCTGGAACCGCATGTGCGGTCACTCAGCCGCCTCCGACGAAATGGACGATCTCATAGCGGTCGCCGTCCTCGACCCGCAGATCGGCAAGCCTCGAGCGCGGAACCACCTCGAGATTGCGCTCGACCGCGACCCGCTGCCGATTGAGCCCGAGCTCGGCCAGCATCGCGGCGATGCTGAGCCCGGCGGGCACCCGGCGCTCCTCGCCGTTGACGTGGATCGCGAGGCTTTGTTGGGCATCGATCGTCATTGACAAACCGCAGATAGGAAGCTCCACGGCCAATCGCAAACGACTGGCCGGAATGAACGAGGGAACTTTCGCCGATGGCCGAACCCGGTAAGCCTGTCCGAAGCAAGGCCCCAGAGGCCGAAGCCGATGACGGGTCAATGCGGATCGACGCCAAGCTGGTGAGCGATCTCGCCCAGTTGCTGACCGACAACGACTTGAGCGAGATCGAGGTCGCCGACGGCCCTCGCCGAATCAAGGTGAGGCGTGGCTTCGCGCCCGCCCCAACGCCGGAAACCCACAGGGAAGCGGCCCCCCCGGGGTCCCAGCCTGCGGCCCCTTCGGCCGCCGCTCCCGCCGAGGATCTGTCCGGCCAGACGATCAAGTCCCCGATGGTCGGCACGGCGTTCCTGTCGCCCGAACCGGGAGTCGAGCCGTTCGTCTCGGTGGGCGACGCGGTCACGGCCGGGGATACCTTGCTGATCATCGAGGCGATGAAGGTGATGAACCCGATCACTGCCCCAAGCGGCGGAGTGATCAAGAAAATCCTCGTCGCCGACGCCCAGCCCGTGGAGTTCGATCAGCCCCTCATCGTGCTCGGCTAACGGCCAGCCGATGCCGATCAAGAAGCTGCTGATTGCCAACCGCGGCGAAATCGCGCTCCGAATCCACCGCGCGTGCCACGAAATGGGCATCGAAACCGTCGCCGTGCACTCGACCGCCGACGCCGACGCGATGCATGTGCGCCTCGCCGACGAGACGGTCTGCATCGGCCCGCCGCCGGCGACCGAAAGCTACCTCAACATCCCCAACATCATCTCGGCCGCCGAAGTGGTTCACGCCGACGCCATCCACCCCGGCTACGGCTTCCTGTCGGAAAACGCCCAGTTCGCCGAGATCGTCGAGCTCCACAACATCATCTGGATCGGTCCCAAGCCCGAGCACATCCGGACCATGGGCGACAAGATCGAGGCCAAACGGACCGCCGCCCGGCTCGGCCTGCCGCTGGTGCCCGGATCCGACGGGCCGCTCGACAGCATCGCCGATGCCCGCAAGGTGGCGAAGAAGGTCGGCTATCCGGTGCTGATCAAGGCGGCATCGGGCGGCGGCGGGCGCGGCATGAAGGTGGTGACCTCCGAAGCCCAGCTCGAAAGCCTGATGAGCCAGGCCGCGTCCGAGGCGCGCTCGGCGTTCGGCGACGACACCATCTACCTCGAGAAATATCTCGCCGATCCGCGCCACATCGAATTCCAGGTGTTCGGCGACGGCGACGGCAATGCGGTCCACATCGGCGAGCGCGACTGCTCGATCCAGCGCCGCCACCAGAAGGTGCTCGAGGAAGCCCCCTCCCCGGCAATCAGCGCCGAGCAGCGCGAGCGGATGGGCGGGATCGTGGCCAAAGCGATGGCCGAGATGGGCTACCGGGGCGCCGGCACCATCGAGTTCCTCTACGAGGATGGCGAGTTCTACTTCATCGAGATGAACACCCGGCTCCAGGTCGAGCACCCGGTCACCGAGATGATCAGCGGAATCGACCTGGTCCGCGAGCAGATCCGGGTTGCAAGCGGCCAGGGCATGTCGTGCCGCCAGGAGGAAATCCGGCTTCACGGGCACGCGATCGAGTGCCGAATCAATGCCGAGGACCCGCAGACCTTCGCTCCGTCGCCGGGCACGGTGAAGAATTACGTCGCCCCGGGCGGCATGCACGTGCGGGTCGATAGCGGCCTCTACACCGGCTACCGGGTCCCGCCTTACTACGACAGCATGATCGCCAAGCTGATCGTCTACGGATCGACTCGGGAGCGCTGCATCATGCGCCTTCGCCGGGCGCTCGAGGAGTTCCTCGTCGAGGGCATGAAGACCACCATCCCGCTTCACCAGCAGATCGTCCAGGACGACGACTTCATGCGCGGCGACTACACCATCAAATGGCTCGAGAAATGGCTGGAACAACAGCAGGCCGGCTGACCGTGGGACTTGGCCCGGGCAATCAAACTTTCCGCCAGCCGAAGCGTTGGGATCACGACGAGGCGCCCATGGCCTACCAAGCTTCGCACAAGCCCGACCGGATCAAGGCGCTGGCCGGCGTGCTGGCCGTTCACGTCGCGCTTGGAGCGGTGATCCTGACCGGGCTCAATGTCCGCACTGTCGCGACGACCATCGAGCGGCTGCGGACATTCGACATCACCGAGCTTCCGCCACCCCCGCCGCCGCCACCGCCGCCGAGCCCGACTCCCGAACGCGCCAAGGAAAAGGAGGGAGCGGCGGCCAAGAAAGCGCTGCCGACCCCGGTCGTGGCCCCGCCGCCGAAGATCGTCCTTCCGGCCAAGTCGCCGGTCGTCGCATCCCGAGTGCCGTCGACCGGCAGCGCGGCGACAGCCGGCGCGGCAGCTTCCGGAACCGGAACCGGCGCCGGCGGGTCGGGGACCGGCCTCGGCGGCGGCGGCAGGGGCAGCGGCGGCAGCGGCGACGGCTTCACCCCGGCTCAGAGGATCAGCAAGATTCCCGATCGCGAATACCGGCGCTTCGTCACCGCCAGCGGCATGCGCCGGGGCCGCGTCGGCATCACCGTCAAGGTCAACACCGACGGCCGGCTCTCCAATTGCCGGGTCGCCCGCTCGAGCGGCAATTCCAGCGTCGATTCGCTGATGTGCAGCCTGACACTGCAACATGTCCGCTTCCGGCCGGCGCGGGATCCGCAGGGCCGGCCCGTGGCGCAGGACATCACTTGGTACCCGGACTGGACCCCAAACCGCTGAAATCGCCGGCTTAGCGGCTCGCCAGGCGGCGATCGCGCCGGTCGAGCCCGTAGACGTCGTCGAAATAGACGATCGAAGACCCGCTCGGGACGGCTGTCAGATAGGTGATGTACACTGGGACCGGGACAGGCAGCGGGACCTTCTGCTCGGGCCGTGCGCCCTGCGCCTTGATCGGCCGGCCGAACAGCCAGCGCGCGAACCGCGGCGCATCGGCCAGCCGAACGCAGCCGTTGCTCGCCAGACGGGCGGCCTCGTCGAGCAATTCCTTCGACGGCGTGTCGTGGAGCCAGATCCCCTGCTCGTTGGGGAACATGAACTTCATCTGGCCCATCGAGTTGGCGGGACCGGGGTTCTGGCGAAGGCGGATCGGGACCCGTCCGGCGACGACGGCCCGCCAGTCGACCGAGGCCGGACTGACGACCCTGGCGTTGTCCGTCCAGTCGGACATCACCTGATAGCCCTTCGCCTTGAGATAGCTCGGGCCCTGCTTGAGGACGTTGGGAGCGAGGCGCTGCGCGGTGATGTCGGCCGGCGCGTTCCAATAGGGGTTGAGCACCACGAAGCGGATGAACGCGCTCATCATCGGCGTCTGGGCGATTTGGGGCGAGGGCTTGCCGGCGATGACCCGCATCATGTCGACGACCTGGCCGTCCTCGTACATGTACAACCGCTGCGCCGCCGGGTTGACGATCGCATAGCGGTGGCTGCCCGAAGGCAGCGCCCGGGCGCGCTCGATGTTGACCGCCAGCAGCTGGCGCTCATGTTCGTTGCGGTACTGACGGGCGGCGTGCGCTCGGCGAAGCTGCACGTAGACCGGGCTCATCCAGCCCATCCGTTCCATATATCTGGAAACCGAGCCGGAGCTCGCCGCCTGGTCGAGGATGGTTCGCGGCGAAGGCGGGGTCGGCTTGAGCTCGGGGTCGACGTAGATGATGCCGACGTTCGGGTCGCGCTTGAGATCGCGGACATAGGTGACGAACGCCTCGCTCAGCATCACTTCGGCGCGCTGCACGGCGGCCGGGTGGCGGCGCGAGGCGGCCTGAACCGCTCTCGAGAGCTGCGCGACGCGGTAGCGGTTGGGATTCAGATTGTCGGCGTGCGCCGTGCTCAGAAGCTGGAGCAACTGGTGCGGCGCGGGTCCGGCCGTCGGCGAGAACCACAACGGTGCACCGCCGCGCGAGCGGTAGAATTCGGCGATCGCGTTGCCCATTCCGGGGTTTTCGCGCGCCACCGCCTTGCGTTGCGCGGCCGCCGGCGCGGCGTTGGTGATCGTCAGGGTCGCCGCGACAAGCGGCAGCAGGGCGGCCATGCGGGCCGCCTTTGCGAACGAGAGCACGGGGCTCGCGCGAGCGCTTAAGTTACGCAAACTCATCACTTTTTTCTCCGATGCTCTTTATATGGAGCCGGCGCCCGCCTTGGTCAACGGCCCGCGCGATGCTCCGCTCCGACGGCCACAAGCCGCGCCGCGTCCCTTCCGTATACATCGTCATAATAAGCGACAGATGAACCGCTCGGGACCGCGGTCAGATAAGTGATGTAGAGCGGGACCAGCGTCGGGATGGGGACGATTTGCTCGGGCGCGTCGCCCTGTTTCTTGAGTTCGCGGCCGAACAGCCAGCGGGCGAAACGCGGCGCGTCCTCGAGGCGAATGCAGCCGCCGCTGTAGAGCCGCGACGCCTCGCTCAGAAGCTGCCGCTCGGGCGTGTCGTGAAGGAAGATGCCTTCCCTGTTGGGAAACAGGAATTTTATCATCCCCAAGCCGTTGTTGGGGCCCGGGAGCTGGCGGATGCGGACTTCGACCCGGCCGTCCGCGACCGCCTTCCAGTCGACCGTGCCCGGGTCGACGACGGTCGGCTTGTCGCTCCAGTCCGACAGCAGCTGATAGCGGTTGGCGGTCAGATATCGGACGCCCTGCTTGACAACATGGGGAGCGATGCGCTCGGCGGCGAGGTCGGGCGGCACATTCCAATAGGGATTGAGGGCGGCGGCGCGAATGAACGCGTTCATCATCGGGGTCGGGTGCTTGGGCTTGCCGACGACCACCCGCATGGAATCCACGACCTGCCCGTTTTCATACATATACAATCGCTGGGCGGGCACATTGACCACGACATGGCGCAGGTCGCCCGGCGGCAGCGCCCGCGAGCGCTCGAGATTCAACATCAGCGTGCGCCGCTGCCGGTCGTCGGAATAGGAGCGGCTCAGCAGGGCCCGGCGGAGCTGCCCGTAGGTCGGGTTCATCCACGCCATGGTGTCGACGAAGTTCTCGAGCGAAGACGCCGAGGCGGCGCTGTCGAGCAGGTACCGAACCAATGGCGGGCCGGGAACCAGCTCCCGATCGACATAGACGATATCGATGTTCGGCGTCCGCCGCAGGTCGCGCGCGTAATCGACGAACGCCTGGCTGAGCATCAGCTCCGCGCGCTCGACCGACCGGATGTCGCCGCGCCGCGCGGCGCGCAGCGCGCTGGTCAGTCTGGCGATCTGGTAGCGATCGGGATCGAGCCCATCGACCGACGCGCTGTTGAGCAGGCCGAGCATCAGTTGGGCGGCTGCTCCGGACTGAGGTGCGAGCCACAGCGGCCGGCCGCCGCGTGCGCGGTAGAAATCGGCAATCGCCGAGCCGCTGTTGAACGCGGTTGCGAGCTGGGCTGATCCCGCGGCCGTGGCCGGAGCGGGCGAGGCGGGAGCTGCTGCCAATGAAGGAAGTGGGGGGGGGGGGGGGGGG
>NZ_JACCSU010000047.1 GCF_013812825.1 Sphingomonas sp. | reverse complement strand
GGGGCGAGCGCGCTTATGGCGCATTCGAAACTGTCGAACACATGCTTCTCCCCATGCATCAAGACGTCAAACGTCTTGTCGTAGTCGTTCCCGCAAGTTTCGCAGATCGGCATGATCATCACCTCAAGGGTTTACGCGAGCAGAGGGCCAGCCCGCATGCAGCGACGGGAAAGATTTAAGGCTGGGCGCCACCGGCTCACGTGTGAGTGATAGGTCAGGCAGCTGAATGTCCGCAATGGGTGGCTGCAATGTCGGGTAAGCCCGACCGAGATTAGCGCTCGGGGACGATACGTATTGAATCGATTGGACTGGAGCTCGCACGGCTTCCTCGACCAACTGGTCGAGCTGTCTTGCATCGAAGTCCTCACAGCCGGGCCGCAGTTCACGGGCAGTTTCCACACACAGGATGATGCGCTTTTCGCGCCCGTCGAACTCCCATTCGTGCCAGCATCGCAATAGGTGGCAGTCATTGTCCGGCCGCTCAGCAAGTTTGCGATCCTGGTTCACGCGCGGGCCGCCCAGCAATTGATTGGAATTGTTTCGTTCCAGCGAAGCGCAGGATTCAGCCGGAATTGGGTCGAACAGTACGGACACAAGATATCCGCTTGCTCGCCCATGTTCAGGTAGACGTGGGGATGATCGTGCGGGGGCAGCACACCCATGCAATAAAAAGCGGCGACGCCGATCTCGATGCTACTCACTCCCATTTCGTTGAAAAACAGGGGTATTTCAGGAGGCGCGGGCTGCCCGTATGCCATGAGTCAAAGGACCCTGCCCTTCATCCATTGCCGCACGTCGCTATCCGCGTCGGCCTGCGACAATGAGCAGCGTTCCTTGACCATGGTCACGAGCTGCCGATCGTTCTTGATGGTCGATGCATCGAAATGGGTGAGGAAGGGCCAACGTGCTTTGGCTTCGACCATGTAGCCTCTCTTGCGCCGAACGACATCCTAGCTTTCTCCGCCTCTAAAGCCAAACATGATCCGCCGCCTCTCGAAAATAAACGGTAAGTTTTGTCGATGAAGGCTAATGTCCGCAGTCGCTGCGGCGCAGACGACGCTCGAAAGATGGGCTCACCGCTTCCACTGACCGTATGATGTGGCGGCTCCCTAGCTGACCACGGACAGAAGCAAGAAACCAGCGGCAGGACGCCCCGGGAGACTTGACACCATGGCCCATTACAGAAGCGGACGTTAGCGCTGGTGGTGCTCAGCCTACTTCTTGGTAAGCTATGCCCGTGTCCGGTCCGCCAAGCTCCCCGCTCGCTCTGGAGCGTATCTGAAGGAGTATTCCTCGTGCCCCTTGCGGTGCGACAGATCGAACCTGTTCGAATGCCTCCTTAACCCCTAGGCCTTTGAAGTGAGGCGACACCGGAACGAGGGCATTGACGACCTCGCCCGCCTCAGCCTCGGTTACATCCAGCATAATCAGGACACGCCGCATGTGTTGAACTCCAATAAGGTAGCGATCCGGCAACATCTGAGTGGCAGATGCCGCGGATGTCCGCAATGGGTCGAAAGCGGACATTCGGTAATGTCCGCAATGGGCGGAAAGCAGACCCAAGCGTCCGCTATGGGTGTGTTGTTTACAGTCGCACGCCCCTCTAGGTTCTGTGGAGATGAACGGCCCAGACTGGATAAGGAAAGCTGAGCGGGTCGCCCGAACTTTCCAAGCTACGACTGCGAGAGAGCGGCGCGCCGACCATTCGGTATACGTGATCCTGTTACACGACCCGTGTCGAATGGGGAGGTGGGGCTTGTATGTTGGGCAGACCTCACGAGACCCTGATTTGCGCTTCGACCAGCACAAGGCCGGACACAAGGCGAGCAGAGCGGTTAGGCGATTCGGAGTAAGGCTGCTGCCCAATCTCGTCGATCATCTAAATCCTATGAGAGGCTGGGAATCTCTCGACCTCGAGGCGGCGCTCGCCGATGCCTTTCGCAGCGCGGGCATACAGTGGATCGAAGGCGGTCACTGATGTAGGGCTGCTAAGCCGCAGTCGGACCGACTGTCAGGCAAGTCGACCGGGGCACGATTCATAGCCAGTGACAATCGGCACCCTGGTGATCCGCTAAACGTCCGGCCCTCTAATGTCCGCTTTGGGTGGAAAGCGGACATTACGCCGCTCCGATGATTAGCCGTTGACAGCGCCGTTCCGTCGCGGAGCACTCCGCAAGATTGCCACATTGACGAGCGTGCTGCCTATGCATCGGTTCACCATCGCGACGCCAGCAAGATAGATGAAGGCGCTGACGATGGCGTTTGTCGCGATGCCGGTCGGGAGCGAGACCAGCCCGGCGATGAATAGGATCATGCCGGCACCGGCCAAGCCGAGCCATAGCGTCAAGAACAGTCGTATCGCCGGTTCAAAATAAGGCGCAATTAGATCGGCCTTGTCCGTGGCAATCTTACCAACCCGCCACAGACGCAGCGCCCACGCGCCGAAGGACACCACCAGAAGGCCCAGCAGCAAGAGAACCCCAAAAATGATTGCGTCCGCGCTGGGCGGCCCAACCGCAAAGCCCACCAAGAGCGCCAGCATCGTTGCGACGAGCATGACTATTCCGCTTGTGCGGTCCATCCTCGATCCGGCGAAATGTTGAGCCATCGACACTCTTGTCGGGCAACCGTCTAATGTCCGCAATGGGTGGAGAGCGGACATTAGGCGGTCAACAGCGCGTCTCTGAGAACGGGTATGCGACGACTTGATGTTCGTCTTCGTAAACGACGTAGCCGGGACGCTTCTCGCGCAGCATTTCCACGCCGACGCCATAGCTTTCGAGTATTGTCTGAAAATCGCGCATCCGGGCAATCTGCTCGGTTGCCGTATGTCGGAACCAGGTAATTGCTTGCGCCTTGCGGCGGGGCTTGGACGACACCGCAAACCGCTTCGGCACGGGTAGGTTTTCTCGAAACCAACGCTCCACCTCGTTTAGGCGCTGCTCATGGGAGCCGCTCATGCGACCGGACGCGCGGAGTTCGTCGGCTGCTTGGAACAACCCCTGCCTGCGGCCAGAGTCTTCGTCGCGGCTCGCAATCACAAAACGGATGAACATGGCTCGATATAGCCCAAGCCGCTGAACTTTCCGCAATGTCCGCAATGGGTCGAAACCGGACATTCGCTAGTGGCGTTGGGTCCTGACTGGCCCGAGCACTTGATCAAGCACCCAGTCGGTTCGTGCTGCGCTCTCTCCCAGGGAAGGGTGACACTCGCCGCCTGAAAGGTGAAGCATCATGTTCTTGACGTGGTTGAGCTGAATTGGATCCGGATTTTCGATGTTCAGCACCTCGTTTGTGGAGGGCGTCTCCAAAACCAGCGGCACCTCATCAAAGACAGAAAAGCGGATCATGCCTTCCGACCCGATGATTTGAACTTCGTCTGCTCGCTTGGCGGAGGCGAAGTTCCAGAACCCGGATCCGATCATTCCTCCGGCGTGACGCCAAGATGCGGCGACTGCATCGGGGACTTCGTAGAAGCCCTGCTGATTCTGACTGACGCCGCTGGCGTCGACTATGGGGCCCAAAAGGAAGTCGAAGAGGTTTAGGCCGTGGCAGCCCAAGTCTTCGAAGTAGCCGCCCGGCGCTTCTTTCCTGTCGGTTCGCCAACCTAGGTCGCCTGCAAGATCGCCCCCCGTGGGCTGCCGAGCCAGCGACCAGTGAATGTGGCGCACCCGACCGATCGCGCCCTGCTCAAGCCATTGCTGCACGCGTTTGAACCTAGGCAATGAACGGCGATAGTAGGAGACGAACAGCGGCTGCCGAGCGGCCTTGAAGGCACATACCAGCTGGGTTGCCTCAGCGTGGGTCATGGCAAGCGGCTTTTCAACACAGCATGGCTTTCCCGCCCGTGCGGTCTGGATCGCCAGATCAAAATGAGACGATGGAGGGGTGGCGATGTAGACCGCATCCACCTCAGGCGAGTGGATAAGCTCCGAGCCATGATCGAAGGCGAGTGGGAGGCCGTGTTGCAATGCATAATTCCTAGCCGCACTGGCTCGCCGAGATGCCACAGCAACAAGGTCAAATCCGGCTACTTGCGAGTAGGCAGGTGCGCTCTTCCTTTCCGTCACGGCGCCGCAGCCTATCATTCCCCACCGGACCACCTTCACACGCTTCAACTCCCAGTTGAGCGGTTCCTGTACACGCAGAAGGTTGAGCAGGTGAAGCTACGCAGCTTTGTCTGAATGTCTGCTTTGGGTCGAAAGCGGACACTAGCAATCGCGCCAAGGCTGGCGCACCTTCTACAGGCAGCGGTCCCTGAGCGATCGCTGACAACCGAAGTTGGCCCGCCTCCCCCGAGCCC